>CAIYCW010000014.1 GCA_903924855.1 uncultured Rhodospirillales bacterium | reverse complement strand
TCAGTTGAGGCGTGACTTTCAGGAAGGTCCGGACTCAGCGAATGAAAGTTTTTTGCTTCTTTTTTACAAAAAAGAAGCGCTTGCTTGCTTACTGAACCACGATACCAAAATGGTTCGTCCCACTGGACAGCAGCGCCGAAGCCGCACCGCCGACCGCGACGCCGTTCACGCTCGCCCCGTTGACATACAGGTTGCGGTCCATGCTCGAACTGCCGCCGTAAAGATCGTTGAGGAACGACACTGCCACGTCATGCGTGCCGGCTGCCAGCGTGTCCGTGAACCCGAACGCCTGGAAGCCGCCACCGCCATGCTGGGTCGTGACCGACTGGGCCGACCCAAGCTGCACGCCGTCGACCGCGACGACGAACTGCGCGTCTCCCTGAAACGAATCCTCCGACAGGTTGAGCATCAGCGCGGTTGCGATGCCGGAGCCGGCCGTGGTCCCCGGCGTGATCGGCGCAGCGGGTTCGGTGAAGCCGAAGGACTGCGGCCCGCTGGAGTCTTCAGTGAGCTTGCTGCCGGCGATCGCGGTGCCGTTGATCGTGGCGCCGAGCACGAACAGGTTGCGGTCGGCGGCCACCGAGCCGCCGTAGAGGTCGTTGAGGAAGGTGACGGTGACGACGTTGCTCCCGGCAAAGCTGCCGGCGATGTCGAACACCTGCGACTGGGCATACAGCGGCGTTCCGGGCGTGACATTGGCGGCGCTCGCCACCAGCGTGCCGCCCTGCTGCACGCCGTTGATCGAAACGGTGAACTGCGCATCGCCCAGATAGGCGTCCTCGCTGATCACCAGCGCCAGCGTCTCGGCGCCGGTGCCCGCGGTGACAGACCCGGACACGGCGGTCGCCGCCGCGGTCGCGGCCGTGAAGCCGAAGGACTGTGGCCCGTTGGAGTTTTCGGTGAGCGTGCTGCCGGCGATCGCGGTGCCGTCGATGGTGGCGCCCAGCACGAACAGGTTGCGGTCGGCCGAAGCCGAGCCGCCGTAGAGGTCGTTGAGGAAGCTGACGGTGACGACGTTGCTGCCAGTGAAGCTGCCTTCGATGTCGAACACCTGCGACCGGGCATACAACGGCGTTCCGGGCGTGACATTGGTGGCGCGCGCCACCAGCGTGCCGCCCTGCTGCACGCCGTTGACCGCGACAGTGAACTGCGCATCGCCCTGATAGGCATCCTCGCTGATCACCAGCGCCAGCGTGTCGGCGCCGGTGCCCACCACGGTTGCGCCTGTCGCAGCGACGGAGGTCGTGGCCGAGGTCGTGGCAGCGATCGTGAAGGTCGCGGTGCCGTCGCTCAACAGGGCCTGCGGCGCGCTGCCGGCGGCAACCCCATCGAGCGACACGCCGTCGACATGGAGGTTGCGGTCGGTCGCGGCGCTGCCGCCATAGGCATCGTTGAGGAAGGTGACGGCGACGACATGGGCGCCCGCGTTCCAGCTGCCGGCGATCGACACGGCCTGGCTGGAGCCTGCCGCGTGGGAGGCGCTGGCGGTGCGCACGCCACCCTGCTGCACGCCGTCGACGCTGACGGTGTATTGCGCATCGCCGAGCCAGGCGTCCTCGGAGATGTGCAGCACCAGCCCTGCCGGCGCCGCCGGCAGGGCGCTGGGTCCGCCGACGAAGGTGGTGCCGGCGGTGGCGTAGGCATGGACGTAGTCGATCTGCAGGCTTGCCGGCAGCGTGGTGGCGGAGGAGACAGCACCAGGCCAGCTGCCGGCGGCGCCCACGGCCAGGTTGAGCAGCATGAACATCGGGCTGTTCATGCTGGACGGCGTCGGCGCCGAGCCGATCGCCACGCCGTCCACAAAGTAGGTCGTCGTGGCCGGCTCCCAGTCGACGCCATAGGTGTGAAACCCGGTCGCGGTGTTTGGCACCGCGAAGGCCTGGGAGTTGGCGGCCCACACGCCGTTGGTGGTGCCGTGAACGGTGGAATAGATCGTCGATGGCGCGTTGCCGAGCTGTTCGAACACGTCGAGTTCGGAGGTGTAGACATTGCTTGCCGGCAGCAGCCAGAAGGCGGGCCACAGGCCCTGGCCGGCCGGCAGCTGGGCGTTGACCTCGAAATAGCCGTAGGTCTGCGAGAAGCTTGTGTCGGTGGTGATCAGGCCGGAATTGTAAGGCAGCCCGTAGGGGTTGGAGCCATAGGCGGGGGTTGCGGTGATGTTCAGCACGCCATTTTGCAATGAGAACGGGTTGAGTCCAGACGTGCTGCTGCCGTAATATTCAGCCTCGCTGTTGCCGGCCAGCGTGTAGGCGGCTTCCCCGCCATAGGGGAACCTGGTCATCCAGCCCGAACTGCCATCGGCGCTGGAGACGAAACTGTTGAATTCGTCGTCGAAGGTCATGCGGGTGACAGCGACGGGCGGGGATCCGGACATGGAGGCTCCAATCGGCTCGGCACGTACCGGTGTTCCACCCCGGATAGGGGCGGGGCCCGGACCAAAAGCCCGTGTGCCGCGGCCTGAGTGCCACAGCGGATCGATCACGGAACGGCTGCGTGCCGGGCGTTGTTTTGTTGGTCAGTGGCAAGATCATCACGGCTCGGTTTTGGACAGCGGTGTTTGACACCGCCGCCCCGCAGCAGTACCGACGAACGGCACTGACGAACTGATGCGTCAGATCCTGCTCAGCGGGTGGAGCGTTTTTCACTACGCCAATCACCTATGTTGTATATTTGGGATTTATTTGACGTGCAATGCACAAAATTGATCTATCCGCAGGGATAATGAAATATTCAACGACGATTTTAGATAGTTTTCTTTGAACAAATAAACGCATGACGTATCTCAGTACGAAATATTACTTACGATCGCGCGTTGGAGGGCCGATTTTTGTTCTTATATGAAAATAAATAAACAGGATCGCTCAGTCCTGAACGTCCGGCGAACAGGTGGCGTTCCAGGTGTGGCCCACACCGAATGAATCACCCGCGCCAACCGGATCTCCTGGATGCGGACTTGAGACCAACGGCCTCGATCGGTGACCGATCCTCGTTATGCTTCAACAGGTTATCTCAACGGGCCGTAAGAGGGGCAAAACCCCGGGCACGCAGGTGCAGCAATCATCGCCACCACGCGACCGCATAGCGGATTTCCGGTATCGTTGCAAAGACGCCAACCGGATTGATGCGTGGAGCGTTTGAGATTGCCCGGGGTTTTGCCC
>CAIYCW010000013.1 GCA_903924855.1 uncultured Rhodospirillales bacterium | reverse complement strand
TAGACCGGCTGTTCCTTGATGTCGCGGATCGAGCGCGCGCCGGTGTCCTCGTCGAGGTCCCAGACGATCAGGCGCAGGATCACCTTCAAGGGTGCTGCGAAGTTCAGGCCGCGCTGAATGCATTCCTCAACGTCGTATTTCGGCTCTTCCAGCTCGTAATAGACGAATTCCAGACGGCCACGGCCGGCGAAGTCATCAATCGGGAAGACCGACTTGAACACTTCCTGCAGGCCGGTGTTGGTCCGGCTGTCATGCGGCGTGTGCATCTGCAGGAACGCCTCATAGGAGGAGCGCTGCACGTCGATCAGGTTGGGCATCACCGCCACTTCCGGGATGCGCCCGAAGCTTTTGCGGATGCGCTTTTGGCCGGTGAAGGACTTCGTAATCGCGTTCATGCCTGTCCTGATCCCCGCAGTTCGAATTTCCGGCCGAACGGATCACCGCCACGGCCCTTACCAAATATGTCGTTCCGGCAGGATAACACCCACCTGAAACGCGTGAGAGGACGGAAACCGACCCGGTTTCCGCCCCTCGAACCCTCGCCCCATCCGGCCAGGGCCGGATGGGAAATCACCAAACCGTGCGGATGCACGGCGTGGATTACTTCACCTCGACCGTGGCGCCGTTCTCTTCGAGCAGCTTCTTGATCTTGGCGGCCTCGTCCTTCGTGGCCGATTCCTTCAGGACCTTCGGAGCGCCTTCGACCAGGTCCTTGGCTTCCTTCAGGCCAAGACCCGTGATCGCGCGCACTTCCTTGATCACGTTGATCTTCTTGTCGCCAGCGGCGGCAAGAATGATCTGGAATTCGGTCTGCTCTTCCACCGGGGCGGCAGCGGCAGCCGGGGCAGCGGCGGCAACGCCGGCCACGGCAACCGGAGCGGCGGCGGAAACGCCCCACTTCTCTTCCAGCATCTTCGACAGCTCAGCGGCTTCCAGCACCGTCAGAGCCGAGAGTTCGTCAACCAGTTTCGCCAGATCGGCCATTTTCATCGTCCTTTACGTATTGTCTGGTCAGGTCCGTGCAAGGCAATGCTGCCCTGCTTGGGTGTCAGGTGGTGTTGGGGTCAGGCTGCCTCAGCCTTGTCCTTGTCAGCGAACGCCGCCAAAACGCGCGCGATCTGTCCGGCCGGGGCCTGCAGCACGCCAGCGATCCGGGTGGCGGGGGTGGAAATCATCCCCAGCAGACCGGCACGCAGCGTATCCAGGCTCGGCAGTTCGGAGAGTGCCTTGATGCCATCCGCATTCAGCGTCTGGGACCCGAGCGCTCCACCGAGCACGACGAACTTATCGTTGGTCTTGGCGAACTCGATGGATGCCTTCGCAACCGCCACTGCATCACGCGACCACGCAAGCGCGGTCGGGCCCTTCAGCAGCGGGGCGATGCCATCGAATTTGGTTCCGTCCAAGGCAAGAATGGCCAGCCGGTTCTTTGCGACTTTGTAGTCCGCACCCGCCGCCCGCATCGCACGCCGCAGTTTGGTGACATCAGCGACCGTCATCCCCTTGTTCTGGGTGACAACGACCATCGAGGTCTCTGCGAACACGCTGGCGAGCGAGGCCACAAACTCTCGCTTCTCCGTACGGTCCAAATCCCGTCTCCGTCGGTGGCCTCACGCAAAGCCCGCGCAAGGCCGGTTTGCCCAAATGGGCCAGACCGAACACCCTTGAACGGCCACCGCATGCGGCGACCATCCAGTCACAGGCGCCCGGATCGGACCCGGTTCGCCTGTCCTGTCCCACCCGGTTGCCCGGACAGGACCCACGGAACCACCAGAAAACACGCGGCATCGCTGCCTGTATTTCCGGGCATCCCCGTCTCCCATGCGCGCTTTCGATGAAAGCCTTAAGCCGCCAGGCGGCACGAATGGTCTCGGACAGGATCGGGGGCTCCCGCCCCCTGCCCGCCCGGCATCGCTGCCGGGCGAATTCTCAAAAGATCAGCTCAGGCGAGCGTTGCGACGTCAACCGCAACACCGGGGCCCATCGAGGAGCTGACCGCAACCTTCTTCACATACACGCCCTTCGCACCGGTCGGCTTCGCCTTGACGATGGCGTCGGCGAATGCACGGGCATTCTCCAGCAGCTTCGCCTCATCAAAGCTCGCCTTGCCGATGCCGGCATGCACGATGCCGGCCTTCTCGGCGCGGAACTCCACCTGGCCGGCCTTGGCGGCCAGAATGGCGCCCTTGACGTCCATGGTCACGGTGCCAAGACGCGGGTTCGGCATCAGGCCGCGCGGGCCCAGGATCTTACCCAGACGACCCACCAGGGCCATCATGTCCGGCGTTGCGATGCAGCGGTCGAAATCGATCTCGCCGGCCTGGATCTTCTCACCCAGATCCTCCGCACCGACCACATCAGCCCCCGCCTCACGGGCCTCATCGGCCTTGGCGCCGCGGGCGAACACGCCCACGCGCAGCGTCTTGCCGGTGCCGTTCGGCAGGCCCACCAGGCCACGCACCATCTGGTCGGCGTGACGCGGATCGATGCCGAGATTCATCGAGATCTCGATCGTCTCGTCGAACTTGGCGGTGGCGTTCTGCTTGGCGAGCGCGATCGCATCGGCCAGCGGATAGACCTTGTTGCGCTCCACGGTGGAAGCGGCAGCCTTCAGGCGCTTGTTGTGTGCCATGATATCAGCCCTCCACCACGGTCAGACCCATCGATCGGGCAGAGCCGCGCAGCATGCTCACGGCGCCGTCGATGTCGTTGGCATTCAGATCCTTCATCTTCACGGCCGCGATCTCGCGCAGCTGAGACACGGTCACGCGGCCCACGGCGGCACCCTTGCCCGGCGTGGTCGTGCCCTTGGTGATGCCGGCGGCCTTCTTGAGGAAGTAGGTGTTGGGCGGCGTCTTCATGATGAAGTTGAACGTGCGGTCACCAAAGGCGGTGATCACAACCGGAATCGGCATGCCCGGCTCCATCTGAGCGGTGGCAGCGTTGAATTCCTTCACGAACTGCATGATGTTCAGGCCGCGCTGACCCAGCGCCGGCCCGATCGGCGGCGACGGATTTGCCTTGCCCGCAGGCACCTGCAGCTTAATGTAGCCAACAATCTTTTTCGCCATGATCCCAGGCTCTTTCCCAGGGACCGCGGTGCATGCGACCTCTCCACGCAGGATGCGTGGCGTGAGATCTCCCGCGTTCCAAATGAGCCGGTGGAGCTAGAGGAATTGGAACCATCTGTCCAGGGGTAATATACGCGTGCCGAAGATATCCTCACCTTGATCCGCCGTTCCTCGCTGCATGGCTGCACCTGGCGTTTCGAAAGCCTGGCCGATCTGATGGCCAAGGCCTCGCCGCCACGCTCGGGCGACCAGCTCGCCGGCATCGCGGCCCACTCCGCCAGCGAGCGTGTGGCAGCCCAGATGGCGCTGGCCGATCTGCCGCTGTCGGTCTTCCTCAGCGAGGCGGTGGTGCCCTACGAGCTCTGCGATGTGACGCGGCTGATCATCGATGGCCATGACAGCACCGCCTTCGTGCCGATCGCACATCTGACGGTGGGCGGGCTGCGCGATCATCTGCTGGCATGCGACGATCCGGGCGCGCTGCGCCAGGGCCTCACGCCCGAGATGGTGGCGGCGGTGAGCAAGATCATGCGGCTGCAGGATCTGATCAGCGTGGCACAGCGCTGCCGGGTCACCACCGCGTTTCGCAACACGATCGGCCTGCCCGGCCGGCTTTCGGTGCGGCTGCAGCCCAACCACCCAACCGATGACGCAGCCGGCATCGCCGCCTCCACGCTGGACGGGCTGCTGCTCGGTGCCGGCGATGCGGTGATCGGCATCAACCCAGCCACCGACAGCCCGCAGATCACCACACGCCTGCTGCACATGCTGGACGGGCTGATCCAGCGCCACGCCATTCCCACCCAAAGCTGCGTGCTGGCCCATGTCACCACCACGCTGCGCTGCATCGAGGAAGGTGCTCCCGTCGATCTGGTGTTCCAGTCCATCGGCGGCACCGAGGCGACCAATGCCAGTTTCGGCGTCACACTGTCCCTGCTGCGCGAGGCCCAGCAGGCGGCACTCAGCCTCGGGCGCGGCACGGTCGGGCGCAACGTCATGTATTTCGAAACCGGCCAGGGCAGCGCCCTGTCCGCCAACGCGCATCACGGCGTCGATCAGCAGACCATCGAGGCCCGCGCCTATGCGGTGGCGCGCGCCTTCGACCCGCTGCTGGTCAATTCCGTGGTGGGGTTCATCGGCCCGGAATATCTGGCGGACGGCAAGCAGATCACCCGCGCGGGTCTGGAGGATCATTTCTGCGGCAAGCTGCTCGGCCTGCCGATGGGGGTCGATGTTTGCTACACCAACCACGCCGACGCCGATCAGGACGACATGGACGCGCTGCTCACCCTGCTGGGGGCCGCCGGCGTCACCTATGTGATGGGTGTGCCCGGCGCGGATGACGTGATGCTGTCCTATCAGAGCACCTCGTTTCACGACGCGCTGTATCTGCGCGCGGCGCTGGGGCTGCGGCCGGCGCCGGAATTCGAGGCGTGGCTGGCCCGGATGGGGCTGGACGGCACGACGCCGGAGGCACTGCCGCCGGGCTTCGCGCAAGGCCTGCTGGCATGAGCCTTCTGACATGAGCCTGCCCACACGCTGGCACGATCTGCGCAGCTTCACCCCGGCCAGGGTGGCGCTGGGCCGGGTGGGACAGGGATTGCCCACCGCGGCCCATCTGGCGTTTCAGGCCGATCACGCGGCAGCACGTGACGCGGTGCACGCAGCGCTCGACGTGGCCGCGCTGCGTGCGGCCCTGGGACCGCAGACGAAGCTGGTGCGCAGCGCGGCGCCGGACCGCGCAACCTATCTGCGCAGGCCCGATCTCGGCCGCAGCCTGCATCCCGATCACGACCTGGCCCCGCAGCCGGGCTGCCTCGCCATTGTGGTGGCGGACGGCCTGTCCGCGATCGCAACCCAGCGCCATGCGCCCGCACTGGTCGAGGCCTTGCTTGCCCTGATGCCGGAGCTGGGGCCCGTGGTGATCGCAACCCAGGCGCGGGTTGCCCTCGGCGATGCGGTGGGCGAGGCGTTGCAGGCGGAGGCGGTGCTGGTGCTGCTGGGCGAACGGCCCGGGCTTTCAGCCTTCGACTCGCTTGGCGCCTATCTCACCTGGCAGCCGCGCATCGGGCGCAGCGATGCCGAGCGCAACTGCGTCTCAAACATCAGGCCAGCAGGGCTGGCCGTGCCGGAGGCCGCGCGCAAGCTCGCCTGGCTGCTGGGCGAGATGCGCCGCCTGCGCCTCTCTGGCGTGGCGCTGAAGGATGACGCGCCGGATTACGGCAGCTCGATCTCGCTCGACAGCACATAGCCGGTCAGCCCCCCCACCTCGATCTCAACCCAGCTCAGCAGATCGCGGGTGATGGTCTGGCGCACCTGCACGCGGGAGCCCGCGGTGAGCTGGGTGATCAGATCGGCATTGGTCAGCGGCGCCGCCAGCACGCGCGCGCCATTCGCCCGCACGATGCCGGTCTTCAGGAAGGGCGAGCCCACCGGGCGCACCGGGCCTTCCAGGGCGGAGGGTGTGTGCAGATTGGGCAGGGCGTAAAGCACGATGCCGCCCAGCACGGCGGCCGCCACCACGGCGAGACCCACATATTTGCGCACCTGTTCGGCGGAGCGGGCACGGTCGAGCGAGTCGACCAGCATTTCATTCACATCCTTCAACCCGTCGCGCTCGCGCAGCGCGTTGCGCATCTGCGCCTCGGACAGCCGGGCATTGTGGCGCACATTGGCCAGCTCGCGCTCCAGCTCGGCGATCCGCGCGGCGGCATCGGCGGAAAGGCCGCTGCGCTCCAGCGCCGAGCGCCGCGTGGTGGCGCCGGCCAGCAGCAGGGATTTCAGATCATCGGGCGACAGGTTGAGCCGCCGCGCCAGCCCGGCCACCGCCCGCCCGGCGAGTTCGGCATCCTCCTCGTCCCCGGCCAGCGAGGCGATGCGGCTGGCGAGACGTTCGAGGTCTTCGTCGCTGAGATCCATGGGCGCGGTCCTTTTCTTGTCCGCACTATGTCGATGCGATTGCGCAGGTCAATTCGCGCGATCCGGTGCGGCCTGGATCGAGGCCAGCAGGGCGGCCGCCATGTCATGCCAGGACGGTGTGGCGGTGTGCCCCGGAAGGGGCGGGTCGCGCCGCAGCGATGCGATGGCATCGGCCACACTTGCGGCATCCGGCGGGCAGAGCCGGGCCAAAGGCTCGCCCGCGAATTGTTCCACCAGACCGCCCACCTTTGTTGCCACCACGAAGCGGCGCGCCGCGATGGCGGCGGCGGCGACACCGCTCTGGCTGGCCTCGGTGTAGGGCAGCACCAGCGCATCGGCCCAGCCGATCAGGGATCCGAGCTCGTCATCCGGCACCCAGCGATTCTCGACACGGGCCCAGGCGATGGCGCGCAGCCGGTCCAGCGCCACAGCCTCCGGCCCCTGGCCCACCACGCGCAGCTCCAGCCCCGGATCATCCCCCAGCAGGGCGGCGGCATCGGCCAGCATGTCAAGCCCCTTATAGGGCAGCAGCCGGCCGAAGAAGAGCAGCCGCAGCCGGCCGCCATGCGACAGCGGTGGCGGCGGCATCGGGCCGAAATCATAGGGCGGATGCACCGACAGGATCAGCCGCCGCCCGGCAAGCGCACCGGTTTCCGCCAGCCGGCGCCCGACATGGGCGGACAGCGCCACCACGCCGTGGGACAGGCGCAACTCCAGCCGCTGCAGGCGATGCAGCAGCGGAAACCCATCCCCGGGATGCGCCTCGGCGTCGTGCACCACCACGTAATAGGGAATGCCCAGCAGGCGCAGCGCTGCTGCCATCACCAGATCAAGCGGGCCGGGCTGGGCGCAGATGGCAAGATCCGGGCGCAGCCGGCGCAGGCGCGAGATCAGTCCTGGCAGTTGCAGCGGGGCGGTGGCGAAGCGCCAGAGAAAGCCTGGCAGCGTGGTGTAGGTGCGGTAGGGCAGCGCGCAGGCGGGCGCATCCGGCTCCTGCATCAGATCGGCCGCGGTGGACAGCGACAGCAGCGCCTGCACGCCGGCAAGTCCTGCCAGCGCATCGGCCAGCCTGCGGCCGAACATCGGCGGACCACCCCTGCGCGACCATTGCCAGACCAGGATGCGCGTCATTGCAGCCCGATGGCGGCGAGCGCCGCATGCAGCGCCTGATCGCCCAGCCGCTGGCGCGCCATGATCTGCCCGGCCTCACCGATGCGCTGGCGCAGGCCCGGATCGTCAGCCAGACGGGTGAGGTGCTCGGCCGCCGAATCGATCCGCGCCTCCGCCCAGACCGCCCCCGGCGCCTCGAACACGCCGCGCTCATCCACCGCGCGCACCAGATTATACTCCACCAGACAGGCGGCGCTCGCATCCATGAACTCGGCGGTGGCCGACCAGCCGGTTGCCACCACCGGCACCCCCAACAGCATGGCCTCGGCCGGCACCAGGCCGAAGCCTTCGCTGCGATGCAGGGAGAGCACGATGTCGCAGCAGGCGGTGAGCGCGAAACTGTCGGCGCGCGGCAGCAGGCGGGTCTCGAAGCGGATATTCTCCACGCCGATGGCGGCCTGGCGCAGCGCCTGGAAATCCTCCGGATGCGCCTCGGCATGGGCGACCTTGACCACCAACTGCCGATCCGGCCGGCCCATGAAGGCGGCGCGATGGGCGGCGATCGCGGCCAGCGGGTTCTTGCGCGCCATTGAGGAGGCCAGGCTGAACGAGACCAATGTGATCACCGCATCCTGCGGCAGGCCGAAATCGGCGCGGGTGAGAGCACTTGGCACCGGCGGGTCGATCGCCACCGGGTGCGGCACCACGCGGATCGTCTTGTGCGGCGCGAAGCCGCGCAGCGCATCGGCGGTGAAGCGCGACGGTGTCCAGATCTCGTGCACGAAATCCAGCCCCGGCCGCCAGGACTCCGGCACATGGGGCAGCTCCCACGCCCAGTAGCCGATCACCATGCGCCCGCGCAGCAGGTCGCGCGGCGCCTGCAGCAGGGCGAGTGGCAGCACCGGGGAATTGATGTGCAACACCAGCGGCATGGCGGGCGGCAAGGGCGGGAAGCGCCGGCGAGCCCTTCTGATCGGGTCGCCGAAATCAAGCGCTGCCGTGGCGATGCCAGAGCGTTCCAGCGCCGCCAGCATCAGCCGCGCCCCGGTGCCAAGCCCGCTCGGCAGGCTCAGCTCGCCGCCCACCGCCACCCCGCCGCGCGGGGCCGGCGCCTGTGCATCCGGCCGTGGCGCCAGCGATGCGGTGATGGCGGACAGCGCGCGCCGGCGCGGGCCGGCCGGCAAGGCCCGCCACAGACGGTGCGGCAAGGAGAGAGCCGCCATGATGTCAGTCCAGCTTGTTCAGATGGCAGGCGGAGCGATGGCCGGGGGCGATCTCGCGCAACACCGGCGCCTCCATCTTGCAGCGCAGCTCGGCATGGATGCAGCGCGGATGGAAATGGCAGCCGGCGGGCGGGTGTTTCGGGCTGGGCAGCTCGCCCTGGATCGGCACGAAATGCCGCCTGCGATGGGTGATGCGCGGCACCTCGGCCAGCAGCGCATGGGTGTAGGGGTGGTTGGGCCGGGCGAACAGCTCCTCCGCCGGCGCCTCCTCGACGATGCGGCCGAGATACATGATCGCCACACGGTCGCTGACATGCTCCACCACGCCGAGATCATGGCTGATGAACAGGCAGGTGAGATTGAGCTCGGTGCGCAGATCAAGGAACAGATTGATGATCTGCGCCTGGATCGACACGTCGAGTGCCGCCACCGATTCGTCACAGACCAGCATGTCCGGCTGCACCGCAAGCGCGCGGGCGATGCCGATGCGCTGGCGCTGGCCGCCGCTGAACTGGTGCGGATAGCGGCGCTTCATCGCGGGGTCGAGGCCTGCGCGGCTGAGCTGCGCGTCCACATAGGCGTCGAACCCCTCAGGCCCGATCAGCCCGTGCACGCGCGGCGCCTCGCCCACGATCTGCGCCACCTTCATGCGCGGATTGAGGCTGGATTGCGGGTCCTGGAAGATCATCTGCACCGAGAGCTTCGCCCGGCGGGCCTCGTCGGCGTCCAGCATGTCACGATCAAGCCCGCGCCACATCACGCGGCCGCTGGTGGGGGTCAGCAGGCCTGCGGCAAGGCGGCCAAGGGTGGATTTGCCACAGCCCGATTCGCCGACCAGCCCCACCACCTCGCCGGTGCGGATGGTGAGATCGACGGCGTTGACCGCCTGCACCCCGTCATCCTTCTGGCCGAACAGGCGGCCGAGCAGGCCCGGTCGTGTGCCGAAGCGTTTGCTGACCTGCTCCAGCTGCAACAGCGGCGGCGGGGCGGCGGGCGGTGCGGTCATGCCCGGCCTCCCTGCGATCCGGCCGGCATCGGGTTGAAGCAGCGCAGCGAGCGGCCTTGTGCCGGGGTGGTGGCGGGCGGGTCCTGCTCGCATTCCGCCGTGGCGCGGGCACAGCGCGGGCGGAACGAGCAGCCGGTGGGGCGGTCATGTGCGGGCGGCGCCATGCCGGGGATCTGCGCGAGCCTGGTACCGCGCCGATTGTGGCTCGGCAGGCTTGCGATCAGCCCCGCGGTGTAGGGGTGCATCGGGTGGTCCAGCACCTCATCCACCGGCCCTTCCTCCACGATGCGCCCGGCATACATCACCGCCACACGATGGGCGAGGCCGGCCACCACGCTCAGATCATGGGTGATCCACAGCAGCGAGGTGCCGCGCTCCGCCACCAGGCGCTGCACCACCGCCAGGATCTGGCCCTGGATGGTGACATCGAGCGCCGTGGTCGGCTCGTCTGCGATGATCAGGGCGGGGTTGTGCAGCAAGGCGATGGCGATCGCCACGCGCTGACGCATGCCGCCGCTGAACTGGTGCGGATAGTCGCGCAGCCGCTCCTCCGGGTGCGGAATGCCGACACTGGCCAGCGCGTCATGCGCGCGCTCCAGCGCCTCGTCCTCGGCGACGATCTCATGGGCGGTGATCGCCTCCACCATCTGCGTCGAGATGCGCAGCACCGGGTTCAGCGTCATCATCGGGTCCTGGAAGATCATCGCGATGTCGTGCCCGCGCAGCTGGCGCAGCGCCTCCTCCTCCAGCCCGACCAGGTTGCGCCCCTGAAAGCGCACCTCGCCGCCCACGATGCGCCCGGGCGGGTCGACCAGGCCGATCACCGAAAACCCGGTGACCGACTTGCCAGAGCCCGATTCACCCACCAGCCCCACAATCTCGCCGCGTTTGATACGAAGATTGACCCCGTCCACCGCGCGCAGCGTGCCGGCGCGCGTGTCGAAATGCGTGTGCAGGTTGCGGATATCCAGCGTCAGCGTGGAGGCGACATCCTGGTGAAAATCGTCATCGATCATCGCTGCAGCCTCGGGTTCAGCACGTCGCGCAGCTGGTCGCCGACCAGGTTGATCGAGACGATGGTGATCAGCAGGGCGATGCCCGGGTAGAAGCTGATCCAGTATTTGCCGCTGAGCATGTATTGATAGCCATTGGCGATCAGCAGGCCGAGCGAGGGTTCGGTGATCGGAACGCCCAGGCCCAGAAAGCTCAGCGTCGCTTCAAGGGCGATGGCGCGGGCGACCTGGATGGTGCCGATGACGATCAAGGGCGGCAGGCAGTTGGGCAGCAGATGGCCGAACACCACGCGCGATCGCGGCAGCGCCAGACCCTCGGCCGCCTCGATATATTCGCGCGCCCGCTCGGACAAAGCCGCCGCACGGGCGGTGCGGGCATAGCTGGCCCATTCCACGATCACCAACGCCAGCATCACATTGCCCACCCCCTTGCCGATGAAGGCCAGGATCATCAGGGCGACCAGAATGGCGGGAAAGGACAGCTGCAGATCCACCAGGCGCATGATGGCGGCCTCGATCCGCCCGCCGGCATAGGCGGCGGCCAGGCCCAGCGAACTGCCGACAATGCCGGCCACCGCGGCAGACCCAGCCCCCACGATCAGGGAGATGCGCAGGCCGTAGAGAATGCCGGAGAGCATGTCCCGCCCCTGATCATCGGTGCCAAGCCAGAACACCAGCCCGTCCATCGAGGTGGCACCCGGCGGCTGGCGCCCGTCCATGATGTCGAGCTGGGCGAGGTCGTAGGGGTTCTGCGGCGCGATCAGGCTCGCGAAGACGGCCAGTGCCACGATGATCACCAGTGTGACCAGGCCTGCCACCGCCACCTTGTTGGCGCAGAAATCCGCCACCACGCGCCGAAACGGCGATTGTTCCCGCATGGCGCCGCTCATCGCCTGCCTCCCAGCCGCACCCGCGGATCGAGCAGCGTGTAGAGCAGATCGACCACCAGGTTGATGGTGACGAACAACGCCACCGTGATCATCAGATAGGCCACGATCACCGGGCGATCGAGCACGTTGATGCTGTCGATGATCAGCTTGCCCATGCCAGGCCAGGCAAACACGCTCTCCGTCACCACGGAAAACGCGATGGTGCTGCCGAATTCGAGGCCGATCACGGTAACCACCGGGATGAGGATGTTGCGCAGCACGTGCACATAGATCACCCGCCCGGGTGTGAGCCCCTTGGCCCGGGCAAAGCGGATATAGTCGAGCGGCAGTGTCTCCCTCACGCCGGCGCGCGTCAGCCGCAGCACCAGGGAGATGTTGAACAAGGCCAGGTTCAGCGCCGGCAGCAGCAGATGCCGCCAGCCATCAACGGTGAGGAACGACCAGCCGACCCCCGCGATGCTGATCGTCTCGCCACGCCCGGAGCTGGGCAGCCAGCCCAGTGTCACGGCAAAGACCATGATCAGCATCAGCCCGACCCAGAAGCTCGGCAGCGAGAAGCCGAAGATCGAGCCGGTCATCACCAGCCGTCCGGTGAAGCTGTTGGGATGCAGCCCGGCATAAAGCCCAAGCGGCAGTCCGATGCACACCGACAGCAGCACGGCGGTGACGGCAAGCTCCAACGTTGCCGGCATGCGCCCCGCGATCAGCCGCAGGGCGGGTTCGTTGAAGACGAAGCTGCGGCCGAGATCACCGTGCAACGCACCCTGCAGGAACAGCCAGTATTGCTCCCATAACGGCTTGTCGAGGCCAAGTGCCGCGATGGCGCGGGCGCGTTCCGCCTGATCGGCCTCGGGCGAGATCAGGATGTCGATCGGGTTGCCGATCGCATGCAGGCCGATGAAGACGATGGCCGACATCGCCAGCATCACAAAGCCGGCCTGTACCAGGCGGCGAAGCAGCCACAGCGCCATGCTCTACTTCGCCGGACGCAGATCGAAGATATGCGTCTCCTCATCGGCGCGCGGCACATAGGTGAGATCGGCGCGGGTCGCCCAGGTGTTCTTCTGCTCGTGCAGCGGGATCAGCGCCACGTCCTGCATGGCGAGCCTGACACCCTGCATCAGGATCTTCTCACGCGCCCCGTCATCCACCGTGACCAGCGCCTCATCGATCAGATGGTCGATCTCCGGGTTGGAGTAGCGCGCGCGGTTGACCGCCCCCCTGCCCTTGCTGGCGTCGAAGGTTGCGATCAGCGAGCGCAGCGGGTTGGACGATTCGCCGGTCGAGCTGCCCCAGCCGACCAGGAAGGCGGCGTAATCCTGCTTGTTGATGTGGCCGACATAGCTGCTCCAGGGCTCGACCTCGACCTTGGTCTGCACGCCGATGCGCGTCCACATCTGGCCGATGCTCTGGACGATCTTGGCATCGTTCAGATAGCGGTCATTGGAGCTGTGCAGGCTGATCCGCAGCCCGTTGGGAAAGCCGGCCTCGGCCAGCAGCGCCTTGGCGCGGGTGGTGTCGAACGGCGGCGGCGGCACATCCGTCGCATAGGAGTAGCTGCCCGGCGGCAGAAACTGGCCGGACGGGATGGCGGCATTCTCCATCACGCGTTCCACGATGGCCGGACGGTTGATGGCCAGTGACAGCGCCTGGCGGACGCGCAGATCCTTCAGCGGGTTGTGGTCCAGCTTCTCACCGTTGGGGCCGGTGACCTCGACCGGTGCGCTGTCACGCGAGAGATCGAGCATCAGATAGATCAGCCGCAGCGACACGGTCTCCCACAGTTTCACGCGCGGATCGCTGCGCAGGCGGGCGATGTCCGCGGTGGGCACCGAGTCGATCAGCGCCACGTCTCCCGACAGCAGGGCAGCGCTGCGGGCGGCCTCGTTGGGGATGAAGCGGTAGGAGATATGCGCCCAGGCGGGCTTGCCCCCCCAATAGCTGTCGTTGCGCACCAGCTCCAGCCGGTCGCCCGGCTTGTAGGAGACGAGGCGATAGGGGCCGGTGCCGATGGCGAGCTTGCCGGAGTTGAAATCCTCGGTGGCAGGCTCGGGGCCGCTGTTGTGCGAGATGATGAAGACCTGGCCGAGATCGACCGGCAGCAGCGGATAGACGGTCTTGGTCTTCAACCGGATGGTGTGCGGGTTTACCACCTCCACGCCCGCGATCGCGGTGGTGTAGATGGCGAAGCTGCCGGGGCTGTTCTTCACCGTGGGGATGCGCGCGATGGAATAGGCGACATCCTCGGCGGTGAACGGCGTGCCGTCATGGAACGTGGCCGTCTGCAGGGTGAATTCCCAGGTGGTGGGGTCCACCAGCTTCCAGCTCGCCGCAAGCCCCGGGATCAGCCGGGCCTTGGGATCGGTCTCGACCAGCCGGTCGAACAGATGGGCATGCGCCTGCTCGTTGGGGGTGAGCGTGTGGTAATGCGGGTCGAGCGCGGTGATGGGCGCCCCCACGGCCACCGCGATGTCCTGCGCCGTGGCGGAGGGCAGCTGGCCCAGCATTGCCGTGGCGCCGATGGCAAACGAGGCGAAAACCTTCTTCATGCGACGCTCTCCGGCCCAAGCAATGGCGCTTCACCTATAACAAGATGGACAGAATACGCCAGACAGTCATCGGCGTTTCCAGGCCGCAGCGGTGTCAGGCACGGTTGCCCTGCCCGGTGACGCGTATAGACTGCGTGACATGAACATCATCGTGCCGACCACCACTCTTTCCAACAGCCCCGACACGGTCGAGATGCTCCGCCATCTGGTCGCGTTCGACACCACGTCGCGCCATTCCAATCTGGCGCTGATCGGCTTCATCGAAGCCTGGCTCGACCGCTGCGGCGTGCCGTATCGCCGCAGCCTGAACGCGGATGGCAGCAAAGCCAATCTGCACGCCATCATCGGCCCCAACCGCCCGGGCGGGCTCGCACTCTCCGGCCATGTCGACACCGTGCCGGTGGACGGGCAGGACTGGACCAGCGATCCGTTCACGCTGCGCGAGGCGGATGGAAAACTCTATGGCCGCGGCGCCTGCGACATGAAGGGCTTCGTGGCCAGCATGCTGGCCGCCGTGCCGGATCTGCAGGCGATGGCGCTGGACAAGCCAGTGCATCTGTTCATCACCTTCGACGAGGAGACCGACATGGCCGGCGCCCGCCGGCTGGTGGAGGATCTCGCCGAAAGCGGCCTGAGCCCCGATCTGTGCGTGGTGGGTGAGCCGAGCCTGATGCAGCCGATCATCGCCCATAAGGGGCGGCTTGCGGTGAAGGTGAGCGTGCGCGGGCAGAGCGGGCATTCCAGCGAGCCGCATCGCGGCGTGAACGCGGTGCATGCGGCGGCCGAGGCGATCGCCTACATGGCGGCCGAGGCGCGGCGCCTGGCCAAGGAAGGCCCGTTCATGGACGGGTTCGACCCGCCGCACACCACCGCCCATGTCGGCACCGCAAGCGGTGGCACGATCCTGAACATCATCCCGGAAGCGGCCGAATTCGTGATGGAATGGCGCCACATCCCGGGGCACGACCCCTATGCCGAATTCGCCCGGTTCCGCGATTTCGTCTCCACCACCATCGAGCCCGCCATGCAGGCGGTGGCCCCCGGCACCGGCTTCTCCTACGAGATCGTGGGCGAACTGCCCGGCATGGGTCTGGCCGAGGACCACAGCCTGTCAAGCCTGGTCAAGCAGGTCACCGGCGCCAACGCGGCAGGCTTCGTCAGCTACGGCACTGAGGGCGGCGTGTTCGAGAAGGCCGGTCTTGCCTGCATCGTCTGCGGGCCGGGGGCGATCCAGCAGGCGCACAAACCCGATGAATGGATCGCGCGCAGCCAGCTCGATGCGTGCGACGGCTTCATCCGCGCCCTGGCCCGGCGCCATGAAGCAGGGCCTGCATGAACGCTCCCCCGGATCAGGCGCATGACCGGGGACAGGCCCGGACACCGGATGGCGCGCAGGGTCAGGCCCCTGCCCCGCGTCCAGCGCCTCGGCCGGAATTCGAGGTGCGGATCAGCCCGCCCGATCTGACACCATGGCTCCCCGGCACACACGGCATCCCCGGCTTCATCACGCGCGACAGCTCGCTGCCGGGACCGCATGTGATGATCCTGTCGCTGATGCACGGCAACGAGATCGCCGGCGCCATCGTGTTCGACCGGCTGCTGCGCGCCAACATCCAACCCCTGCGCGGCAGGCTCACCCTGGGCTTCGTCAATCTGCAGGCGTTTGCGCGGTTCGATCCGCAGAACCCGACCAACAGCCGGTTTGTGGATGAGGATCTGAACCGGGTGTGGGATGAGGCCACCCTGTTCGGCCCGCGCGACAGCAGCGAACTGGCACGCGCGCGCCAGATCCTGCCGCTGGTGACACAGGCGGATGTGCTGCTCGATCTGCATTCCATGCTGTGGCCGTCCGACCCGGTGCTGCTCTGCGGCCCGTCACCGCGCGGCATGGCGCTGGCGCGGCGCCTGCCGGCGCCGGGGCTGATCGTGGCGGACAGCGGGCATCAGGGCGGGCGGCGGCTGATCGATCATCGCCATTTCACCGACCCAACCGGCACGGCCAGCGCCATTCTGGTGGAGGCCGGCCAGCATTGGCAGGAAGCAACGATCGCCCTGGCCGAACACGCCACCCTGTCCCTGCTGCACGACCAGGGCATGGTGGCGAGCCCGCCCGCCGCGCTGTCCGCGTCCCAGCGGCGTGTCGCCGAGGTGACCCATGTGGTGACCGCCGCCACCAGCCAGTTCGCCTTTGTGAACTCCTACCGCGGCGGCACCATCATCACGCGGCGCAACACGCTGATCGCGGTGGACGGGGCGGCTGAAATCCGCACGCCCTATGACAACTGCCTGCTGGTGATGCCGGCAATGCGGCCAAGCCGGGCGCACACGGCGGTGCGCCTGGCGCGGTTTGTTTAAGGCAGGCGAGACTAAGGCAGGCAAGCACTTCTTTTTGTGAACAAAAAGAAGCAAAAAAACTTTATCCGTTTGCCTGCGGCACTGCGCGCGCCGGCCTCAGGCGATCCGCGCCAGCGCCGCATCCAGCCTCGCCATCTCGGCCTGGGCAGTGGCCAGACGGTCGCGGTTTTCCTCCACCACTTCGGGCTTGGCGCGGGCCACGAAATCGG
Source organism: uncultured Rhodospirillales bacterium (assembly GCA_903924855.1). Lineage (GTDB taxonomy): Bacteria > Pseudomonadota > Alphaproteobacteria > Acetobacterales > Acetobacteraceae > CAIQQQ01. The sequence continues at coordinate 37,345 of CAIYCW010000013.1, read as the reverse complement.
CACTGCCAAGCTTCTTCGCCGCCGCCTCGGCATCCTTCTCGACGCGGGCACGCTCCTTCTGCAGGCGGGCGCGCTCGGCGTCGAAATCGATCAGACCGCCAAGCGGGATGACGATGGTGGCCTCATCGAGCACCAGCTGCGCGGCACCTTTCGGCATCTCGCCAATGAGCGGCCCGAATTCGGAGGCACGCGCCATGCGGCTGATCGCCTCGATCCAACGCGCACCGCGCGCCAGGCTTTCCGGGCTGGCGTCACGCAGCAGCACCGGCGCCTTCACGCTGGGCGCCACATTCATCTCGGAGCGCACGCCACGCACCTCCCCGATCAGCCGCACCAGCCAGTCCAGCTCGGCACGGGCCTCGGCCGCACCCGGCACCTCGAAGGGCTTCGGGAATTCGGCGGTGATCAGCGAGCATTTCTCGCCATAGCCGAACTCCGCCCACAGCTCCTCGGTGACATAGGGGATCGACGGGTGCATCAGCCGCAGGATCAGACCCAGCACATGGCCCGCGGTGCGCTTGACCTCCTCAGCCTCCGCCCCTTCGGACGCCAGCGCCGGCTTTGCCAGTTCCAGGAACCAGTCGCAGAACACGTTCCAGACGAAGCGGTAACAGGCAGTGCCGTATTCATCGAAGCGATAGGCTTCCAGCGCCGCCGTGGCCTCGGTGATGGCATCGGAGGCCTGCGCCAGAATCCAGCGTGTGAGCGGCAGCGTGGCCTGATCCGGCGTGAAGGCGGGATCAGGGCGGATCGCGTTCATCTCGCAGAAGCGCGCGGCATTCCACAGCTTGGTGATGAAGCTGCGATTGGTCTCCACAATCGCTGGCCCCAGCTTCACGTCCCGGCCCGGGCCTGCCAGGCGGGTGATGGCGAAGCGCAGCGCATCCGCGCCGTACTGGTCCACCATCGCCAGCGGATCGATCACGTTGCCCTTGGATTTGCTCATCTTCTGGCCGCGCTCATCGCGCACCAGGCCGTGGATGTAGATGTGGCGGAAAGGCACATCGCCCATGAAATGCATGCCCATCATCATCATCCGGGCAACCCAGAAGAAGATGATGTCAAACCCCGTCACCAGCACGTCGCCCGGGTAGTATTTGGCAAGCTCCGGCGTCTGGTCCGGCCAGCCCAGGGTGGAGAACGGCCACAGCGCCGAGCTGAACCAGGTGTCCAGCACGTCCTCATCACGGGTGATCTCGGTGGGCTTGCCGTAATGCGCGGTCGCCGCGGCCGCAGCCTCCTCCTCGGTCTGCTCGACGAAGACATGACCATCCGGCCCATACCAGGCCGGGATGCGATGGCCCCACCAAAGCTGGCGGGAGATGCACCAGGGCTGGATGTCGCGCATCCAGGCGAAGAACGTGTTCTCCCATTGCTGGGGCACGAATGTCATCCGCCCGTCCTCCACCGCCGCGATGGCGGGTTTGGCGAGCGCCTCGGCGTTGCAATACCATTGCACGGTGAGCAGCGGCTCGATCGGAACGCCCGAGCGGTCGCCATGCGGCACCTGGTTGACGTGCTTGACCACATCCACCAGCAATTCCAGCCGCTCCAGCTCGGCGATGATCCGCTTGCGCGCCTCGAACCGGTCGAGCCCTTCAAGGCCGCGGGTGAAGTCCGGGTCGGCGATGCCGGGGACCGCATGCAGCGTGATCTCGGCCAGCGTGATCTTCGCCTCACGGTCGAGGACGGAGGGCATGTCGAGCCCGTGCCTGCGGCCGACCTCGAAATCGTTGAAGTCATGCGCAGGGGTGATCTTCACCGCACCGGTGCCCTTCTCAGGGTCGGAATAGGCATCGGCCACGATCTTCACCCGCCGCCCGGTGAGCGGCAGGATGACCTCCTGGCCGATCATGTCGGTGTAGCGCGCATCCTCCGGGTTCACCGCCACCGCAGTGTCGCCCAGCATCGTCTCCGGCCGTGTGGTGGCCACCGTGATGGCGCGGCCTGAGCCGTCCGCCAGCGGATAGCGCAGATGCCAGATGAAGCCGTTGATCTCGCGGCTTTCGACCTCGAGATCCGAGATGGCGGATTGGAATTTCGGGTCCCAGTTCACCAGGCGCCGGTCGCGGTAGATCAAGCCTTCCTTGTAGAGGGTGACAAACACCTGACGCACGGCGCGGGACAGGCCCTCATCCATGGTGAAGCGCTCGCGCGGCCAGTCGAGCGAGGCGCCGATGCGGCGAAGCTGCTCGGTGATGGCGCCGCCGGATTGCGCCTTCCACTGCCAGACGCGCTCCAGGAACGCATCGCGGCCAAGTTCCTGGCGCGTGGTCTTCTCCTCCGCCAGCAGACGTTCGACCACCATCTGGGTGGCGATGCCCGCGTGATCCGTGCCGGGCTGCCACAGCGCATCGCGCCCGGTCATCCGGCGGTAGCGGATCAGCGTGTCCTGGATCGTCATGGTCAGCGCATGGCCCACATGCAGCGTGCCGGTCACGTTGGGCGGCGGGATCATGATGGTGAAGGGCTGCGCGTTGCTGTCCGGCCGTGCGGAGAAACTGCCGGCGGATTCCCAGCCGGCATAGATGTCGCGTTCGGTCTCGGCGGGGGTGTGGGACTTGGACAGCATGGGCGGCACCATCAGATCGGCACAGGACCGTCCTGTGCGGCCTTGGCGTTTACGGCGTGATCGGGTTGCGGGCAATGCGGAGCGGCGGATAGGGAGGATTGCGGAGTTGGAATTCGCGGTTGGACGGGCGTAGCCTGTCCGCCATGAACGAGATGCGCCCCATTTCCGCCGAAACTGGGCTTCCGATCGGCGAGACCGAGGCCGAGCGCCGCCTTCGCGTGGCCCGTGAAATGGAGATCGTGGCGCGCGCGGAGGCCGCGATCGACGCCGGGCTGGGGATTGATGGCGACGATCTGGAGGCCTGGCTCCTGGCGCTCGACGAGGACGAGAACGCGCCAATGCCACTGCCCAGGGGTTTGACCGCACAGCCCCGCTAAGGCCGCCACCCGTGACCCGTCATGTTGCCGTTGACCCGGTGGCCGCTCGGGGGTTCCGTCAGGCACGCCGCTATCTGCTGCAGCCCGGGTCAGGTCGCCTGGCACGAGCACGCTGGGAGGCTGTGGTGTCCGTCCAATCCCGGCTGCGGGATCACCCGTATCTTGGCGTGCCAAGCCTCGACATGCCCGGCTTGCGCCAACTGATTGTGGCCGAACACCGCATCATCTACCGCGTGCATCCCGACACCGGCGACACCGAAACAGCCGGTGACGTGCGGATTTTGGCAGTGCTGGGACCGGGACAGTCGGCGTGACGCCGGATTTGGTCCTTGCTTTCTCAGCACCGCCCCTCAAAGCTCAGACGAAACGAAACGGAGGCCCCTATGGACATCAAGGGATGCGTGGCGCTGGTCACCGGCGCCAATCGCGGCATCGGGCGCGCCTTCGTGGACGGGCTGCTGGCGGCGGGGGCCGCAAAAATCTACGCCGGCATGCGCGAGCCTCAGGCGCAGCATGACCCCAGGGTGCAAGCGATCCGCCTGGACGTGACCGACCAGGGCCAGGTCGCCGAAGCGGCTGCCACCTGCGGGGATGTGACGCTGCTGATCAACAATGCCGGCGTGCTCACCGCCTCCCCGTTGATCGGCGCCGCCAGCATGGACGGCGCGCGCACCGAGATGGAGGTGAATTATTTCGGAGCACTTGCCATGTGCCGGGCGTTTGCACCTTTGCTGGGCCGCAACGGCGGTGGTGCCATCGTCAACATCCTCTCGGTTGCGAGCTTCACCACAGGCGGCAAGTTCGGCTCCTACTCCGCCTCCAAGATGGCGGCTTTGGGCCTGACCCGCGGGGTGCGCATCGAGCTGCGGGCACAGGGCACGCTGGTGGTGGGGGTGCATCCGGGCTTTGTGGACACCGACATGGTGGCCAATGTGACGGCCGCGAAGATCTCGCCGGCCCAGGTGGTGGAGCGCACGCTGGCGGCAATTGCAGCCGGCGAGGAGGAGGTTTTGCCGGACGAACGCTCGGTGGGCATCCGCCAAACCTTGCGCGAGGACCCGTATGCGCTGGAGCGCAGCGCGCAGGCGGCGTGGGACGCTTTGACGATCGCAGGAAAACCATAGGCGGAGCTACGCAGCACGTCCGCTCTACGTGGTGGTCCAGTCCTGGCAGCGCAGGCCCTCGACGCGTTGGAACTCGCCAAGATTCCTGGTGATCAGCACGAGCCCGCGGCTGCGGGCATGGCCTGCGATCAGCAGGTCGTAACCGCCGATCGTGCTGCCTCTGCGTTCGAGGGTGGCACGGATGTCGCCCGCATGGTGCGCCGCATCCGCATCGAAGGGCAGCACGGCAAGCCTGGCCGCGAAACGCTCCACCTCCCGACGGTTGCGGTCCGGCCGGGCCGATTTGGCGGCCCCGTGCAACAGCTCGGCCAGCACGATGGTCGACAGGCTGAGCCCTTCCGCCTGCGCGTTGAACTGCGCGCGCAGCTCGGGCGGCCGGTCGCGCAGGACGCGGATGCAGATATTGGTGTCCAGCATCAGCCGGAGCATCAGAAACCGTCGCGCTGCTGGGCCTGGGGTTGATCACGCGGGGCGAGATCGATGCCGGGGGCGTCAAAGAAATCATCCCAGGCGCGGTCCGCACGCGGCATGAAGGCAAACGGGTTGGGCGCTGCCTCGGCAAAGCCGCCGGCGCGGGGCGCTGCTTGTGCAAAATCCTGCCGGCCGGCCACCGCAACCAGACGGGCGGCCGGGGTGCCATGGCGGGTGAGCACAATATCCTCCCCGGCCTCGGCGCGGCGGACCAGATCGGTGAGCAGGCCTTTGGCCTCGGTGACGGTGATGTTCATCAGGGGCTCGACAATGCCATCACCTATTGGACCATAAAAATAGTCCAAAACGAAGTGAAATCCCCGTTACGGGAACAGCCCGCGCAGCTGCTTGCCCGCCCGCACCCGCTCCACCCCGATGGCCAGGGCCGCAAGGCGCATCGACATCCGATCCCGCGCGGCGCGGGCCGTCACCTGGGCGAAAGTGCCGTCGAGCAGGCGTTCGAGCTTGTCGTTCACCTCGGCTTCCGACCAGAACAGCCGTTGCAGGTCCTGCACCCACTCAAAATACGACACGATGACACCGCCGGCATTGCACAGAATATCCGGGATGACGAACACATCGCCGCGCCGGCTCAGCACCTCATCGGCGGCGGGGGTGGTGGGGCCGTTCGCACCTTCGGCCAGGATGCGGCATTGCAGCTTGGCCGCCACCGCCGAATCGATCACCCGCTCCACCGCGCAGGGCGCCAGAATGTCGCATTTCTGCACCAGCAGCTCGGCCGGATCGATGCGCGGCGCCTCGGTGTAGCCGGAAAGCACGCGGTGCTGGGCGGCATGGGCCGCGATGCGGGCCACATCCAGCCCGGCCGGATCGTAGAACGCCGCCGTGTGATCCGACACGCCCAGCACCTTGACGCCGAATTTGCGCTCCAGCGTCAACGCGGTGACGGAGCCGACATTGCCGAAACCCTGCACGATGGCGGTGCAGTTCTGTGGCCGCAGCCCCAGCGTTTCGCAGGCGCGGCGCACCAGATGCGCCACGCCCCGGCCGGTCGCCTCCCGCCTGCCCTCGGTGCCGCCGAGCGCCACCGGCTTGCCGGTGACGATCTCGTTCACCGAATGGCCGGCATGGACGGAATAGGTGTCCATGAACCACGCCATCACCTGTTCGTTGGTGCCCATGTCGGGCGCCATCACATCCGTGTGGGGGGAGACGAACGGGATCATCTCCTGCATGTAGCGCCGGCTCACCGCTTCCAGCTCGCGCAGTGACAGCACGCCCGGATCGACGGCAACCCCGCCCTTGGCGCCGCCATAGGGCAGATTGGCCAGCGCGCATTTCCAGCTCATCCAGATGGCCAGGGCCGCCGTCTCGCCCACATCGAGGGAGGCTGCGAATCGTGTGCCGCCCTTGGTGGGGCCGAGGGTGAGATGGTGCTGGACGCGATAGCCCTGAAACACCTCGGTGCGGCCGTCATCCATGTGCACCGGGATGGAGACCGCAATCGCGCGCTTCGGATAGAGCAGCCGGGCGCGTTCATCCCGCGGGATGTCGATCAGGTCGGCGATGGCGTGGAACTGGGTGGCGGCCATGTCGAAGACGGGGCCGGTGTAGATGCTCATGTGTGGCACTCCCAACCCGGAAATGGCTAACATGGGCGGCATCTGGCGCCAAAGCACGCTTTGTTTCAGCGGGTTGCGCCGCCTGGCGGTCTGGTTCGGGCTGCGTTGGAGGTCCGGGCCGGAATCGAACCGGCATACACGGATTTGCAATCCGCTGCATCACCACTCTGCCACCGGACCCCTGGCCGCTGCTCTTCGCCTTGGGGCCGCGTGTTATCCGGCCAGGACAGGTCGGCGGTCAAGTGCGAACTGGACATATCATCGCAGGTGACGGACAGCCTGAAAAATCGGCACCGCGATCTGCCTTTGCATTGTGCAGTGCAACACTTGGCGTGAGCTGCCCTGCCCTCTATAATGGCAGTGTGAAGGTGGCGGGCGGTCGAAGCGGCGCGCACCCAGGAGAGTTTGAGCATGTCCACGACTGACGCCGAGCATTTCGATCAGGCCCGCAAGATGATGGTGGACAGTCAGCTGCGCCCCAACAAGGTGTCGGATGCAGCCTTGCTGGCCGCCTTCCGCCGCCTGCCGCGCGAGGCGTTCCTGCCGGCCGATCTCGTGGCGCGGGCCTATGCCGATGAGGCGGTGCGCCTGCCCGGTGGGCGCGCCATGCTGCAGCCGATGGTGTTGGCACGGTTGATCCAGGCGGCCGACATCGTGGCCGGCGAGCGTGTGCTGGTGGTGGGCGCCGGCACCGGTTATGGCACCGCGGTGATCGCGGCCAGTGGCGCGCATGTGGTGGCGGTGGAACAGGATGCCGCACTGCTTGAGATTCTGCGCCCCGCGCTTGCCACCCATGCCCCGGGCGTGCAGGTGATCGCGGGCAAGCTTGCCGAGGGCTATGCCGCGTCTGCCCCGTATGACTGCATCTTCATCGAGGGCGCGGCCGAGCAGATCCCGCCTGGGCTTGCCGCCCAGCTTGCGGCATCTGGCCGGGTGGCTGCGATCCGCCATCAGGCGGGGCCGGTGTGGCAGGGCGCCATCGGGCGGCTGTCCGGCGATGCGCTGTCGTTTCAGGCGCTGTTCGACTGTTCAGCCCAGCTGCTGCCGGGCCTCGAGCGCCACAAGAGCTTCGCGCTCTGATGCCAGCGCCGGTGCTGCAGGATCTTGCAGCATCCGCCATCATTCCCACACTGCCAGGACGAGGTGGGCTGGACCGTCGTGTTGCGGCGTGACAGCTTGGTTTCATCGCCAAGCATCTCTTGGCGTGGCTTGGCTGGCTGTGGCACATCTTAACTGAACAGTGTGATGGTTGGGCTGAAGCCGGTTCGGTGCAGGCATGCCATTTTCGGAATGCGGAGAGAAAAAGCGATGGCGATCAGGGATCGGGCAGCTCGGACGGTGGTGTCGCGTGGCAATCTCGGGCCGATCGGCCTGTCGCTGGCCGTGCTGATCGGCTGCGCCACGCCGCTGGCCGTGATGGCGCAGAGCCCGCAGCCCGCCGCCGCCAAGCCGGCTGGCAAGCCGGTGGCAAAGCCCGCGGCTGCCCCGCAGCCCGCAGGTCCGCAGCGTTCGCTGCAGGATGCGCTGTCGGCGGCCTATGCCAACAACCCGACGCTGCAAGCGGCGCGTGCCACATTGCGCTCGGTGGATGAAAACGTGCCGGCAGCCCTTGCCGGATGGCATCCCACGATTTCGGCAACCGGCTCCGCGGGGCCGGGCTACGGGACGCAGTTCAACACCTTGACCGATGCCAAGACGCCGGAAAACCGGGCCGTCGCACAGTCCGCCATCACGGTGACGCAGCCGATCTATCGCGGCGGGCGCACCACCTCCGCCACCAACAAGGCGGAGAACCAGGTCAACACCCAGCGCGCCAAGCTGATCGCGCAGGAGGAGCAGACCTTCTCGGACACGGTGAACGCCTATGTGAGCGTGATTTCGGCCACGCAGATCCTGGAGCTGAACACCAACAACGAGCAGGTGCTGCAACGCCAGCTGCAGGCCACCAATGACCGGTTCCGGGTCGGCGAGCTGACCCGCACCGATGTGGCACAGGCCGAGGCGGCGCTGGCCGGCGCGGTTGCCAGCCGCCAGACCGCCGAGGGCACGCTGCAGACGGCGCGTGCCACCTATCAGCGCCTGGTGGGTGAGCTGCCCGGCCGGCTGGCCGAGCCGCAGCCGCTGAAACTGCCGGTCAAGACGCTGGAGGAGGCCAAGGCGCTGGCCAGCAGCAACAACCCGACCGTGGTGGCGGCCCTGTTCCAGAACGCGTCCGACCGCGACAATTTCGATCTGCAATACGCGGCCCTGATGCCGCAGGCCTCGGTGCAGGCGCAGGCCGCCTATGGCCAATACGCCTCGCAGACCCGGGTGAAGACGATCGGCGCCACCATTCTGGCGCAGCTGACCATCCCGATCTATCAGGGCGGCGCCGAATATGCCGCCATCCGCCAGGCGCGCCAGACAGCCGAGGCCAGCGAGCGGGCGTTGCAGGATGCGCGCAACACCGCGGTGCAGCAGGTGATCAGCGCGTGGGAGACCTATCAGGCGACCAAATCGACCATCGAGAGCAACCGCTCGCAGATCCGCTCCAACGAGATCGCGCTGGAAGGCACCGAGCGCGAGGCGCTGGTGGGCAGCCGCACCACGCTGGACGTGCTGAACGCCGAGCAGGCCCTGCTGCAGAGCCGCACCTCGCTGGTGCAGAACCTGGCGACGCTGGTGACCAACTCCTACCAGGTCGCCTCCGCGGTGGGCCGTCTGACTGCACGAGATCTTAACCTTAACGTGCCGTATTATGACGAGACCGCCTATTACCAGGCGGTGCGCAACCGCTGGATCGGCACGGGCGATTTCGCAACGGACCAGCCGGGTCGCTGACCCGGACCTGACCCGGATCGGCGCCAGGCGGGCCGATCCGGACAATCAGGGGCCCTGGCGATCCCAGGGGCAGAATGCCGCATGGCTGGATCTGTCACATCGGATGCACATCACGGGACTGCCGCTGCGGGCGGCGACCCGTCGATGGATGATATTCTCGCCTCCATCCGCCGCATCCTGACCGAGGATGAAGCCGGTCAGGGCCATATGGCACCGCCGGAGACGATGGATGACGCGGGTGAGCTGACGCTGGATGCGTCCATGCGCATCGACCCTCCGATCGCCGATCTGCCGGATCGGGCGGCGCATCCGGCAACGCCGATCGAGGATGCTGTGGCGGATGAGCCGGCCGTGCCCCGCGCATCGCAACCGTTGCAGCCGATCGCACCGCTTGCAGATGCGCCGGCGCCGATGCCGGCTGCCCCAGCCCCGGCCGCGCTTGCCGTGATGCCGGAGCCGCCGCCGCTGGTGGCAGAGGATGCGGCGGCACAGTCGCAGGCCGCGATCGCAAGCCTGATCGACACGCTGCAGCGGGAGCGGCTGACCGCGGTCAGCTCCCGGGGGCCCACGCTGGAGGATCTGGTGCGGGTCGAGATCCGCCCGGTTCTGAAGACCTGGCTCGACACCCATCTGCCGCCTTTGGTGGAGCGTGTGGTGCGCGCCGAGATCGAACGGCTGACCGGGCGGGGAATGATCTGACCGGCGGATTCGTCAGTCCTGACCGGCAACACGGTCCAGCATGCGGTCGAACACCTGCTCCAGGGCCGCGTGCAGGGTGCTGACCGTATACGGTTTGCGCAGCACCAGCTGATCGGGCTTGGCGCCCAGGGCCAGCGTGTCGGCATGGCCGGTGACCAGGATGGTGGCGATGCCGGGGCGCAGCATGCCGGCGCGCTGGATCAGCTCCACCCCGTTCATGCCGGGCATGGCGAAATCGGCCAGCATCACATGCACCGGCTCCGGACGGTGCAGCTCCTCCAGGGCGGATTGGGCATCGCGGACCACCACGGGCGTGTGGCCAAGTTCGATCAGCATGTCTCCGGTCAGGGCGCGCACATCGGCATCGTCATCGACCACCAGCACGATCTGGCGCTGGCTCGCGGGCAGGATGGGGGCGGTGATCGCGGTCTGGGCGCGGGGCAGGAACAGCGTGACCCGCGTGCCCTGGCCGCGCCTGCTTTCGATCATCAGCCCGCCGCCCGATTGTGCCGCGAGGCCATGCACCTGCGACAGGCCGAGGCCCGAGCCCTGGCCTGGGCGTTTGGTGGTGAAGAACGGCTCGATCGCCCGCGCCAGCACCTCGGCCGGCATGCCGGAGCCGGTGTCCGACACGCTGACCGTGACGTAATCGCCCGGTTGCAGCTCGGCCGGCAGGTCCGGGCGGCGTTCCAGATGGTTCACCATGCCGGTCGACAAGGTGAGCGTGCCGGCACCACCCATGGCGTCGCGCGCGTTCAGGGCAAGGTTGAGGATCGCAGCCTCGAGCTGGTGCGGATCGACCAGAGCGGGCCAGAGATGCTCGGACAGATCCAGCTTCAGTGTAACAGACTTGCCCAGCGTGGTTGCGAGCAGCGAGAGCATGGAGCGCACGATCTCGCCCAGATCGGCGGCCACCGGCATCAGGCGCTGGCGGCGGGAGAAGGTGAGCAGCTGGGAGGTCAGCCGCGCGCCGCGATCGGCGGCCTGCAGCGCGCTGTCGAGCAGGCGGCGGGCGCGGGGGTCGCCTTCCGGCAGGCGGGCGCCCAGCATATCGAGCGCGCTGATCAGGGCGGTGAGCAGATTGTTGAAATCATGCGCGATGCCGCCGGCGAGCTGGCCCACGGCCTGCATCTTCTGCGCCTGGCGCAGTGAGGCTTCGCTTTTCGCCTGTTCGCCAAGCGCCACCTGCAGTCGGTCCCGGCTGAGCATCAGCTCGCGAGTGCGGTCCTGGATGCGTTCCTCCATCGAGGCGAGCAGGGCCTGACGTTCCTCCGCCTCGCGCGAGAGGGCGCTGGCCATGTCGTTGAAGGCACGCGACAGGCGGCCGAATTCGGAATGGTCATAGGGTCGCACCGGCAGCCGGACATCGAGATTGCCGCGCGCCCAGCGCCGTGCGGCGGCCAGCAGCTCGCGCGAGGGGCGGCGCAGCAGATACTGGCCGGCCAGCAGCGTGGCGCCGAGCGACAGCGCGACACCCACCAGCATGACCAGCAGGGCATCGCGCTCGCTGGTGTCGGACAGGCTGCTGTGCAGGCTTGGCATGTCCACCAGGGCCAGCAGGCGGCCGGTCGCGTGGCCATCCTGGGAGTTGATCCCAGGCGCGTAGCCGATCATGTGGTCCGGCTGGCCCGGCCGGGCGGCTTGCATCACCCCGGCCTCGTCGCTTTGCAGCAGCGGCGTCAGGGATTGTGTCAGGGTGGCGGGGCCGGGTGTGGTGTCCGATGAGACATCGAAGATCACCCGTCCCGAGGCATCGGCCAGTTGCACATGGCTGGTGCCGGCATTGTCGATGATGCTGCGGTCCCAGAACTGGAAATGCTCGGCCAGCCAGTCCTGCCGCAGGCCGGCGAGCAGCACCACCGGATGGCCATCGATCGTCTGACGCCGCACATAGGGCAGAAGCGGCGGCATGTCCGCCGATTGTTCGGTCAAGCGGCCAAAGCCGGTTGCCGGTGCGCCTGGGATGTTGGCTGCGATCCGTGCCAAGGCTGTGGGCGATGTGGTGCTGCACAATTCGCTGCCGTCCTCCCGCAGGGCGGCCAGCACGGCGTAGCGCGGCACGAGCTGCATCCGCTCGATCAGGCGTTGCCGGCAATCGGATGCGGGCTCGTTGGCAAAACGGGCCGCCGCGTCGAGCACGATGTTGGTGGTGTCGGCGATGCCGGCCATTTCGGTCTGCACGGCGCGGGCGAGGCGCAGCGCGTCACCGCCGGTGCTGTCGGCGTTGGTGTGTGCCAGCTGGCTTTGCAGGAAGATCAGCACCAGGGCAGCCGGCATGGCTGCAGCCGCCACGATCCACAACAGCCGAAACAGCAGATTGCCGCGAAAGATCAAACGGAGCCGCCCTCACCCACTGCCGGCTGCTGCCAAAGTTCGGCGCCGGGGCCCGATTGGTGCGAGTGGAGGGATTCGAACCCACATGACCAAGGTCGGTCGATTTTGAGTCGACTGCGTCTACCGTTCCGCCACACTCGCGCAAGCCGATTGTAGACCAATTCCCAGCTGAAGCGAAAGCCACGCCGACACATCCGCGCAGAACAGACGATCACCGTGCCACGGCGCGCGCTGCCGGTGTATAAAAGTTTTTTGGTTCTTTTTTTCAAAAAAGAACAAAAGAAAGCGCCTTCTTTTTTTGAAAAAAAAGAAGCAAAAAAACTTTTATCCGTTTGCCCTCAGGGCAATTTCCACACCTTGTGCGCCTGGATGTTGAGGCGCCAGCCTGGGTGTTCAAGGCAGTAATTTGCGCAAAGCGACATGTTGCGGATCAGGTCTGGTCCATCCATCGGCGACAGCCAGCGGACCGGGGCGTCGAAATCGGCGAATCGCTCGGGCGGCGCGTCCGACTGGGGGTGCACCAGCTTCAGCTCGTCGGCGCGGTGCAGCGCCAATGTGGTGGTGGATTTCGGGCTGACGCAGACGAAATCGACGGGCCCCGGCAAGGGCAGCGTGCCGTTGGTCTCAAGCGCCACGGTGAAGCCTGCCAGATGCAGCGCGTCGAGCAGGGCCGCGTCCACCTGAAGCAGCGGCTCACCGCCGGTGAGCACCACCAGCCGGCCCTGCTGCCCCTGGGGCCAAAGCGCCTCTGCTTCCCGCACCAGGGAGGCCGCATCGTGGCGGGTGCCGCCGCGGAATTCGGTGTCGCAGAAGCGGCAGATGGCGGTGGCGCGGTCCTCCTCGCGGCCGGACCACAGATTGCAGCCGGCAAAGCGGATGAACACCGCAACGCGGCCGAGATTGCGCCCCTCGCCCTGCAGGGTGAGGAAAATCTCGTGAACGGTATAGGCCATGATGTCCCCATCCAGGGGTTGCCGGCTGAGCCAGACCCCGATGCAGCGACGCGATTGAAAAGACGCCAGAAACGACTGTCCCGCCCCAGGGTAACCCGGGGCGGGACATCGTGATTGGCTCCCGAAGTAGGACTCGAACCTACGACCTAGCGATTAACAGTCGCGTGCTCTACCAACTGAGCTATTCGGGATCAGCGGGTCGCCCGTATAGCGCTGCCTGCCGTTGCATGCAAACGCTGTGGGCGATTTTTTTTCAGCCGAGCCGATCGGCCCCGGCGGCGGAAATCCAGGCCAGCCGCCCGGCGGCGAAGGTGGCAACCGGTGCACGCAGGTCTGGGTCCACCAGGACGATGTCCGCGCGCATCCCGGCTTGCAGCGTGCCGCGGTCGGCAAGCCCCGCGGCGCGGGCCGGATTGGTGGAGACCAGCGCCCAGGCGGCGGCCAGGTCCAGCCTGCCGCGGCGGACCATCTCGAACGGCGCCTCCAGCAGGCAGGGGTAGAAATAATCCGAGGTGAGGATGTTGCAGATGCCCTGCTCGACCAGATCGGCGGCCGATTCCCAGCCGGTGTGCGAGCCGCCGCGCACGACATTGGGCGAGCCCATGACGACGAACTGGCCCAGATCGGCGGCGTGGCGGCCGACCTGCACGGTGGTAGGGAATTCGCAGATCTCAGCCCCCAGCGCGTGAAAGCGCTGGCGCATGGCGATCGTCTCGTCGTCATGGCTGGCCATGGGCAGGTGCATCGCGCGCGCCGCCTGCGCCAGGCGTTCCAGGGCGGCCGGCACCTCCGCCTCGCGTGTGGCGATGCGGTGGGCCAGTTCGGCGAAGGCCTCATGCGTCATGCCGGCGCGATCGGCGAATTTGGCGGCGGTGGCGGGCTTCTTCAGCTTGCGCAGGATGGAGGGTGTGTGGTCGTTGAAGGCGAGCAGGTGCACGCGCCCGGCCAGAATATCCGCGATCGCCTCATCGAGCGCGTCGAGATTATAGGCCTCGAAGCGCAGATGGATGCGCATGTCGCAGATCCAGTCGCGCGCCTCGGTGGCCGCCAGCATGGCGCGCCAGCCATCGATGCTGCGCAGCCCCGGTTCCCAGGACAGGGTGACACCGTGATAGGCGGTGGTGATGCCGCAGCCGAGCAGCTGGCGTTCGGTCTCGGCCAAAGCGAAGAGCGGGTCGAAGCCGACATTCGGCCGTGGCTGCAGCTGGCGCTCGAAGGCATCGCCGTGCAGGTCGATGATACCCGGCAGCACCAGCAGCCCGCTTGCGTCGAACCGGCGGCCGGACGGCGCTGCCTGCGCGATCACACCATTGTCCACCGCAAGATCGGTTTCGTGAAAGGCGGTGCCGTCGAGCACGCGCCCGCCGGTGAACATCCAGGATATCATCAGGTCTCTCATGGTTCGAAGACGATCTGCACGCGCGGGGTCGGGTAGCGGCCGATGCCGTATTCCACGGGCGCCCCTTGGGCGTCGACATTGATGTTCTCGGTGACCAGCAGCGGCCGGTTGCGCGGCAGGCGCAGCAGGCTGGCCTCCTGCTGGCTGGGCAGACGGGCGGAGACGCGGGTGACCAGGCGGCGGTAATCGGTGAGGCCGCATTGGGCCAGCGCCTCGCTGATGCCAAGGCCGGTCTGCAACCCTTTGAACAGCAGAGGGAAGCGCGCCTGGGAGAAGCAATGGGTCGAGATGCCGACCGGCCTGCCATCGGCAAAGCCCAGGCGTTCGAGCCGCACGATCGGGGCGTTCGGCGCCAGCCCCAGACCGGCTGCGATCACCGCGTCGGCCTGGGTTTCGCACAGATCGATCGTCTGGCCGGAGGGTTCCTTGTTGTGCCGCCTGATCCATTCCGAGAACCGGGTGCGGGCGGCGACCGCGTAGTCCAGCACATCCTCCGCCACGAAACTGCCACGCCCCTGTTCGACTCGCACCAGGCCGGAGCGCTGCATCTCCTCCAGCGCGCGGCGCACGGTGTGGCGGTTGACGGCGAAGCGCTCGGCCAGCTGCGCCTCGGTGGGAAGCCTGGCACCCGGGGTGAGTTTGCCGCTGGCGATCTCGTCCTCCAGTGCGGCCACGATCTGGCGCCACAGCGCGACACCGGCCTCGCGCGCCACCTTGCTGGCGGCGGCTGCGGGATCGCCTGCGATGTTCGACCTGTCCGTCACCATAGGTTCATCCAATTGCGCGGCCCTTCATGCGAGACGGGTTGACCCTACACGGATGGACGTATATTCGTCTAGACGTCTAAACAACTTTTGGTGCCGCGATGTCTGCCGCTCAGCAAGCCAAAGTGAAATCCCCGCGTCAGCTCTGGATGGCGGTGCTGGCGCGTGCCAGTGCGGCGCAGCTGCAGGCGCATCTAGCCGATCTGCCGCCCTTGCCCGCACACCGCGTGCTGCGCGGGCCGGAAGCCGGGCTGGTGATGGTGCGTGGCCGCGCCGGCGGCGGCGGGGCGGCGTTCAACCTCGGTGAGATGTCGGTCACGCGCTGTTCGGTGCGCGACGCCGCAGGCCAGATCGGCCATGCCTATGTCTCGGGCCGCGATGCGATGCAGGCCGAGCTTGCAGCCCGGATCGACGCTGCGCTGCAGAACCCGGAGTGGCACGACCGGCTGATGGAGGCGGTCATCACCCCCCTGGCCGCTTCACAGCAGGCGGCAAAGGCCGAGCTGGCCGCCAAGGCAGCCGCCACACGCGTGCAGTTCTTCACCCTTGCCACGATGCGGAGCTGAGCGATGAGCCTTGATCTGCCGGGCTTTGCCGATCCTGTCACCGGGGCGCAATCCTGTTTTCGCGCCGTGCTGGAGGCGATGTCACGCCCCGGTCTGGTGCTGGAGGCGGGCGCGGGCCTCACCCCGCCTGCGCCGCTCGATCCCGCAACCGGAGCCGTGCTGCTGACGCTGATCGACGCCGACACCGCACTTCACATCGATCCGGCCGGCGAGGCCGCGCGGGACTGGATCGTGTTTCACACCACGCCGCGCGATGCCGCCCAAGCGGAGGCGGATTTCACGCTGGCACTGAGCCTGCCGAAGCTTGCATCCCTGCCAGCCGGCACGGATGACGAGCCGCAGCTGGGCGCCACGGTGATCCTGCAGGTGGCGGGGTTTGGCACGGGTGCCTTGTTCGAACTGGCAGGCCCTGGCCTTGCCACGCCGCGCCGCCTGCGCATCGCGGGCCTGCCGGATGATTTCGCGGCGCAATGGGCGGCCAATCACGGCCTGTTTCCGCGCGGCGTGGACCTGATCCTGTGCGCCGGCACGCAGCTGGCGGCCCTGCCGCGCAGCCTGCGCATCTCTCACGTGATGGAGGGCTGAGATGGCCTATGTCGCCGTCAAGGGTGGTGAGCGCGCCATCGACAACGCGCATCGCTGGATGGCCGATGAACGCCGCGGCGATCAGGCGGTGCCGGAGATCAGCACGGCGCAGATCGCCGAGCAGCTGGGACGTTCGGTGGACCGGGTGATGGCGGAAGGCTCGCTGTATGATCCGGGCCTGGCCGCACTCGCCGTCAAGCAGGCGCAGGGCGATCTGATCGAGGCGGCGTTCCTGCTGCGCGCCTATCGCACCACCCTGCCCCGGTTTGCAGCCACAAGTCCGGTGGAGACCGCCACGATGACCATCGCGCGGCGCATCTCCGCGGTGTTCAAGGACATGCCGGGCGGACAGATATTGGGCCCGACCACGGATTACACCCACCGCCTGCTGGATTTCGCGCTGGAAGCCGGCTTCACGCCGCAAGCCGCCGAGCAGGCGGAGCCGGATCTGGCCGCGATGCCGCGCATTCACGACATCCTCGGCCATGAGGGGCTGATCGAGGCGGATCAACCCTCGGACGCCGAGCCGTTCGACATCACCCGCCAGCCTTTGGCCTTTCCGGCCTCGCGCGATGCGCGGCTGCAATCGCTGGCGCGCGGCGATGAGGGGTTTCTGCTGGCGATGGGCTACTCGACCCAGCGCGGCTGGGGCGGCTCGCATCCTTTCGTGGGCGAGATCAGGGTGGGCGAGGTGGCCGTGGAGATCGAGCCGCCGGAGCTGGGCTTTGCCATCGATATCGGCGATCTGCCGGTGACGGAATGCCAGATGGTCAACCAGTTCGCCGGCAGCCGCACCCAGCCGCCACAGTTCACCCGCGGCTATGGGCTGGTCTTCGGCCATGGCGAGCGCAAGGCGATGGCGATGGCGCTGGTCGACCGCGCGCTGCGCGCTTCCGAGCTGGGTGAGGAGGCGACGGCGCCGGCGCAGAACCAGGAATTCGTGATCTATCACTGCGACAACATCGAGGCGACGGGCTTCGTCGAGCATCTGAAGCTGCCGCATTACGTGGATTTCCAGTCCGAGCTGGAAACGATCCGGCGCATGCGGGCGGATGCAGAGCGCGAGATGGCGCATGAGAGCCAGGAGGCCGCGCAATGAACGGCTATAATTTCGCCTATCTGGACGAGCAGACCAAACGGATGATCCGCCGTTCGCTGCTGAAGGCGGTGGCGATCCCGGGGCATCAGATCCCGTTCGGCTCGCGCGAGATGCCGCTGCCCTATGGCTGGGGCACCGGCGGCATCCAGGTGACGGCCGCGGTGCTGGGCGCCGACGACACGCTGAAGGTGATCGACCAGGGCGCGGATGACACGACCAACGCCGTCTCCATCCGGCGCTTCTTCGCCCGCACGGCAGGTGTTGCCACCACCACGCACACCGCCGAGGCCACGATCATCCAGACGCGCCATCGCATCCCGGAGGAGCCTCTGCGCGAGGATCAGATCATCGTCTACCAGGTGCCGCAGCCGGAGCCGCTGTCCAAGCTGGAGCCGTCACGCGCCGAGACCAAGCGGATGCATGGCTTGAGTGAATACGGGCTGATGCATGTGAAGCTGTATGAGGACATCACCCGCTACGGCCATGTCTCGATCAGCTACGACTACCCGGTGATGGTCAACGGCCGCTACCTGATGGCGCCCTCGCCGATCCCCGCCTTCGACAATCCGAAGATGGACATGATGCCCGCCTTGCAGCTGTTCGGCGCGGGGCGTGAGAAGCGGCTCTATGCGGTGCCGCCCTACACCAAGGTGGCGAGCCTTGATTTCGACGATCATCCGTTCCGCACCACACGCGCCCCGCAGGTCTGTGGGCTGTGCGGCTCGGGCGTGTCCTATCTCGATGAGGTGGTGACGGACGACAAAGGCGGGCGGCTGTTCGTGTGTTCGGACACGGATTACTGCGAGACCCGCCGTGCGGAAGGCCATGCAGGCACGGAGTTGGCGGCATGAATGATGACACTCTGCTTTCAGCACGCGGCCTGAACCTGCGCTTCGGCGCCGTGACCGCGCTGGACCAGGTGGATTGCGATCTCTGGCCCGGTGAGGTGCTGGCGATCGTGGGCGAATCAGGCTCCGGCAAGACCACGCTGCTCAACGTGCTGTCTGGCCGGATGGCGCCGCAATCGGGCGTGGTCTGGTATCGCGATCCCAACGGGCATCTGGTCGATGTGCACGCCATGCCGGCCCCTGCCTTGCGGGCGCTGCACCGCTCGGATTGGGGCTTCGTGCACCAGAACCCGCGCGACAATCTGCGCATGGGGGTGACCGCCGGCGGCAATGTCGGTGAGCGGCTGATGGCCCAGGGGTCGCGGCATTACGGCAACATCCGCGCCGAGGCGATCGCCTGGCTGGAGCAGGTGGAGATCGACGCCGATCGGGTGGATCACCTGCCGCGCACCTTCTCGGGCGGCATGCTGCAGCGCCTGCAGATCGCCCGCACGCTGGTGACGCATCCGCGGCTGGTGTTCATGGATGAGCCGACCGGCGGGCTGGACGTGTCGGTCCAGGCAAGGCTGCTCGATCTGATTCGCTCCCTGGTGCGCAGGCTTGGCATCGCGGTGGTGCTGGTCACCCACGATCTCGCCGTGGCCCGCCTGCTGGCGCACCGGGTGATGGTGATGCAGCGCGGCGTGGTGGTGGAAAGCGGGCTCACCGATCAGGTGCTGGACGATCCGCAGCACCCGTATACGCAACTTCTGGTCAGTTCGGTGCTCAGCGCATGATCATGTTGGAAACCGAGAACCTGTCGAAGAACTTCCTGCTGCATCTGCAAGGCGGGGTGCGGATCGACGTGCTGCGCGGGGTGGATTTCAGCGTGCAGGCGGGCGAGTGCGTGGCGCTGACCGGCCCGTCCGGCGCGGGCAAGACCACGCTGCTGCGCAGCCTGTATGGCAATTACCGCGCGGGCGGTGGCGCCATCCGCGTGCGCCATGAGGGGGCGATGGTGGACATCGTCACCGCCTCGCCCCGCCTGGTGGTGGAGGTGCGCGATCGCACGCTGGGCTATGTGTCGCAGTTTTTGCGCGTGGTGCCGCGTGTGTCGGCACTCGACATCGTGGCGGATGCGGCGCGCGGGGTTTCGACCCAGCAGGCGCATGAGATGGCAGCCGCCCTGCTGGCGCGGCTGAACATTCCCGCCCGCCTGCACGGCCTGCCGCCGGCCACCTTCTCAGGCGGGGAGCAGCAGCGCATCAACCTCGCGCGCGGTTTCATTGGCAGCCATCCGATCCTGCTGCTGGACGAACCGACCGCAAGCCTGGACAACGCCAACCGTGACATCGTGATCGAGATGATTCTGGAAGCCAAGGCGGCCGGCAAGGCGGTGGTTGGCATCTTCCACGACACATTCGTGCGCGATGCGGTGGCCAACCGTATTTTCAACGTATTGCCTTTGCAGGACGCGGCATGACCGAGACCATTCTGACCAACGCGAACATCGTGCTGCATGACAGCGTGCTGCGTGGCACGCTGGTGATCGACGGCACAACGATCAAATCGGTGAGCGAGGGCGTGTCGCACGCGCCGTCCGCCATCGACCTTGAGGGCGACGTGCTGATGCCCGGCGTGATCGACGTGCACACCGACAATCTGGAGCGCCAGGTGATGCCGCGGGCCAATGCCCGCTGGCCTGCCCTGTCCGCCCTGCTGAGCCATGACGCGCAGACCGCGGCGGCCGGTGTCACCACCGTGCTGGACGCGCTGTGCCTGGGCGATCTGGGGTTCGACAAGGACCGGCTGCAGACCTTCCATGACGGTGTGCGCGATCTGGACACCATGGCCGACACCGGCCTGCTGAAGAGCGAGCATTTCCTGCATCTGCGCTGCGAGATGCCGGCTTTGGACGTGGTGGAATTGGCCGAGCCGGTCTCCCAGCATCCGCGCATCCGCATGGTCAGCTTCATGGACCACTCGCCGGGCGTTGGGCAGTACGCGGATATCGAGAACTATCGCAAGATGCGCAAGCGTCACGGCTCCACCGATGCCGAGATCGAGGAGCGCATCACACGCCTGCTCGACCAGCGCGCCAAGTATCGCCGCAAGCACCGCGAGGCGCTGCTGGCGATGTTCGCCGGCCGTGGCATCAACCTCGCAAGCCATGACGATCAGACGGTGGAGGACATCGCCGAGAACGTGGCGGATGGCATCATGATCAGCGAGTTCCCGGTGCGGCTGGCAGCCGCCCGCGCGGCGCGCGAGAGCGGCATGACGGTGATCGCCGGTGCGCCCAACATCGTGCGCGGAGGGTCGCATTCCGGCAATGTGTCGGCGGCCGAGCTGGTGCGCGAGGGTGTGGTGGACGCGTTCGCGTCCGACTACGTGCCGGCGGCGCTGATCGAGGCGGCGTTCTACGCGCATGACAAGGGCATGCTCGACCTGCCGCACGCGGTGGGCATGATCACCCAGGCGCCGGCCAGGATGGCGGGCCTGCCTGATCGCGGCGTGATCGAGGCGGGCAAGCGCGCCGATCTGGTGCGGGTGCGGGTGTTCCAGCACATCCCGGTGGTGCGCCAGGTGTGGCGTGCCGGCGAGCGCGTGGCCTGATCATGCGCGTTGCGGTCTATTACGCGCCGGCGTTGAACGACACGCTGTGGGAGCTGGGCTCGCACTGGCTGGGCCGGGATGCGGACAGCAACGCGGCGCTGAAGCAGCCGGATATTGACGGAATCGCCGAGCTGACCGCGGATGCCAGGCTGTACGGCTTCCACGCCACGCTGAAGCCGCCGATGCGGCTGCGCCCAGGGGCGTCCTGGGATGCGGTGGTGACGGCGGCCGAGGATCTGGTGGCCGGCATCGCGCCGTTCGAGTTGCCGCACCTCGAAGTGGCCGATCTGCATGGGTTTCTGGCGATCAGGGATGCCGAGCCGAGTGCTGCGCTGCGCTCTCTGGCGGATGCCTGCGTGGCCGGGCTGGATCATTTCCGCCAGCCACCCGACGCGGCGGAACTGGCGCGCAGGCGGCGTTCCAAGCTGTCCGCGCAGCAGGATGCGATGCTGGTGCGCTGGGGCTATCCCTATGTGTTCGAGACCTGGTTCTTCCACATGACGTTGACACGGCGGCTGTCGGAGCAGGAGCGCGCGGTGCTGCTGCCTCTGGCGCGTGAGATGTTCGCGGTGGCGCTGCAGGCACCGCGCATGGTGCGCGACATCTGCCTCTACACCCAGGCCGGCGATGGCGAGCCCTTCGTGCTGGCGGAGCGGTTGCCGCTGCGGGGGTAACCAAAGTCGTCAATGCCCGCCACCCCGTCATTGCGAGCGAAGCGAAGCAATCCATCGAACCCACAGCGCGCACCGCGGTTCAATGGATTGCTTCGCTTCGCTCGCAATGTCGAATCAGGGGCAGATCGCCGCGCGCAACCTCGTCACCGCGTCCTCGATCGTGCCATCATTGAGGATGGTCACCACATCCATGCCTGCCGGGATCGGCACCTGGCGGGAGAGGCGTTCGGCGATCTGCTCGGCCGTCTCGCGGCCACGGCCTGCGAGGCGGTCCGCCAGAATTGCGGGAGAGGCGGTGATCTCGATCACGCGCGGCCGCAGGGGTGCCGCCTCGGCAAGTACGGCGCGGGAGATGCTGGCGATGACGGTGAGGCCGGATGCCACATCGGCCAGAACACCGGCATCGATGCCGTAGCACAGGCCATGCGCGCGCCAGCTCAGCGCATAACCGCCCGCCTTCTGCTTGGCCTCGAACGCCGCCTCGGTGATCTCGATATTGTCCTCGCTGGCCGAGGCCGGCCTGGTGATCTCACGCCGGGCGAAGCGCACCCGGGTTTCGGGCGGGAGGCTGTCGCGCAGGGCGCTCAGCAACGTGTCCTTGCCTGCTCCCGAAGGGCCCACCACCAGAACCAGCATGTTGTCCGCCCGTATTTTGACAGATGTCAGCTACCGGGTAGTTTGGCCGTATCGCAAGCGCCGGAGTGAGACATTGTTCACCACACGCCCTGAAATCGCTGGAACCTTCGGCGTTGTCGCCACCACCCATTGGCTGGCGAGCGCGGCCGCGATGGCGGTGCTGGAACGCGGCGGCAATGCGTTTGACGGGGCGGTGGCGGCGGCGTTCGTGCTGAACGTGGCCGAGCCGCATCTGAACGGGCCCGCAGGCGATGCGCCGATCATCATCCATGACGCGAAGACCGGCCGGCAGCACGTGATCTGCGGCCAGGGTGTGGCGCCGGATGCGGCGACGATCCCGGCTTTCGAGGCGCTGGGGCTCGATCTCATCCCGGGCACCGGTCTGCTGCCGGCCACGGTGCCGGGCGCGTTCGACGCCTGGGCCACCATGCTGCGCGACTGGGGCACCTGGGAGCTGGCCGATGTGATGGAATTCGCCATCGGCTACGCCACCAACGGCGTGCATCTGGTGGCGCGGATTCCAGCCGCGATCGCAGGCGTGAAGGCGCTGTTCGAGCAGGAATGGCCAACCAGCGCCGAGGTGTGGCTGCCGGGCGGCAACGTGCCCGAGGTGGGCAAGCTGTTCCGCAGGCCGGCCCTCGCCGCGTTCTGGCAGCGCCTGTTGAAGGAGGCTTCGGCCGGCAGCACCCGCGAAGGGCGCATCGATGCCGCGCGCAACGCCTTCTATCGCGGCTTCGCGGCCGAGGCGATCGGTCGCTTCTATCAGACGCAGGAGCTGATGGACACGTCAGGAACCCGCCATCGCGGCCAGCTGACCGCGGATGATCTGGCGCGCTGGGCCGCCCCGGTGGAGGCGCCGCTTGGGGTGGAGTACAAGGGCCACACGATTTTGAAATGCGGCCCGTGGTCGCAGGGCCCTGCCCTGCTGCAGCAATTCGCCCTGCTGCGCGGCTTTGACATCGCCGCGATGGACATGGTGGGGCCGGATTTCGTGCACATTGTGGTGGAATGCGCCAAGCTCGCCTTCGCCGATCGCGAGGCCTATTACGGCGACCCGGATTTCGTGCAGGTGCCGATGGAGACGCTGCTCTCCGAGGCCTACAATGCCGAGCGCCGCAAGCTGGTGGGGCCCCAGGCCTCGATGGAGATGCGGCCGGGCCAGATCCCGGGGTTCGACGCCTATATCGACCCCCATGCCGAGGCGCGCTTCCTGGAATCCCGGGCGGCGGCCGGGGCCGGCGAGCCGACCGTGGCAAGGCTGGGGGCCACGGGTGGCGACACCTGCCATATCGACATCATCGATCGCTGGGGCAACATGGTCTCCGCCACGCCGTCGGGCGGGTGGCTGCAATCCTCCCCGGTGATCGCGGAGCTGGGCTTTCCGATCTCCACCCGCGGGCAGATGTTCTGGCTCAAGCCAGGCCTGCCGAACTCCCTGGCCCCGCGCAAGCGGCCGCGCACCACGCTGTCGCCCAGCATGGTGCTGCGCGATGGCAAGGCCTGGATGTCGTTCGGCACGCCGGGCGGCGATCAGCAGGATCAGTGGCAGACGGTGATGCTGCTGCGGATGCTGAATTACAATCTGGGCATTCAGCAATCGATCGATCTGCCCAATCTGCACACCGAGCATTTCACCAGCAGCTTCTGGCCGCGCGGCGCGCGCCCGGGCCGGGTGGTGGTGGAAGGCCAGTTCGGCCAGGCCGTGGTGGATGCGCTGAATGTGCGCGGCCACAAGGCGGAGCTGGGGCCGGATTGGAGCGAAGGCAGGCTGTCCGGCGCCAGGCTGGAGCCGGATGGCCAGATGTTCGCCGGCGCCAATCCGCGCGGCATGCAGGGCTATGCGATTGGGCGGTAAAGCCTAAGCAAGGCGTTCTTTTCTGAAGAAAAGAACCAAAAGACTTCCATCAGAACGAGCGCGCGCCGACGCACAACGCGCACCCATTCTGATAAAAGTTTTTTTGGTTCTTTTTTTTCAAAAAAAGAACCGCTTTCTTTCTAATGATTGGATCACACGATGGCGGCAAGAGACAGCAACGGCACCGAGCTGAGCGATGGCGACAGCGTGCAGGTGATCAAGGACCTCAAGGTGAAGGGCACGTCCTCCGTGCTCAAGCGTGGCACGATGATCAAGAACATCCGGCTGACGGATGATGACGATCTGATCGAGTGCAATGCCGAGAAGATCAAGGGCCTGGTGCTGCGGGTGGAGTTCCTGAAGAAGGTTTGACGGGCCGTTGCGTTCAATCCACCAGCGCCTGATAGCTCAGCACGCGCAGCTCACGGCGGATCGGGTAGGTGGAGCTGGGGGTGAGCTGGGTGAGCAGGATGACCGTCATCTCCTCGGCCGGGTCGTTCCACCAGGCGGTGCTGGCGGCACCACCCCAGGCATATTCGCCAGGCGAGCCGAGCAGCTGGGCGCGGGCGGGGTCGAGTGTGACGGAGACGCCGAGGCCGAAGCCGACCCCTTCATAGGAGCTTTCGCTGAAGCGGGCCTGGCCCATCGCCGCCATGTCGCCGCGCAGATGGTTGCTGGTCATCAGCTCCACCGTCTTGCGGCCGAGCAGGCGGGCATCGCCGAAGCGGCCGCGGTTGAGCAGGCAGGTGGCAAAGCGCAGATAGTCGGACGCGGTGGCCACCAGCCCGCCGCCGCCCGAGGCGATCTTGCCTGGTTGCAGGAAGCGGCTGGTCTCGGGATCGTCCAGCAGCACCAGGCCGTCAGCCCCGGGGACGTAATTGGCGGCGAAGCGGCTGACCTTGTCGGCCGGCACCACGAAATGCGTGTCGCGCATGCCAAGCGGGGTGAGGATGCGCTCCTGCAGGAAGGATGCGAAATCCTGGCCGGAGATCACCTGCACCAGGCAGCCCAGCACGTCGGTTGCGATCGAGTAGTTCCATTCAGCACCGGGCTGGGCGAGCAGCGGCAGGCTTGCCGCCTTCTGCACCACCTCCAGCAGGGACAGGTCGGAGGTTTGGAAATCCACCCCCTGATCGCGATAGGCGGCATCGACCAGGGTCGAGGCCATGAATCCGTAGGTGAGGCCGGAGGTGTGGGTCATCAGGTCGCGGAAGGTGATGTCGCGCAGCGCCGGCACGGTTTCCATCTTGCCGCGATTGCCGCCGACGCAGACGCGCTGGGATTTGAACGCCGGCAGGAAGCGGCTGATCGGATCATCGAGCTGGAAGCGCCCCTCCTCGTAGAGCATGAGGGCGGCCATGGTGGTGATCGGCTTGGTCATCGAATAGATGCGCACCATGGTGTCCGGCGCCATCGGCCGGGCGCGCGCGATATCGGCAAGGCCGGTGCAGCGCGCATAGGCGATGCGGCCGCGCCGGGCGATGGTGACGCTGACGCCGGGCAGCCGGCCGCTTGCCACCAGCTCGTCCATCCAGCCATCGATGCGGGAAAGCCGGGTGCTGGAGAGGCCGACATCCTCGGGGCGGGTCTGCGGCAGCGCGTTCATGGCATGTCTCCGGTTGAGGCGGGGAGAGATTTGCACGGCTGTGCGCAGCCGCCCATAGTTCGCGCCATCAAAGACTGCATGAGAGCCCCTGCAATGGCCGCATTGTCCCGCTTCAAGATTCTCGACCTCACCCGCGTGCGCGCGGGGCCCACCTGTGTGCGGCAATTGGCCGATCACGGCGCCGAGGTGATCAAGATCGAGGCGCCGGATGCGGACAAGGCGCAGCTGGGCGGGCCGCGCCATGGCTCGGATTTCCAGAATCTGCACCGCAACAAGCGCGCGATCACGCTGGATCTGAAGCAGCCAGAGGCGGTGGCCATCCTGAAGAAACTGGCCGAGACGGCCGATGTGATCGTGGAGAATTTCCGCCCTGACGTGAAGGACCGGCTGGGCATCGGCTATGAGGCGATGCGCGCGGTCAATCCGCGGATCATCTATGCCAGCATGTCCGGCTTCGGCGAGGACGGGCCGTATCGGATGCGCCCTGGGTTTGACCAGATCGCGCAGGGCATGGGCGGGATCATGTCCGTCACCGGGGAGCCGGGGCGCGGGCCGATGCGGGCCGGCATTCCGATTGCCGATCTGACCACCGGGCATTTCACAGCACAGGGCATTCTGATCGCCCTGCTGGAGCGCGAGATCTCCGGCGAGGGGCAATGGGTGCAGACCAATCTGCTGGCGTCTCAGATCGCGATGATGGATTTCCAGGCCTCGCGCTATCTGATGGAGGGCCAGGTGCCGGGCCAGGCCGGCAACGACCATCCGACCAACATCCCCACCGGCGTGTTCGCCACCTCGGACGGGCATATCAACATCGCAACCGCCGGAACGCCGATCTTTGTGCGCCTGTGCAAGGCCTTCGGGATGGAGGATTGCGTGGAGGATGAGATGTTCAGCACCGCCAAGGCGCGCTCGGCCAACCGCAAGGCGCTGAACGCGCGCATCGAGGCGATCACCAGGACCAACACATCGGCCTATTGGGTGGAGCGGTTGAACGCGCAGGACGTGCCGTGCGGGCCGATCTATACGATGGATCAGGTGTTCGCCGATCCGCAGGTGCAGCATCTGGGGATGGCGGCGAAGGTTTCGCATCCGGTGTTGGGCGAGATCAGCATTGTGGGTCAGCCGATCAAGCTGAGCCGCACGCCGGCCGAGATCCGCACGGCAACGCCGGAGCTGGGGGCGGACACTGATTCGGTGCTGCGCGAACTTGGCTATGACGCTGCAGCGATTGCCGATTTTCACGCACGCCAGGTGGTTTGAGCCAGGCGGTCATTCGGTGTGCTGACGGAGCCGTCCGGTGTCGGTGGATGCCGGACGGTTTTTGTAAAGATCCAGCCCCGCATTGAGGATTATTTGTTTTGATATGGAATTTACCACCGGAGCTATAACGCTTGGCGCATGGCAAGCGTTCCGGTCTGTAACGTTATTTTGGTACACGTTTCTGTTTTCACTCATATTTTCGCGTTCACAAGGCTGTCATGTGATCGGAAATGATATAGGATTCATGTGTTATAGGCGGAGTTTTAACGATGGACATGTTGGTGCGCCGGGTGACGCCGCTGACCGTTGTGCCGGATATCGGCCCGCTGGCACGTCAGTATAACGATCTGGGGTTCATGACGATCGACACCGGAGCCCCTGGCTGCATCGGCCTGCAGGCCGGGGAGAGCTATCTGATCCTGGCGTCGGACGCGCATATGGTGGCTGATTTTGACCCGTCCTCCGTGGCGCCGCTGAGCGGGCGCACCATTCCCTATATCCATGTCCGCAACATCGACGCCGCCTTGGACCGCCTGCCGCCGACCAGTCACGTGCTGGGCCGCGCCGCCACCCGCGGTGGCACGCTGGAGGCGGTGGTGGAGCAGGAAGGCCAGTATATGATCTTTGCCGAGCGGATCAGCCCGGCTGCCGCCTGAGGCGGCGTTTCAGAACGGCCAGCGCCGGGTGCGATAGGCCTCCTGCTCCGCGGTGGGCTGCGGCCCGTCCGCAATGGTGATCGGGTGGCCGCCCAGCGCCTGCGGGTTCTGCCAGCATTCCACCAAAGCAAGGCTGCGTGTGCAGACCGGCTGTGCGGGCCAGGGCGGATCGGTGGGCCGGCAATAGGAGCGGCCCTGCTCCAGCCGCACCATCGAGCAATCCTGCCCGGTTGCGGCGGAATAGGCGATGTCCGGCACGGTACGGCCAAAGACCGGCACGGCCGCGATGGAGGCGGCGGCGAGTGCGCCCGTTGGCTCCACCATGGAGATGCCGCAGGCACACAGGCTGGCCAGGCAGGGCAGCAGGCAGATCAGCCGGGCCAGGGTGGGAATTGGGCGGTGCATGGCGCAAGTCTCGCCGAATTTGCTTAATGGCGCGTTGCCGTGCCCGGCCGCGTGCCGCAGCGTTTGCTCCCGGCAGGGCTCGCCGCTATGGTCCGCCGCGCAGCGCGGCATTGGTTCGCGCCGTTTGGTTTTCGTCTTTCCGAAGGACGCCCGTGCCCGATATTTTCGACGAGGTCGCCGAAGACCTGCGCGCAGACCGCACAAGAGCTCTGCTGCGCAAATACGGATTGCTGGTGGTGGCTGCCGCCGTGGCGGTTGTGGTGGGGGCTGCCGGCTGGGAGGCCTGGAAGTCGCACCGCGCCAGCCGCATGGCGGAACAGGCCAATGCGTATTTCGCGTCACAGGCGCTGGCCGATGGCGCACAGACCGGCCGCGCGCTGGCGCTGCCGGGATTTGAGAAGCTGATCCAGACCGGCGATGCCGGGTATCGCAGCCTGTCGCGCCTGCGGGCGGCGGCGATCAAGGCGGAGAGCGGCGATCTGGCCGGCGGCGTGGCGCTGTGGGATCAGGTGAGCGGTGATGCCGAGGCGGATCCGATCCTGCGGGATTACGCGACCTTGCAATCCGCCCTGCACCAGATCGACACCGGCGATGCATCCGCGATCCAGGCCAAGCTGCAGGCGCTGACCGGCCCTGGCAGCGTGTGGCAGCCGCTGGCGATCGAGGGCGAGGCGCTGCTGGCGCTGCGCCTGTCCAAGACCGACCCGGCGCAGCTCGGCCGGGCGCGTGACCTGTTCAAGTCGCTCGCCGCTGACACCACCGCACCGGATGGCGTGCGCGGCCGGGCCAACGGACTGCTGCAGCGCCTTGGCGAGTGACCATGCCGAAAGCTGCCCCTTTTTCCTCTCCCGCGGAACCTTCCTCCATGAGCGCCACCCGAACCGGCACCAAAACCCTCTCACGTCGCCTGGCGCTGGCCCTTCCCTTGGCCGCCGCCGGTTGCAGCTTCTTTGAGGACAATCTGATCGACCCGCCCAAGCCGAAGCTGCCCGGCAAGCGCGTGGCGCTGCGCCGCACCGGGCGCGAGCTGGTGGTGGACAATCCGCGCCATGTTCAGGTGCGGGTGCCGGCCCCCTCGCTGCGCGCCGCCTGGAACCAGGCGGGCGGCACGGCGACCCATGAATTCGGCCACCCGGCCACGGCCGCTTCGGTGCAGCAGGCGTGGCGCGCCGATATCGGCACTGGCAGCAGCTATCGGGCGAAGATCCCGGCAGCACCGGTGACAGATGAGAGCCGCGTGTTCACCATCGATTCCGATGGTCTGGTGCGCGCGTTCGACATCCAGTCCGGCCAGCGCGTGTGGCAGTTCGACACCACGCCGCAGGACAATGACAACGTCAATATCGGCGGCGGGATCGCGGTCGATGGGGGTATTCTCTACGTCAGCACCGGGCGTGCCGAGGCCTTGGCGCTGGAGGCTGCAACCGGTGCGCTGAAATGGCGTGTGCCGTTGATCACGGCGGCGCGCTCGGCGCCGACAGTGGCGGATGGGCAGGTCAGCATCGCCCTGCTTGGCAATGTCGTGGTGTCGCTGGCGGCTTCGGATGGGCATCGCCTGTGGTCGTATCAGGGCTCCGATTCGGCGACGGCCCTGCTGGGGCTGCCGGCGCCGGCCTATGCGTCCGGCCTGCTGGTGGCGGGGTTTGGCTCGGGCGAGCTTGTGTGTCTGCGCGCGCGCACCGGTGCCGTGGTGTGGATCGACAGCCTGGCCTCCGGCCTCACGGGCACCGAGAAGGGCGGGTTGTCCGCCGTGCACGGCATGCCGGTGATCCAGGATGGGCGGGTGTTCGCCACCGGGCTTGGCGGGTTGATGCTGTCGCTGGATCTGCGCTCCGGCCGCAGGTTGTGGGAGCGTGACATCGCCTCCGCCGAGACGGCCTGTCTGGCGGGGGATTGGCTGTTCGTGCTGAGCACCGACAGCGAGCTGGCGGCGATCTCGCGGCTGGATGGTTCGGTGATCTGGGTGACGCAGCTGCAGAAATTCCAGAACGAGGAAGACAATTCCGACCCGATCACCTGGTTCGGGCCGTTGCTGGCGGGCGGGCGGCTGCTGCTGGTGTCCAATGCCGGCACAACGGTTGCGGTTGATCCTTCGAGCGGTGAGAAGCTGGGGCAGCAGGACCTGGCAGGGCCCGCGGCCTTGGCGCCGATTGCGGCACAGAACAGCGTTTTCGTGGTGACCGAAGACGCAACGCTGTTGGCGCTCCGCTGACCGCCGCCATGACCTCCGTGGGACTGCCCACCGTGGTGATCGCCGGCCGGCCGAATGTGGGCAAGTCGACGCTGTTCAACAAGCTGGTGGGGCGGCGCCAGGCGATTGTGGCCGACACGCCAGGCGTAACCCGCGACCGCAAGGAGGCGGAGGCGCAGCTGCGCGGGCGGATGGTGCGGCTGATCGACACGGCGGGGCTGGAGGAGAGCGATCCGGAATCGCTGTATGGCCGCATGCGCGCCTCCTCCGAGGCCGCGGTGTCCCAGGCCGATCTGGTGCTGTTCGTGGTGGATGCGCGTGCCGGCATCACGCCGGCCGATGAGCATTTCGCCGATTGGCTGCGCAAGCAGGGGGCGCCGATTCTGCTGGTGGTGAACAAGGCGGAGGGACGGCTCGGCTCCAATGCGGCCCTTGAGGCCTATTCGCTGGGGCTTGGCGATCCGCTGGCGATCTCGGCGGAGCATGGCGAGGGGATCGCCGATCTGATGGGTGAGATCGCCGATCGGCTGCCGGAGAAGGTCGAGGCGGAGGAGGATGAGAACCGGCCGCTGAAGATCGCCATCGTGGGACGGCCGAATGCCGGCAAATCCACCTTGCTCAACCGGCTGCTGGGCGAGGATCGGATGATCACCGGGCCGGAGCCCGGGCTCACGCGGGATTCGGTTGCCGTGCTGATCTCTGATGCGGACGGCAACGTGGTCGAGGTGGTGGACACGGCGGGGCTGCGCAAAAAGGCGCGCATCGAGCAGGCGCTGGAGAAGATGAGCGTGTCTGCCTCCATCGAGGCGTTGAAGATGGCCGAGGTGGTGGTGCTGGCGATCGATGCGGTGGAGGGCATTCATGAGCAGGATCTGCAGATCGCCCGGCTGATCGAGCGCGAGGGGCGGGCCTGCATCATCGTGCTGAACAAATGGGATGCGGTGCCCGACCGCAACGCGGCGCGCAAGGCGGTGTCGGACCGGTTGGAGACGTCGCTTGCGCAGATGAAGGGCATTACGGTGCTGACCATCTCGGCGCTGACAGGGCTTGGCTGCGACAAGCTGCTGCCGGCGGTGCGGGCGGCGCATGAGGTGTGGAACCGCCGGGTTCCCACCGGCGCGCTGAACCGCTGGTTCGAGCATGCGCTGGAGAAGCACCAGGCGCCGCTGGTGGAAGGCCGCAGGCTCAAGCTGCGCTATGCGACGCAGGCCAAGGCAAGGCCGCCGACCTTCATCTTCTTCGGCACCCGTGCGGAGCAGACGCCGGAGGATTATCAGCGCTATCTGTCCAACTCGCTGCGGGTGGAGTTCGACCTGCCGGGCACGCCGATTCGGTTGATGTTCCGCGGCTCCACCAACCCGTTCGACCACGATCCGTCGTAAAGACGCCGCCGTCCCGTCTGGCGGTTCCAAAGTGATGAAAGTTTCTTTGCTTCTTTCTTTTCAAAGAAAGAAGTTCTTTTTTGAAAAAAAGAACCAAAAAACTTTCATCATTTCGCACACATGCGAAAGCCGCGGATTGTGGGTTGCAATCGCCGTGGGTTTGCAACAGCTTTGCGGCCGAGCCGCCCGAAAACGGGGGCCGTTTTGGGGAGAAAACAAATGTCTGAGCTCGAAAAGAGAACGATCGGCAAGGTGATGACGCGGCTCGTGCCGTTTCTCATCGTCTGTTACTTCGTGGCCTATCTGGACCGGGTGAATGTGGGCTTCGCCAAGCTGACGATGGACAAGGATCTCGGCCTGACCGAGACGATGTTCGGGTTCGGCTCGGGCGTGTTCTTCCTCGCCTATTTCCTGTTCGAGGTGCCGTCCAACCTGTTCCTGGAGAAGTTCGGCGCGCGGCGCTGGATTGCGCGGATCATGATCACCTGGGGCATCCTGTCGGGTGCGATGGCGTTCATTCCGCAGATCTCGGCGGCGACCGGGATTTCGCCGGAATACACCTTCTACGGCGTGCGCATCCTGCTCGGCATGGCCGAGGCCGGGTTCTTCCCGGGCATCATCTTCTTCCTGACGCTGTGGTTCCCGGGCGTCTATCGCGGCCGCATCGTGGGCATGTTCATGGCGGCGATCCCGATGTCCTCGGTGATCGGCGGGCCGGTGTCCGGCTATCTGCTGGGCATGGATGGGGTTGCGGGCATGGCCGGCTGGCAATGGCTGTATGTGCTGGAGGCGCTGCCGGCGCTGATCCTGTCCGTGGTGGTGCTGAACTACCTGACAGACAAGCCGTCCGATGCGCAGTGGCTCAACGCCGATGAGCGCGG
Source organism: uncultured Rhodospirillales bacterium (assembly GCA_903924855.1). Classification (GTDB taxonomy): domain Bacteria; phylum Pseudomonadota; class Alphaproteobacteria; order Acetobacterales; family Acetobacteraceae; genus CAIQQQ01. The sequence continues at coordinate 5,007 of CAIYCW010000013.1, read as the reverse complement.
CTGGCTGACCCGCACGCTGTCCACCGAGCGGGCGGTGCGCGAGAGCAAGCATGATTTCTCGGTGATGCAGACCTTGTCCAACCCGCGCGTGCTGGCGTTGGCGGTGGTGTATTTCGGCGCTGTGGCGTCCAACTACGGCGTCGGCTTCTTCATGCCGACCATCGTCAAGGCGTTCGGCCTGTCGAACGCGATGACCGGCTGGGTGGTGGCGATCCCCTATCTGGTGGGGGCGATCGGCATGGTGTGGTGGTCCAAGCGCTCGGATGAGAAGCTGGAGCGCAAGAACCATGCGGTGATCGCGCTGGCGGTGGCGGCCATCGGCCTGGTGCTGGCGACGCTGACTGAGGATCCGGTGCTGAAGATGCTGGCCTTCTCGTTCAGCGCCTTTGGGGTGTTCGCCATCCTGCCGGTGTTCTGGACGCTGCCGACGGCGTTCCTGTCCGGGCCTGCGGCGGCGGCGGGCATTGCGGTGATCAACTCGATCGGCAATCTGTCCGGCTTTGCGGGGCCGTTCGCGATGGGCGCCATCAAGGATGCCACGGGCAGCTTCAATGGCGGGCTGCTGCTGATCGCAGCCTTTGTGACGCTGGCTTTGGTGATCGTGATGCTGCTGGGCCACGACACCGCGCTGGAGAAGGCGGGGGTTGCACGCCAGCCGGCGGAGTGATGTCGTACTTTTGTTGACGTGGTGGGGCGGAGGTGCTGCGCACTTCCGCCCTACGTTTATGGACTCAGGCAGGCTTGCGCTGCAGCACCGACATCACCCGCCCGGTGCCGCCATTGGCGAACAGCAGCAGGGAGGCGGCCAGCCCGGGCAGCAGGGCATGCACCCACATCAGCGGCAGCAGGCTGGGCATGCGGGCGGCGAGATTGACCAGAGCGAGCCCCATCGCCAGCAGCGCCACCACCACCAGCACGCCCACGATCGGCCGCAGCAGCCCGCCATGACGGCGAAAGCCGCCGGCCAGCACGGCGACCAGCGCCACCATGACAAACGAGATGGCGGTGAACGGCGTGGTGAGCCTGCGGTTCAGCTCGGCCTTGATCTTGCCCACGTCGCGCTGCAGCGCGATGTCCTCGGCGGAGGGGTTGATCAGCTCGGACATGGTGTATTCGCCGACATCGCGAAACCGCGTCTCGCCGGAGGCGGTCTGGCTTGCCATGTCCACCACGTATTCGCTGAAGGTGAGCACGTTGAGCCGGCCGGTCTGACGGTCCAGCTCCTCGCGGCTGCCGTTTTGCATCACCACGCGCGGTGAGGACGAGCTGCCGACCAGGCGGCCGGTTTCGGCAAGGAAGGTGGCGTGGCTGTTGGGTTGCCGGCCGTCATCGATGAGCAGGCCGTGCAGCGTGCCGTCCTCGTCGCGGGTGCGGACATAGATGGTCAGATTGTCGGAGACCGGGTTGAACACGCCGTCCTGCAGCAGCACGGCGGCGAGGCGGTTGCGGATCTCGAACTGGTATTGGCGAAAGGCGGTGAAGCTGGCCGGCACGATCCAGGTGTTGAGCAGCAGGCAGACCAGGGTGGTGAGCAGGGCCAAGGCGAGGCCCGCGCGGGCAAGGGCGAACTGGGACAGGCCGGCCGCGCGCATCACGGTCAGCTCCCGGTCACTCGCCAGGCGCTGATAGACGAACTGCACCACGACAAAGCAGGTGATCGGCAGGATGACCGCCACGAAATTGGGGATCATCAGCCCGGTCAGGCGCAGAAACACGCCCATCGACAGGCCGCGGTTGAGCACGGTGTCGATGAAGCGCAGCGACTGGGTGAGCCAGATCAGCGCCACCAGCCCGGTGGTGACCGCAAGCTGGGCGTAAAACAACTGGCGGAAGATGTAGCGGTCGATCCGCGTGATCTGGAGGAAGGTCATCGCGGCAGATTACGCGCTTGGCTGAAACTTGCCCAGCGTCTGCACCTGGCGATAGGCGTCGATCAGCCGGGTGATGACGATGTCGCGGGTGAAATCGGCCTGGTAGCGCGCGGTGCCGGCGGCGGCGAGGCGGGGGCCGAGATCCGGCTCGGCGAGCAGGCGGGCAAGGTTGGCGGCCAGGGCTTGCGGATCGTCGATCGGGCTGACCAGGCCGGTCTCGTTGTGGGTGACGTATTGGCGGGCCCCCGCGGCGTTGGTTGCCACCAGCGGGCGGCCAGCGGCCCAGGCCTCGATGATGACGGTGCCGAAGGGTTCGTAGCGGCTGGGCAGCACGCAGATGTCGCAGGCCTGCAGCAGGGATTTGCGGTCGTTGCGCCAGCCCAGGAAGCGGACCCGGTCCTGCAGGCCAAGGCGTGCGGCGAGCGCCTCATAGGCAGCCCGCTCCGGCCCGTCTCCGGCGAGCCAGAGATACAGGCCAGGGACGCGGGCCAGCGCCTCCAGCATGGTGTCGATGCCTTTGACGGCATGCATGCGCGACAGCACCAGGGCCACGGTTGCGTGGTCCGGCGTGTCGAGGCTGGCGCGGAGCACGGGGGGCGCATCCGGCATGGTGCCGAAGGTGTTGGTGGTGAAGACGCGCGCCTGCGGCATGCCGCGCTTGACGATGGAGGCCGCGATATCGGGGGTGACGGCGAAGAAGGCGTCGCAGCCGGTGAAGTATTTCAGCTTGTAGTAGTCCCCGAACCAGCCGATGGCGGGGCAGGACAGGCGTTTGGGCACGAAGCTTGCCGCACGCGACATCCAGGCATGGACGAGATCGGGGCGGAAGCCCCGGGCGGTGTCGGCCACGATGCGCCGGCGCAGCAGCCGGTCCAGCGCGGTGAAGCCGAGCGTGGTGGTGTCGATCCGGGCCATGGCATAGCGTTCGAGCGGGGCTGCGTGCGGGCGGCAGATCACGTGCTGGGTGACGCCGCGCTCGGCCAGGGCGGTGATGGCGTCCACCGCGAAGGTCTCGGCCCCGCCGATCTCGGCTCCGGCGATGACATGAATTACGCGCACGCCAAACCTTTCATCCGCAGCCACCGCATTCGGCGATGAGCGGTAGCTCAAAACCGGCGCCGGACCAAGCGTGGCGGTGACGCGCCTTATCCTTCCTGGACGGGATCAGCGCGCGACATCTGCGCATCGCAGCGGGCGTGCAGTTCGCTGGGCGCCGGCCCCGCGCGCGCGATCTGCGCACGTGGGATGTCTGTGTCCGGTGCCGGGCCCTGCTGGCTGTTGATCCGTCCGCTGAGGACCAGGTTCGGGCGCGGGGTTGCGTCATCCGTCGACAGGGTGATGAGCGCATCAGCGCCGCGGAGGTCTTTGGCGTGCATCATCAGATAGAGCGCGCCGCGGCGTGCCGCGAGCGTGCCGGCCTGGCGATCGATCTGCACCGTCTGACCAAGATTGGCGATCAGAAGCGGCAAAACCGCGGAAAACCCGGCCTCTGGGTTGGCGGCATCGCCGTAGCAGCCGACCACCAGGCGCCAGCGCCCGTCCAGCCCGGGCACGTAGTGTTGTGGGTCGACACAGGGTTGAGGAAATGCTGTGACCGTGGTGAGAACAGGGGCAGACAGAAGAACATTCAGAAGAAATCGCCCTGCGATAATCTGGTATTTGAAGGATAATTTCCCCAATACAACGCCGGTATTCATATTCGAAACCCAGACCACATCTGGGTTGCAATCTATGTTTTATCAAATTGGACAGACAGACATGTTTCGAGGAGTTTTTTCGTGAAATGAAAATTGCTTCCGAATTTGTCCACAAATATCTGGTCAATATATAATGCACGTTATTGAAATGACGACAGCATATCACCTCAATAATACACAAAACGATAATTTATCTTTTTGATTTTGTTAATTGATAAATTTTCGATATGAATTGAGGTTCACGCGCCGGACGATGGCACGTTGATCAGTCGGATGAATGATTGCGGTTCACCGGAGCAAACAGCCTGTCAGCCGCAGCTGGCGCCAAGGAATGGTAGCGGTGGACGGATTTGAACCGCCGACCAAGGGATTATGATTCCCCTGCTCTACCGCTGAGCTACACCGCCATTCCGTCCCGCGGGCGGTACCCCGCGCGAGGCGCGCTTGATACGAGGCTGGGCAGGCCGCGTCAACGCCTCGGCGCGCGGATCGGTTGAGATAACGCCGCCGGGGCGGTCAGCCGCAGACGCATGGCTGATTGCCAGGCGGACGCGGTGTGGGGCCGCAAAAATCTTGCACACAGCCAGAGCGCGTGAAACACACTGGTGGATGGAGCCTGCATCCCTGCCCGCCGAGACGATCAGCCTGCCAGTTGTGCTGCAGACATTGCAGCAGCGTCTGGGGGCGTGGGCGGGCCGTGGCCTGGTGGATCGGCTGCTGGCGCTGCTGTTGTATCAGCAGATTGCGGTGATCGGGCGGCTTATGGCGGGCCTGCTGGCGCGGCATCGACGCGGCATCGTGTGGCGGCGTGCCGGGACGGCAGCATTGCCACGGGCCAGCGTGACCGTGACCGGGCGTGCGCGCCGCGTGCCGGTTTGGCCCACGCGGTTTGGCTGGTTGCTGCGTGCGGGCGCGCATGAGGCGGCGGGTCTTTCGGCGCAGCTGCGCTTTGTGCTGGAGCAGCCTGAGATGGTGGCGCTGCTGCAGGCCGCGCCGCAGGCCGGGCGTGTGTTGCGCCCGTTGTGCCGGGCGCTGGCGATCGGGGCGGAGGTTTTGCAGCCCGGGCTGGCGCCGGCTGAGCCGCGTGTGCCGAAGCCTAAAATGGTGCGGGTGCGCAAGCCGCGGCCAAAATTGGATCTGGGGCGGATCCCGTTGCCGCGGGGGATGCTGTCGGCGGCGCGGCGGGCGGGGTTTGGAAAATTACGGTGAGGGGTGCTCCGCGTTTTTGCGCGGATTTTGTTCCGGTGTGTTTATTTTTTGTGGATTGGGGGTGGTGGGGTGGATGTCGCAGGGCGAGGCTGCGGTTCGATGGATTGCTTCGCTGCGCTCGCAATTGTCTCTTGAGGTTGCCGTATAGGTTGGTTGTTCCGGAGAATAGGAATGCCCCGGGCCGGGTGGCCGCCCGGCCCGGGGCGCGGTGGAGCCGAGCGTCTCGCAAT
>CAIYCW010000012.1 GCA_903924855.1 uncultured Rhodospirillales bacterium | reverse complement strand
GTCAACACCCCCATCTCACGTCAGGGATCAAACCTCATGGGTCAAGGGCGACAAGCCCTTGCGGGTCCCGGGCAGAGCCCGGGTCGGGCCGAAGGCCATTCCGGCGCCAGCCGGACACGCCACCCTCTCAGCCCATCACCGCCCAGTGAAGCGCGGTGCCCGTTTTTCGGCGAAGGCAAGGCGGCCTTCCTTGTAGTCTTCGGTGTCGAAGCAGGTGGCGACGAGTGCGTCGATCTTGGCTTTGTCTGGGGTGGAGCTTTGGGTCTCGGCCACCGCCAGTTTGCCGATGCGCAGGGAGTTGGGGGCGTTATCGGCCATGGTGCGTGCGATGCCGACCACCACGTCGGACAGGTCGGCATCCGGGACGACCTGATTGACCAGCCCGATACGGGCGGCTTCCTTGGCGTCGATCCGGTTGCCGGTGTAGAGCATCATGGCGGCGTGTGCGGGGCCCACCAGGCTGACCAGTTTGCGGGTCATGTCATAGCCATAGGCGATGCCGAGTTTGGCGGCGGGGATGCCGAACTGGCTGTCGACCGCGGCGATGCGGATATCCGCCTGCATGGCGATGCCAAGGCCGCCGCCCAGGCAGAAGCCGCGGATACGGGCGATGACCGGTTTCGGGAAGGTTGCGAGTTTCGCACGGCCCGCGCTGGTCAGACGGTCATATTCCAGCTGTGCGTTGCCGCTGGCGCGTTGCTGGTCGAACTGGCTGATATCGGCACCGGAGACGAAGGCTTTCGGGCCGGCGCCGGTCAGCACCACCACGCGCACGCTGTCATCGGCCAGGAAGTCGTCGAGGATGGCGCTCAGCCCGTCCCACATCGCAACCGACATGGCGTTGCGTTTTTCGGGTTGGTTGAAGGTGATGAGCCCCACGCCCTGGTCGACTTCTGCAAGCATTTTGCCATCGGCATATTGCCTGGCGTCCTGTCCGATCATGTTTCACTCCCGCGTTGTGATCTGCCGCCCAATCGTAGCAGCCTGATTGCCAGCCCGAACAGGCCCCGGTAATCCAATAGCCAACGACACAGGAATGCCGCACCGTGGACACTGCAGCCGACCAGACAGACCTGACGCAAGATTTTCGCAGCGCCATGCGCCGCGTTGCCAGCAGCGTTTTCGTCATAACCTGCCGTCAGGGAGAGGCGCATCTGGGCATGACCGCGTCATCCGTCGTCTCGGTCTCGATGGACCCGCCATCCCTTCTGGTCTGCATCAACCGCGCGGCATCGATCCGCGATGCGGTTCGTGACAGCTTGTTGTTCTGTGTCAACCTGCTCGCCGAGGGACAGGGTGAGATCGGCGCTGCCTTTGGGGGTCAGTTGAGTGCCGCCGAGCGTTTCGCCGTGGGAGAGTGGATCGAGGGAGCGGAGGGTCTGCGCCATCTCGCTGGCGCGGCGGCCAGCATGCTGTGCCGGCTCGAAGCCGAGATCGACTATGGCACGCACACAATCTGTGTCGGCCGCGTCACCCGCATCGAGCTGCCGACCATGCGCAGCCCGCTGCTGTATCACAACGGGCGTTTCGCCAACCTGCCGGGCTGATCAGCCGGCTGACACGCGCCATGGAGCGGTCAATGCACCGGCGCGTTGGCAGGTGCCGACACCGGCACGGCGTCCGCCTGGGTGGCGCGCACGGCCTTGGCTTTCAGCAGATACTCCAGCGCTCGTCCCTTGTCGCCGCGCGCCTGCGCAATATTGGCCGCCTGCATCAACAGGAACGGATCCTGCGGATTGCGGCTGATCCCGTCAGTCACCAGCTCGTCGGCCTGACGCAGATAGCCAAGCTGGATCGATGCCTCGATCGCCCCGCTGCGTGCCGCTCCGTTGGACGGGTCCTGCTGCAGGATGGTCATCAGAACCGGCAGCGCGGTATCGGCATGGCCTTCCGCAATTGAGGCCCGGGCCGCCGCCACCTTCAGTGGCACGCTGTCCTCACCGTGCGCCAGGCGGGCTTCCAGCAGCTTCGCCGCCTGGTCCGGCTTGTTGTCCTGCATCAGCTGATCGGCCTGGGCCACCGCCAATGAATCGAAAATTCCTCGCACCGTGGATGCCTGCGCCGGTGTCAGCGACTTCGGATCGATCCCGGCCAAAATCGGTCGCACCGAATTGAGGTCGTTGGCCTCCACAAGCAGATTGGCATAGGCGATACGCTGTGCCGTGGTGGGCGCAGGTGTTGCCTTCAACGCGGCATTCAGCGTCCGATGCATGCCATCCAGGTCCGCCATCTTGACGAAAGCACGGCCGATATCCTGTCCCCGTGCCCCGGTCGGATCCGGTTGCGCTGCCATTTCCAGCAACTTCATCCGGGCAGACGGCCCGGCGGCGGCGGCGCGCTCGACCTGATCCTTGAACGCCAGCTGCGCCAGATAGTCGCGCATCGCAGCCGGTCGCTTGTCCACCGGGATCAGATCCGCGAGCGACTGCGCCTTGGCGGTGTCATTGCGCTCCTGCGCCCAGATGAACGCCACCTGCAGCGCATCACGGCCGGACTGGGTCTCAAGCGCACCGGGCGCCCGCGCCGCATGTTCCGCCTCGTCAATCTGCGCCTGCGCATCCGTGCCATGGCCGTTCTGGCGCAGGGTGCGCGCCATCTCCAGCCTGATCCACCAGCTGGACGGATCCATCGCAAGAGCCTTGCGCAGCGCATCCTGGCGGGCAGCAAGATCGTTGATCTTGAGTGCCTCCTGGCGCATCCGATCCGCCTTGGCGCTGTGCACCGCCTGCAACCCTTTGGCGTCGTTCTTCGCGGCATAGCCTGCCTCGGCCCGGTCCAGCATGGCCGCACTTTCGGCGGTCTTGCCCTCCCGATTGAGCAATCCGGCCAAGGCGATATTCGCATCCGCATTGTCCGGCTCGGCCGCCAGAGCGGTTCGCAGGCTGCTCTCCGCCGCGGCCAGATGACCGGCGCGCGCCTGGATATCCGAAAGCTGGATATACGATCCGGCATTGCGCTGTGTGCCGATCAGCGAGCGCAGCAATTTCTCCGCCTCATCGAACTTGCCGCTGTCGGCAAGCCGGGCCACTTCCTTGTATTGCGCGATGATCGCCTTGGACGATTCCTCGGCCGCCTTCGCATTGGCCACCGGATCGGCGCCCAGCATGCCCAGGAATTCCTGCTTGCGATCCGGCGCCAGCCCGATCGCCTTGTTGAGCAGCGCCTGCCACTCCGCCGTCCGGCCTTGCATCTGGCGCACCACGGCCATCATCACCACCGCATCAGCGTCCGTCGCGTCATAGTCGATCGCGTCCTGGAAGAATTTTTCGGCGGTCTTGGCGTCCTTCTGGCGCACCGCCTCATAGCCGTTCATCCGCGCCCGCAGCCCCGGGTTGGGCAGGCTGGCGCGATACTCGGCCCGCTTGGCCTCCAACTCCGGATCGGTCGGGTTTTCCTTCAGATACTCTTCCAACTGATCCTGCGCCTGGAAATCGGCACCCTGCCACAGCAGCGCCTGGCGCCAGATCGCCCGCGCCCGATGCGCCACCACCGGATTGTGCGACAGCTGATGCAGCCGCTCGATCCCCTCCGCGCGGCTGCCTTCAAGCGACACCATGGCCTGGCCTGCAGCCAGTTGCAGGGTCAGATCCTTCGGATCGTCTTCCGCCATCTTCTGCAGCGTGGTCAGCGCATCATTGGCCTCCACCGATTCCTCGGGCAGGCTTGCGATATAAAGCGGGTAGTATTCAGCCGCGAGATCCTTCGGCACCTGCCCGTTGGGAAACAGCGTGCGATACTTCGCCAAAGCCTGGTCACGCTGCCCCAGCACAGCCAGATGCCGCGCCTCGGACAGCACCGCGGCCTCTTCCTTGGAGCGTCGCTTGGCTGAATCAAACTGGTTCAACCACGGATCATCCGGCGCCACCTTGCGCAGACGCTCGGTGAACCCCCGCGACGCCTCCTCCTGGCCAAGATCCAGCGACACCTTGGCTGCCCCCACCAACGCGTCCTCGTTGGTGGTGTCGATGGTCAGGATGCGCTTGTAGAAATCGATCGCCACATCCGGCCGGCCCTTCTCGAACCAGAACTGCGCCTTTTCCAGCAGCAGTTGCAGCGCCTCGTCGGACATGCGGCCGGAAGGCAAAGCCTGTGCGGGTGCAGCCGGCTCCACCGATGCGGTGGAGCCGCCTGCAGCAGGTTGTGTTGCCAATGTGTCGGCATGCACGAAGTGGCCGGTGATGCTCCACACCTGCATCACACCGGCCAGCAGGAGGACATACCGCAACATGACGACCTTTCCGCTAGTGGTGGTACGGGACCACCACGTCGTGAACCACGAAATCAGCCAGTTTGTCGCTTCCACCCACCAGGAACACGCTTACCATACCGCCGGCATCAAGACCCGAAAGCTCGACTGGACTGGCCGTTTTGCCATTGCACCCGGCAACGACCCGCGCCGTGACCGGGTTGACCGCCCGTGCCCGTGATGCAACTTGCTCTACATCCTTGAACACAGCCTGTCCACCATTCTCGATCGCCAAAACGCCATCGTTACAGTCAACAACAGCGTTATAGAAAGACAAACGCGCTCTGTTTTGATTGAACTGTGCCAGATCATTCACACCAACAGCCTTTGCGCCAGCAGAGCTGTCGGAGACCAACAAAACAGTTAAAAATCCGTCAGCCTCTGCACTCACGCTGGCCGCGATGGATTTGCCGGCAACCTTGAACGACAGTTTGAGCGGCTTGCCAGCCACCGCCTCAACCACCTCATATGTCGAAACCCGGTCACCATCCGCGGTTCCCAAATGCAACGCGGTCCGGAACTCCGGCGTCACATCCACCGGCGCATCAAGCCCGTTTACGATCCGTACATAGGCCGAGCCTTTCGGTGGCTGCGGTCCATACAGAGCCTCCTGTGCCTGCCCGCTCACCGCGGACAGGCCAATCAGCCCCAGCGCCACCAGGCAGCGTCGCATCACGCTGCTCAGCACCGGGCGCATCAGACGGCCACCGCAGCGGTCAGCTTGCTGAGGAACGTCTCGCCGGTCATGGCATGCTCGCCCCAGAAATCCTTGCGCTCCGGGCTGCCTTCCATGTCGGTCTCCTCGAAATCCCACACGATCAACTTGGGCCGGCTTTGCTTGAACGCCGGGCTCGCGAGGTATTCGAGCAAAATCGCGTAAGAGCCAAACTGATGCACGCGCCACGCCAGCCCAACCGGGCGGTTCAGCCCCGCCGAGATGGTGGCCGAGAAGCCGTATTTCGGCTGGGTGTAGCTGTTGCCCACCACCACCGTGTCAGACGAATCATCTTCCGTCAGCGCAGAGCCCGCATCGGCCGCACTCAGATCCTTGCGGATCGTGTAGAACTCCTTGGTGTATTTGGCCTTCTCCGCCGCCGGCATCTGATCGGCCAGGTCGTTCTTCGCCTGCACCATCTGCATCGGGTCGCCCAGCTTCACACCCGGCTTCTTGGAGGCCGGAAGCTTCAGCTTCGCATTCACCTCACTGGCGATCAGCTTGCCCGCCAGTTCGGCGCCCAGCGGTGTCCAATGCGTGTCAGTCTTGAAGAAATACTGCCCCTGCGGATTGGCCTTGCGCGCCTCGATAAACGCCGTCGCCTGGTCCGGCACCAGCGTGCCCGGCTTGCGCAGCGCATCCAGGGCCATCACGTAGCGCTTCTCGGTCTCGGCGGTGAACTGGAAGTCCTTCGGCAGGAATTCCCGATAGATCCGCGACTTGGACGGCGTCAGCGAGATCACCACCTCGATGCCGGCCTTCTTCATCACCGCAACCGACGTATTGATCAGCGTCGTCACCTGCTGGAACCGGGCGGCGTCAAAGCGGCGCACCTCGTCCCAGATCGGGTAGAGCCAGCCATCGGCCCCCACCACAACCAGCCCCACGATATCAGCTGAGGCCGAACGCATCGGCGCCAGACCGGCAGCCGCAGCCCCACCGAGCCCCGCCAGCACACCTCGGCGTGATATCACCGGCACACCAGCATCAAAAGCGTTCGCAGCCGCATAGCCGGCTTTTGATTGGAAACGCAGAGCATTCTGATCCATCGCTGTCACCTGTCCGTCTGTGGCCCGGGCTGACCGATACCAACAACCCTCCACCCCGACAATCAGCAATTCGGGGATCAACCAGAGCCCCACCTTGGATCAATCAGACCGAAATTGGTGTCATTTGATATCTTTTTTTGTCACAGCGCCTGCTGCAGCGCGGCATAACGATAAGCGTGGCCGCACCACGTCATTTCATGACGATCAGGCTTGGCTCCGGCGCCGCCTTATTCCACGAAATCGTGATCTCACAAAACCGCCACCCCACCACAATCAAAGCAGCGTCAGCCGTTGATCGCAGGCACCAACGCCGCATTGCCCTTGGGCAAAGCAGACTTGTGGGTCTTTGCAACGAGCTTCTTGGACGTCTTGGCCTTGGTCGCGGCAACCTTGCCTGTGCCGGATTTCGCAGCCGCAACCTTCGTGGCCGGTTTTTTGGTCCCATGCAGTGAAGCCACATGTTTGGACACGGCGGACGCAGCGTTCCCTCGCACCGAAGTGCCGGCCTGATCAGCCTGCGCCTGCAAAGCCTGAGCACCTGCGGCAGCGCCGGGCACAGAGCGTCCCAGCTGCGTCGCACCGGCACCCTCGACAGCAGCCCTGTCCGTTAAGGCCGGCACCGAGCCTGCCGCCGAACCGGCAGCGTCCATCGGTGCACCCAAGCGCGGTTCAGCCGCAGCCAAAGGTCGGGCTGAGCCGATCGATGCCCGGCCCGGCGTGGCCGCCATGCCCCCCGGAGCAGCCAATGTCTCGGACGAAATCGCCTGCGCCGAAGCCATAACGGGCACGGCCAGACCGGTCAGCAGCCCGCATGCCAGCAAGGTCGCGCCCAATCGCATCGTGGCCATCACACACCGCTCCACAGGTCAAAGCCCTAAGAAGCTAGCACGCTCCCCCGAGTCGCGAAGCAATCCGCACACCCACCCCGCATGCGGCCCCGCTTCCGCCTCCGCCACTCAGGCGAACGCCAACAGCACAACCCCGGCACCGATCAGCCCGATGCCACCCAGATGCAACGGGCCCAAAGCCTCACCGAACACAAAATGCCCGACCAGAGCCGCAGCAATATAAGAAAGGGCGGTCGACGGCAGTGCCACCGACAACGGGATCCGTCGCAGTGCTACAATGTAGAGCATCGCCGAACACCCGTAGAGCCCCAGCCCGAAAATGGTCTGCCAGCTCAACACCTGCGCCAACAGGCTCGGCGCCGCGGCACCGGACTTCAGCAGCACCTGCCCCACCATGCTGACGGCGATGGCCACCAGCAACAACACCCAGGACAGCGTCACGCCGCGTCCTCCAGGCCAATCTCCGCCGGCCGCCCAGTGCCTCGCTCCACCAGCCGCACGCTGCCCTGCGGCTTGCCGTTGGCCGAAAGGAAGGTGCGCCCGACATACTCGCCAAGCACCCCCAGCACCATCGACTGCACACCCCCCACCAACAAAATGGCGGTCATCGTCGACGCCCAGCCAGACGGAATGCGGTCAGACGACAGCGCCTCCACAATCGTCGCCACCGCCCCCGCCGCCCCCAGCATCGCCATCACCAGCCCGGCCAGAATGGCCAGCCGCAACGGCGCCAGCGAGAACGACGTGGCCAGGTTCAGCCACAGCAGCACCAGCCGGCGCAGCGTGTAGTTCGACCGGCCCTCGGCGCGCGGAAAATGCCGCACCTCGATGCTGTCGATGCGCTGCGTCACCTGCATGATCAGCCCGTCCACATAGGGATACGGGCCGCGATACAGCGCCACATTGGCAACCACGCTGGCCGCCATGCAGCGAAACGACGACAGGTACAGCCCGGCCGGCTTGTCCAGCAGCCAATCCGCCACCTTGTTGGCAAACCGGCTGCCAATGTTGCGCCACGCCGCATGCTGCTTGATGGCGTAGCGCGTGTAGACCACATCCCAGCCGCCCAGCCGGGCATGGTCATACAGCTTCACCACCTCCTCAGGCGGGTTCTGCAGATCATCATCCATGGTGATCACAAACCGTCCGGACGCCAGCCGCAGCCCGGTCATCACCGCGTTGTGCTCACCATAGTTGCGCGTGTGCTCGACATAGACGATCGGCACCAAAGCGGTGCGCACCAGCGCCCGGCACACCTCGGCCGAATTGTCCGGGCTGCCGTCATTGACCAGCACGATCTCAAGCCCACCCTCCGGCCGCAGCGCCTGCAGCGCCTCCACCAGCGTGCCAACGGTTGCGGCACCGCGATACACCGGCACCACCACGGACAGCCCAACACCGGACGCACCGGCAGGGCCGGATGTCGTCGCGGCAGCATACACATCAGGCGGCGTCATCTCGATGTCTCCGGACTGGAACCAGGCACGCGCGCGGTGGCCAGGATCGACCCACCCACCGGAAGCGCCGGCAGATGCCACTCAAGCCGCGTCACCGCAAGCAGACTGGCATTCAGCCATGGCGAAATCGCGGCAACATCGCTCGCCGCATCCCCCCGCGCCAACAATTTGCGCTGCGCCACCATCAGCGGGAACAACAGGCTGTTCCAGAACCGCGTCCGCACCTCCACCAGGCCCGCCGCCAGCAGCCACTGCCGCAGTTCACCCGCTGTCACCCGCCGCGCATTGTGAACCCGCCGATCATGCGCCGACATCATCCAGCGATAGGCCGGCATGTTCAAAACAACCAACCCACCCGGCCGCACCACCCGGCGCAACTCACCAAGGGCCACCATCGGTTCAACCGCCGCATGACACAGAACATCGGCGGCGATCGCCGCATCGGCACAGCCATCCGCCAACGGCATCGCGTTGATGCTGCCACGCAGCACCGCAACGCCGGATTTCCGCGCCGCCAGCCGTGCTGCCCCGGCGTCGAACTCCACCCCCAGCAGATCCAGATCCGGCCGCGCCTGCGCCAGCACCTGCAGCAATCCACCGGTGCCGCACCCCGCATCCACCACCCGCCCATGAACGCCAGCAAGCAGCGCCACGAGGCGCGCATGCAGCGCCCTGTACCACCACAGCCGTTGCTCTTCGGCATCCATCAGCACGTATTCGGCGTATTCCATCGCGTGCTTGTGACACGGCACCGATATCGTCTCCAATGGGGCTCAGAATGACCAAACTGCAATTCCTCACCGAGCCATCGCCCCCGAGAGAGACCGCCCTTGCGGTGATCCCCGGCATTCGCCGCGTCGTTGCCGACAATCCCGGCCCGATGACCTATCACGGCACCAACACCTATCTGATCGAAACCACCCAGGGCTGCCTCGTGGTCGATCCAGGTCCACACATGCCGGCCCATCTCAGCGCCGTGCTGCACGCCGCAGGTCCGATCGCCGCCATCCTGATCACCCATTCCCACAGCGACCACACCGGCGGCCTCGCCTGGCTGCGCGCGCAGACCCACGCCCCGGTCCATGCCTTCGGCCCTCGCACCAACCCGGACCACCGCCTTGCCAATGGCGACTTCGTGCACGGTTGGCGCGTGCTGCACACGCCCGGCCATCTGGACGACCATATCTGCCTGCTGCGCGAGGACGGCGTGGTGCTCACCGCGGATCTCGTGATGGGCTGGTCGTCCTCCATCGTGGACCCGGTGGAAGGCGACATGGCCGCCTATATCGCCTCCCTGGACAGGCTGCTCAGGGAACACGCCACCCTCTATCTGCCAGGCCATGGCCCGGTGATCCACGAACCGCACGCCCATGCCACCGCCCTGCGCCAGCATCGCCTGGACCGTGAGGCAGAAATCCACGCCTGCCTGCATGCAGGCGTGGGAGAGGTGGTGCGCATCGTGGCCCGGCTCTACCCGACATTGCCGCTCGCCATGCACACCGCCGCCGCCCGCAACGTGCTGGCCCATCTGCAAAAGCTGAGCAGGGAGGGTGCAGCAATCCCCACCGCCAGCGGCTGGGCTATTCCAACGCCATCGTCTGCTCCCGCAGCACCGCCACCGGACGCGGCAATGCCCGCTCAGCAGGGGCAAGACTGAGCCAAAGCTTGAGTTGCTCCAGCACAAAGCGCGTCGGCACAGACAGCTCCAGGCCCGGCATCTCCGCCAACCCCACAAAGGCCAGAGCCTCCAACTCGCCGGACACATCGATGCCAGCCGTGGTCCGTGCCGCGTCCACCACAAAGAAGAACGCATCGAACCGCGTGGAAAACCGCCGCGGCGTCACCGCCCGGCACAACAGCTCAAG
>CAIYCW010000011.1 GCA_903924855.1 uncultured Rhodospirillales bacterium | reverse complement strand
CTGATCGGCCGGCAACACGCGGCACGGATCGCGGCCAATCCGAATGCAAGGCTCGCCGCCATCATCGACCCGGCCGATCCCGGCCGCGCGCTGGCGGCCGGCCATCAGGTGCCCTGGTATCCGTCGCTTGAAGCGATGCTTGCGGTGGACCGGCCGGAGGGTGTGGTGATCGCCACCCCCAACCAGCTGCACGTGCCGCACGGCCTGGCCTGCGCCGCCGCCCTGCTGCCGGCGCTGGTGGAAAAGCCGCTGGCCGATGAAATGGCACAGGCGCAGATCCTGGTGGAGGCGTTCGAGGAGCGCGGCCTGCCACTGCTCACCGGCCATCACCGCCGCCACAACCCGCTGGTGCGCCAGGCCCGCGCGCAGATCGAACAGGGGCATCTGGGGCGGATCATCTCCGTGCAGGCCACGTGCTGGTTCTTCAAGCCGGACAGTTATTTCGAGCCGCTCTGGCGCCGCCAGCCAGGTGCGGGGCCGGTGCTGCTCAACCTCATTCACGATGTCGATCTGCTGCGCCATCTCTGCGGCGAGATCGTCTCGGTGCAGGCCGCCACCTCCAACGCGGTGCGCGGACTTGCGGTGGAGGACAGTGCGGTGATCCTGCTGCGCTTCGCCTCGGGCGCACTCGGCACCATGAACGTGTCAGACACCGTGGTCTCACCCTGGAGCTGGGAATTCACCGCGGGCGAGAACCCGCATTACACGCAAACGCCCGAGAGCACCTATCTGATCGGCGGCAGCAAGGCCTCGCTGTCGGTGCCGCATCTGGATCTGTGGCGCCACACCACGAAACCCGATTGGTGGGAGCCGATCGCAGCCGAGCGTGTGGCGGTGGCGCACGAGGACCCGCTCGCCTGCCAGATCGACAATTTCTGCGCCGTCATCCGCGGCACGGCGACCCCGGTGGTGAGCGGGCGCGAAGGCCTGCAGACCTTGCGGGTGATGGCGGCCATCCAACAGGCGGCGCGCAGCGGCGAGATCATCCATATCGGATAGATCAGCCCGGCCTCACCGTGCGCGCATAATCGCGGTGAGGCCAACGCCGGTCAGGATCACCAAGGCCGCCAGCACCAGGCGCTGCGTCATCGCCTCCCCCAGCACGATCACCCCGCCAAAGGCCGCAATCACCGGCACGGTCAGCTGCACGCTGGCCGAGGCGATCGGGGTCAGCCGCGTCAGCACACGATACCACAACACATAGCCCAGCCCGGAGGTCACCGCACCGGACAGCACAGCCAGCGCCGCGCCATCATCGTGGATCGCGGGCGCCGCCACCAGCAGCACCGGTGCCGCCATCCCCGCGCAGAGCAACGCCGCGCGCAGGAAATTGCCGGCACTCTCCGCCACCGGGTCCCGCCCGCCGCGGCCGCGCATCGAATAGCCGCCCCAGGCCGCCCCGGCGCCCGCCATCAACACGGCGCCCAGCCGATCGGGTGTGTGCAGCCCCGGCAGCATCAGCCAGACGAAACCCGCCAAGGCGATGGCAAGCCCCAGCAACTCCCCCCGGCGGGGGTGATGCCCCTGCAGTGCTGCCAGCAGCATCATGCTGGCCTGCACGGCGGCGAACAGGATCAGCGCGCCGGTGGCCGCGGTCAGCCGCAGATAGGCCAGCGAGAAACCGATGCCATAGCCCAACAGACACAGTGCTGAGATCCAGTTGCCCGGCCGGGCCGCAAGCCCCTGCCAGCCGCGCCGCCACAGCATCACCACCGCCAGCATGGCCGCCCCGGAGACCAGCCGCAGCAAGGTGAAGCTCACCGGATCGATCGCAGCACCTGCCAGCGCCGCCCGCGCCAGCAGCGAATTGGCGGCAAAGGCCAGCATGGTCAGCAGGGTGAGAAGCACGGTCATGCCGGCAGCTTACAGCGGCCCGGCCCGCACGGAACCCCCAAGAGGCTGCCGACCACGGAGACAACAGTTGGTTGTAAAATACGCAATTGCCTAATTTATAAACTAGTTCTGCATATTATTAGCGCTTATTGTGTCTGGCATGAGCGGATAATCGAAAAAATCGTCATACAACGCTGCATTTCTTCGCTTCTCAGCATGGCCCATCCTGTGCTGTGCTCTGTTTCGTCATCAACTGCACAGGACGCAGGCAACCCCTGCCCTGTTGCGTGAGGAGCGCCGGCGATGAAGCTGCGGCTCGACGATGTGTCCGTGACCTTCCAACTCCCCGGTGGCAGCCACCAGGCGCTGAGCCCCGTCAGCCTCGCCGTGCCGGAAGGCCGCTTCATCAGCCTGATCGGCCCGTCCGGCTGCGGCAAATCCACCCTGTTCAACGTCATCGCCGGCCTGCAGCCGCCCACCACCGGCCAGGTGAGGCTGGATGGGGAGGATATCACCGGCGCCATCGGCCGCGTCGGCTACATGCTGCAAAAGGACCTGCTGCTGCCCTGGCGCACCGTGCTCGACAATGTCGTGCTCGGCATGGAGATCCAGGGCTGGCCGGCCAAGGAAAGCCGCGCCCGCGCCCGCCCCTATCTGCACCGCTACGGCCTCGGCGGCTTCGAAGACCGCTTCCCCGCAACCCTCTCCGGCGGCATGCGCCAGCGCGCCGCCTTGCTGCGCACCCTGCTGATCGACAGCGACGTCATCCTGCTCGACGAACCTTTCGGCGCACTCGACGCCCAGACCCGGGCCCGCATGCAGGAATGGCTGCTCCAGCTCTGGGCCGATTTCGGCAAGACCGTCGTCTTCGTCACCCACGACATCGACGAGGCGATCTTCCTGTCCGACACCATCCACGTGATGGCAACCAGGCCCGGCCGCATCATCGAGACGATCGACGTGCCACTGTCCCGCCCACGTCCGGCCAGCATCAGCACAACCTCCGGCTTCACCGCCCTGAAGCAGCATTGCATCGAGCTGCTGCACCAGGACCAACCGCTCGAGGACGCCGCCTGAGCCCCGATTTCCCCCTCGCTTTCACCCACAGCCTGGAACTGCCCATGTCCGGCCAAAGCACCAGCGCCGATGATTTCATCGAGGTTCCAAAGCCCAAGGCGCAGGCCGCCCGGCCCCGGCGCCCGCGCCGCCTGCCGAAGGAGGTGCTCTGGTCGCTGCCCAAGCTGATCCTGATCCAGGCCGGCCTGTTCGCAAGCCTGGTCGCCGCCTGGGAGATCGCAGCCCGCACCAGGCTACTCGACCCGTTCTTCTGGTCGCAGCCCTCGGCCATCGCCAGCATGCTGGTGGTCTTCTTCAGCGAGGGCACCGCCTGGCTCGATATCACCACCACCTTTCGCGAAACCATCCTGGGCTTCGTCCTCGGCACCAGCCTCGGCGCCGCCTTGGGGCTTTCGCTGTGGTGGTCGCGCAACTGGGCCCGCGCGCTGCAGCCCTACATCATCTGCTTCGAGAGCATCCCCAAACTTGCTCTGGCGCCGCTGATCATCCTGATCTTCGGCATCGGCCTCGCCTCAAAGGTGGCGATCGCGGCGGCACTCACCATGGTGGTCTCCACCATCACCACCTATTCCGGCGTGCGGGCGGTCGATCGCGACGGCGAGCGGCTGTTCTACTCGCTCGGCGCCAGCCGCTGGCAGGTGTTTCGCAAATTCGTCATCCCGTCCTGCCTGCCCTGGATCATCTCCATCCTGCGCGTGAACATCGGCCTCGCTTTGACCGGCGCCGTGGTGGGCGAGTTCATCGCAGCCGAGCACGGGTTGGGGCGCACCATCTTCTATGCCGGGCAGACCTACGAGATCGCCCTGGTCTGGGTGGCGGTGATCGTTTTGGCGTCGCTGTCGATCGCGATGTACGTGGCCGTCTCGGCCCTTGAGAAAGTCCTGGTCCGCGGCGTGACGCATTCCTGAAGGAGGCTCCTCGATGAAACTGTCCCGCCGTCATTTCACCGCAGCCGCAACCGTCTCCCTCGCGATGCCCAGCATCGCCCGTGCCGCCACAACCGAGCTGATCGTGGCCGAGCCGCTGCACGGCACCGGCTATCTGCCGCTCTACGTCGCCATGCGGCAGGGCTTCTTCGAGGCCGAAAAAGTCTCGGTGAAGCTGCTCACCATGGAATCCGGCTCCGGCCACATCAACGCCGTGCTGTCCGGCCAGGCCTTCGCCTTCATCGGCGGGCCGGAGCACAACGCCTACGCCAAGATCAAGGGGGCCGAGATCCGCGCCGTCGCCAACGTGGTCGATCGCGGCAATGTCTATCTGGTCGCCCGCCCGGGTGTTGCCGTCGATCCGAAGGACATGGCCGCAACCCTCAAGGGCCGCACCATCGCCGGCGGCTATCTCGGCGGCACCCCCAACTCCATCACCCGCTACATCGTGGGCAAGGCCGGCCTCAAACCGATCGAGGACGTGAAGATCCTCGAGATCAACGGCGCCGCCCAGCTCGCCGCCCTCAAGGCCGGCCAGGCCGATTTCGCAACCGTCTCCGAGCCCACCATCACCCAGGGCATCCGCGCCGGCATCTGGGGCGAGCCGTTCTACAACGTGCCCAAGGAGCTTGGCCCCTACGCCTATTCCACGCTGAACGTGCGCAAGGAATCGATCGACACCAACAAGGACGCGGTGGCCGGCTTCGTGCGCGGCGTCATGCGCGGCCTCGAATTCACCTACGCCAACCCGGACGAGGCCGCCAAGATCGCCAAGGCGGACTTCCCCACCATGAACCCGGACGATCTGAAGGCAACGCTGACCCGCACCTTCGCGGACGAGCTGTGGAGCAAGAAGGGCCTGATCAGCGAACAATCCTGGACCACCGCCAAATCCGTCGTGATGGCCGCAGGCCTGCTGAAGCAGGACGTGCCCTATGACGCCATCATCGACATGAGCTTCGTCGCCAACGCCTGACCGGCAGAAGTCGCGCTCCCCCACCCGGCCGCCCACGCCAGTATGCTTGATGGGTGGCCGGGTGGGGGAGCGGGCCGGCGCCGACTTGAATGAACTCGGGTAGGGCGCGCTTGGGCGTCCCACCAAACCGCCTCACCAATGGAGACACACATGAGCGAGCCGATCTGGAACAAATTCCTCACCGAGCAGGACAAGGAGGTCTTCTCGGCCGCCGGCTACGGCACCCGCCAGGGCTTCGGCAAGCGCCCTGCCCTGCTGATCATCGACGTCAACTGGGCGTTCTGCGGCGAAAAGCCGGAGCCGATCCTGCAATCCATCCAGAAATGGCGCAATTCCTGCGGTGCCGTCGCCTGGGAGGCGCTGCCCCACATCCAGGCGCTGCGCGACAAGGCCCACGACCAGGGCATCCCGGTGATCTACACCACCGGCATACGCCGCGAAGACAACTGGGACGCCGGCAGCTGGGCGTGGAAGAACAAGCGCAACGGCGAAGACACCTCCAAGATCGCGGTGCCCAACCTCGAAGGCAACGCCATCGTGGACATGATCGCCCCGGGGCCGAAGGATCTGGTGATCTACAAGCAGAAGCCCTCCGGCTTCTTCGGCACCAACATGGCCTCCTACCTCACGCTGCTCGGCTGTGACAGCGTCATCGTCACCGGCACCACCACCTCGGGCTGCGTGCGCGCCACCGTGCTCGACGCGTTCAGCCTCAACTACCGCGTGACACTGGCCGAGGAAGGCTGCTTCGACCGCAGCGAGGCGAGCCACGCCATTAACCTGTGCGACATGCACGCCAAATACGCCGATGTGGTGAAGACCGCCGAGGTGCTGGAGTTCTTCGAAACCGTCGATCCCGGCCAGTACAACCTGCCGCGCGGCTCCAGCCTGAAAGTGCCCAAACTCTCCCCCGCCATCGCCGCCGAGTGAGGCGCCTGACCGCGTGAGGCGGGTGCAACCCGATTGTTCCAGCCGGCCGTGTTGGCCTGCGATGTTTGTATGACAAATGGTTGCACCCATCCCCCCGCTGTGCTGCGCTGAGGCGCAAACCGGGGGGACAGATCCATGGCAGACGGAATGATGGCCACACGCACCGCGCACGCGGCCCTGATGCGCCGCGTGTCGCTCCGTCTGCTGCCCTTCCTGATGCTGTGCTACATCCTCTCGGTCATCGATCGGGTGAATATCGGCTTCGCCGCGCTGTCGATGAACAAGGAGCTGGGCCTCACCGCCTCGATCTTCGGCCTGGGCGGCGGGCTGTTCTACATCTCCTTCTTCCTGTTCGAGGTGCCGAGCAACCTGGCGCTGCAGCGTTTCGGCGCACGGCGCTGGATTGCGCGCATCATGATCAGCTGGGGGCTGATCTCGGGCTGCATGGCGCTGGCAACCGGCCCCAACTCCTTCATCGCGCTGCGCTTCCTGCTGGGTGCCGCGGAAGCCGGGTTCTTTCCCGGCATCATCCTCTATCTCACCTACTGGTTCCCGCCGCGCGAGCGCGCCCGCATCATCGCAACCTTCATGGTGGCGATCCCGGCCGCCAACTTCATCGGCTCGCCGATCTCAGGCCTGCTGCTCGGGCTTGACGGCGTGTTGGGGCTGCAGGGCTGGCAGTGGATGTTCATCCTCGAAGCCGCCCCCACCATCGCCGTGGGCCTCGCCTGCCTGTTCTATCTGTCCGACCGGCCGCAGACCGCAAGCTGGCTGACCGAGGCCGAGCGCACGACGCTTGCGGCCAGCATCGCAGCCGAGGAGGCCGCGCTTGCCAAGCCGCAGCCAATGTCGATCTGGCAGGTGCTGTCCAACCGCCGGGTGATCCTGCTCGGCCTG
>CAIYCW010000010.1 GCA_903924855.1 uncultured Rhodospirillales bacterium | reverse complement strand
GGCCGAAGGCGGTGCTGAGGCCGCGCGTGCGAAAGGTTCGGGTCAAGCTGGATTTGGGGCGGATTCCGTTGCCGCGTGGCGTGCTGTCCGCGGCGCGGCGGCAGGGGTTTGGAAAAATGTGGGAGTGGGTGTGACGGCGGCTTTGTGCGGTTTTTGTTCCGGTGTGTGTATCTTTTGTGTTGGGTTTTGATGCGGTGACATGTTGCACGGTTGATGAACCTGTTGAGGTTCGCTGCGGCATTGCGATGGATTGCCACGTCGCCTTCGGCTCCTCGCAATGACGGGGGATGGTGGTGGGGGCGTTCACGTATGGTTTGAGTGAATCGCCGTTTCCACGTGGCTCGTGGCGGTCAGGCCGCTCGGCGGAGGCCTTCGGCTTCCGCCCTACGGGTCAGGCGGCTTTGGCTTCGTGGGCGATGCGGGTGAGGTTGGCGAGGACGTCTCTTGCCATCTTCACGCGTTGGGCCACGGTCATTTCGGCGATGATGGCGAGTTTGTGGTCTGGGCGGAGTTTCACCAGGCCGCCTTTTTTGCCGAGCCAGGTGATGAGGCCGGCCGGGTTGCGGAATTTGTTGCCGCGGAAGGTGACGACCATGCCTTTCGGGCCGGCATCGAGTTTTTCCACGCCGGCCTGGCGGCAGAGGCGTTTGAGGGTGACGACGTTGAGGAGGTTTTCCACCTCCTCCGGCAGTTTGCCGAAGCGGTCCACCAGCTCGGCGGCCATGGCTTCGCTCTCGGCGTCTGATTCGAGGGCGCCGATGCGCCGGTAGAGGCCGAGGCGGACGGGGAGGTCGCGCACATAGGCTTCCGGGATGAGGACGGGCAGGCCGAGGCCGATATTGGGGGTCCAATCGCGTGCGTCGGCTTTCTTGCGGCCTTTTTCGGCGCGCATCTCGGCGACGGCGTCTTCCAGCATCTGCTGGTAGAGCTCGATGCCGACCTCGCGGATGTGGCCGCTTTGTTCGTCGCCCAGGAGGTTGCCGGCGCCTCGGATGTCGAGGTCGTGGGAGGCGAGGGTGAAGCCGGCGCCGAGATTGTCCAGCGTCTGCATCACGGAGAGGCGTTTTTCGGCGGCGACCGAGAGCGAATTGGTGGGCGGCCAGGTGAGATAGGCGTAGCCGCGCTGCTTGCCGCGGCCGACGCGGCCGCGCAGCTGGTAGAGCGCGCCGAGGCCGAACATTTCGGCGCGGTGGATGATCATGGTGTTCACGGCCGGCATGTCGAGCCCGGATTCGACGATGTTGGTGGAGAGCAGCACATCGTATTTGCCGTCGCCGAACTCGGTCATCACGCGTTCGAGCTCGGTGGGCGGGAGCTGGCCGTGGGCGACGACGGTGCGGGCTTCGGGAACGATTTCGGCCAGGCGTTGCGTCATGCGGCCGAGGTCTTCGACGCGGGGGACGACGCAGAAGACCTGGCCGCCGCGGAAGCGTTCGCGCTGGATCGCCTCGCGGATCACCACGGCGTCGAACGGCATGATGAAGGTGCGCACGGCGAGGCGATCGACGGGGGGGGTTGCGATGATGCTCATCTCGCGCACGCCGGTGAGTGCCAGTTGCAGGGTGCGCGGGATGGGGGTGGCGGTGAGGGTGAGGACGTGGACGTCCGCCTTGAGGGATTTGAGTTTCTCTTTGTGGGCGACGCCGAAATGCTGCTCCTCGTCCACGATGACGAGGCCGAGATTGTCGAAGGTGACGCTGTTGGCCAGCAGCGCGTGGGTGCCGATGACGATGTTGATGTCGCCGCTGGCGAGTTTGGCTTTGACGTCCGCCGCCTCCTTGGCGGTGACCATGCGGGAGAGCTGGCCGATCTTGATCGGCAGGCCCTCGAAGCGCTTGGTGAAGCCGCGGTAGTGTTGGCGGGCGAGCAGCGTGGTGGGGACGACGACGGCGACCTGGCTGCCGGACATGGCAGCGACGAAGGCGGCGCGGAGTGCGACCTCGGTTTTGCCGAAGCCCACATCGCCGCAGATGAGACGGTCCATCGGGCGGCCGGAGGCGAGGTCTTCCAGCACGTCCGCGATGGCGCGGGACTGGTCTTCGGTTTCGGCGAAGGGGAAGCGGGCGCAGAACTCGTCCCACGCGCCTTCGGGGGGGGCGAAGAGTTCGGCCTCGCGCAGGCGGCGTTCGGCGGCGGTGCGGATGAGGGCGCCCGCCATGTCGCGGATGCGCTGCTTCATCTTGGATTTGCGGTTCTGCCAGCTGGCGCCGCCCAGCTTGTCGAGTGCCACGCCCGCGGTTTCGGAGCCGAAGCGGCTCAGCATCTCGATGTTCTCGACGGGCAGGAACAGCTTGTCGTTGCCGTCGTAGAGCAGGCGCAGGCAATCGTGCGGGGCGCCGCCGACATCGAGGGTGACGAGCCCGTCATAGCGGCCGATGCCGTGGTCCTGGTGGACGACGAGATCGCCCTCGGCCAGTTCGGTGGCCTCGGCGATGAACTGGTCGGCGCGTTTGCGCTTGCGGGGCGGGCGGGCGATGCGTTCGCCGAGCAGGTCCTGCTCGCTGACCAGGGCGAGCTTGTCGGCCACGAAGCCGCGTTCGAGGCCGAGCGTGATCAGGCCGATGGTGGCGCGCGGCAGGGTGGCGACATCGTCCCAGCGGTCGCAGCCCTGGGCGGTGAAGCCCTGTTCGGACAGGAGATGGGCGAGGCGTTCGCGCGAGCCGCGCGACCAGGCGGCGATGACGATGCGGCGGCCTTCGGTGAGCCAGCGATCACCCTGGGCACGCAGCTGGTCGAACAGGTTGACGCCCGCGGTGGCGGTGCGGCTGGCGAAGATGGGCGCGGGGCGGGCGCCGCCATCGACGCCGTCAATGCCGTCCGGCCGGGCGAAGGGGCTGAAGGCGAAGAGCGTGTGGCCGGCCAGCATGGCGTTCCAGCCGTCGCGGTCGAGATAGAGCATGTGCGGCGGCAGCGGGCGGTAGGGCACCTCGCCGTCGCGCGGCACGGCTTTGCGAGCGGCATAGTGGTCGGCCACCATCTCCAGGCGGGTGGTCAGCACGTCCTCGCTCTGGTGGTCGAGGCTGATGGAGGCGGTGGGGATATAGTCCAGCAGGGTTTCCATGCTCTCGTGAAAGAGCCGGACCCAGTGTTCCATGCCGGGGTGGCGGCGGCCGTCCGAGATGGAGAGGTAGAGCGGGTCTTCGGCGGCGCCCGGGCCGAACAGCTCGCGCCAGGCGGTGCGGAAGCGGGCGACGCTCTCCTTGTCGAGGAAGACCTCGGAGACTGGGCGCAGGCTGAACGAGGCGAGGGGGGCGCCGGAGCGTTGGCTGGTGGGGTCGAAGGAGCGGAGGCTTTCGATCGTTTCGCCGAACGTGTCGATGCGGACCGGTTCGGCGTGGCCTGCCGGGAAGATGTCGATGATGCCGCCGCGGATGGCGAATTCGCCGGGTTCCATGACGGTGTTGGCGCGGCCATAGCCGCGGCCTTCGAGGAAGCGGGCGAGCTGGTCGGATTTGACGGTGCCGCCGGTGGTGAGTTTCAGCGAGGCGCCGTGGAAGAGGTGGCGCGGCGGGACCTTCTGCACCAGGGCGTTGACGGTGGTGAGCACGATGCGCGGGCCGGAGGCGGGTTCGAGCAGGGCGGCAAGCGTTGCGATGCGCTCGGAGACCAGGGCGGCGTTGGGGGAGGCACGATCGTAGGGCAGGCAATCCCAGGCGGGGAAGCGCAGGATCTCGACTTCGGGGGCGAAGAAGGCGAGGTGTTCGGCCAGGGCCGCCATGCGGCTGTCGTCGCGCGCGGCGTGGAGCAGAACGCCCTGATGCTCGCGCAGCCGGCGTGAGAGCAGGACCGCATCCCACCCTTCCGGCGCGCCGTAGACGGTGGCGGTCATCGGCCGGGCTCGTCCCCATGGGCGGCGGCCTTGATCGCGCGCAGCATCGGGCTGTCGGCGTGCGGCGGGATGGGCAGGCGGCCGGTGAGCCAATCCGCCAGATCGGCGTCCTGCAGCTCCATCACCTCCTCCAGCGCGTCCATCTCCGCCTCGCTCATCGTGGCGATGCGGCTTTGCACGAATCCGCCGATCAGCAGATCGGTTTCATGCGTGCCACGATGGGTGGCGCGAAACACCAGGCGGCGGCGGCGGATGGCGTCGGCGGAAAGCGTGTTTTCTGTCATGACGCAGCAGTCTATAGCGGCGCACCCTCAGACTGTCAGCCCGTGGAACCCTATCAACTCGACCCGCTCTTCGCAGACCTGACCGCCCTTCCCGGGGTGGGTGCGGCCCTTGCGAAACTGATCGCCAGGGCCTGCGGCGGTGGGCGGGTGATCGACCTGCTGTTTCACCTGCCCGATTCCTATGTGGATCGGCGCAAGCGCAGCCTGATCAGCCAGGCGCTGCCCAACACGGTGGTGACGCTGGAGGTGGTGGTGAGCCGCATCGAGCCTCCCTCCTCACCGCGCCAGCCGATCCGGGTGGTGGTGAGCGATGAAAGCGGGTTCGCCGAGCTGGTGTTCTTTCGCGCCTATCCGCAGGCAAGGCTGCGGGTGGGGGCAAAGGTGCTGATCAGCGGCAAGATGGATGACCGCCGGCAGATGGTGCATCCGGACCACATCGCCGATGCCGGGCGGCCGGATTCGTTTCCAGGCATTGAGCAGGTCTGGCCGCTGACGGCGGGGCTGTTCGCCTGGCATCTGCGCAAGCCGGTGGCCGCCAGCCTGCAACGCCTGCCGGAGCTGCCGGAATGGCACGACGCGGCGCTGATGAAGCGGGAGAAATGGCCCGGGTTTCGCGCAGCCTTGCAGGGGTTGCAGGCCCCCGCCGAGCTGCCGGATGCCGCATTGCGGCGCAGGCTTGCCTATGACGAGCTGCTGGCCGGCCAGGTGGCGTTCGGTCTTATGCGCAAACGCAACCGATTGCGTCCTGGCCGGGTTGTGATCGGCGACAACCGATTGCGCAACGCCGCTTTGGCCGCTTTCGGCTTCGAACCCACCGAGGCGCAGCGCCAGGCCCTGGCCGAGATCGACGCCGATCTGGCCGCCCCGCACCGCATGATGCGCCTGCTGCAGGGCGATGTCGGATCGGGCAAGACCCTGGTTGCCATCCTCGCCATGCTGCGCGCGGTGGAAGCCGGCGGCCAGGCGGCGCTGATGGCGCCCACCGAGCTGCTCGCCCGCCAGCACGCCCGCACGCTGGAGCGGATCTGCCCGGTGCCGTTCGCCCTGCTGACCAGCTCCGTCACCGGGCGGGAGCGCGCGCGGGTGCTGGAAGGCTTTGCCGATGGCACGATTCCCATCGCCGTCGGCACCCATGCGCTGGTGCAGGAGGGGGTGGCGTTCGCCGATCTGGCACTGGCGGTGATCGACGAGCAGCACCGCTTCGGCGTCAACCAACGCCTGCTGCTCGGAGCGAAAGGCGAGCTGACGGATGTGCTGGTGATGACCGCAACCCCCATCCCGCGCACCATGCTGCTCACCCAATGGGGGGAGATGCAGATCAGCCGGCTGTCCGGCAAACCGGCCGGGCGGCAGAAGATCCGCACCACCACGCATCGCCTGTCCAGCCTGGCCGATGTGGTGGCCGCCGTGGCGCGGGCGCTGGAGCGCGGCGAGATGGTCTATTGGGTCTGCCCACTGGTGGCCGAAAGCGAGACGCTCGATCTCGCCGCAGTGGAGGAGCGCTACGCCAGCCTCGCGGTCCAGTTCCCCGGCCGCGTCGGCCTCGCCCATGGCCGGCAGGACATGGCGGTGCGCGAGCAGGCCCTGGCCGATTTCGCCGCCGGCCGCACGCGCCTGCTGGTGGCCACCACCGTCATCGAGGTGGGGGTGGACGTGCCGGAGGCTTCGGTGATGGTGATCGAACAGGCCGAGCGCTTCGGCCTCGCCCAGCTGCACCAGCTGCGCGGCCGGGTGGGGCGCGGTGCGGCGCAGAGCTTCTGCCTGCTGCTGTATGACGACAATCTGCCGCAATCGGCGCGCAAACGCCTCAATTTGCTGCGCGAGACCGAGGACGGGTTCGTCATCGCCGACGAGGATTTCCGCCTGCGCGGCGGCGGCGACCTGCTGGGCACCAAGCAATCCGGCCTGCCCGGCTGGCGCATCGCCGATCCGGAGACCGACGAACCCCTGCTGCACATGGCCGGCCGCGATGCCGAGGCGCTGCTGTCGCGTGACGCAGATTTAACCACCGATCGCGGCCGCGCGATCCGCCTGCTGTTGCGCCTGTTTGACAAACTGGACGCGTTCCGCACCTTGAACTCGGGCTGATCTCCGCCCATTGATGCGGCGCGGCAGGGCAGGCGTGGGGGATGGACGATTTGTCGCAGGATCTGATTGAAATCAGCGGGCTGACCAAGCGCTTCGGCGCGTTCACCGCGGTGGATGGCATCTCGTTCAACGTGGCGCGCGGCGAGGTGCTGGGGTTTCTCGGCCCGAACGGGGCGGGCAAATCCACCACCATGCGGATGCTGGCGGGCTTCATTCGCCCCAGCACCGGCACCGCGCGCATCTGCGGGCATGACGTGCAGACCGATGGCATCAAGGCGCGCGCGGCGCTGGGCTATCTGCCGGAAGGGGCTCCCACCTACCCCGATATGAGTGTTGAGGATTTCCTGGGCTTCATCGCCCGCATCCGCGGCTACGCCGGCTCCGAAGCGCGGGACCGCATCGCCGAGGCCGCCCGCCTCACCACGCTGGGCGAGGTGATGCGGCTGCCGATCGAAACCCTGTCCAAGGGCACCAAACGCCGCGTGGGCCTGGCCCAGGCGCTGCTGCACGACCCGGATGTGCTGGTGATGGACGAGCCCACCGATGGTCTCGATCCCAACCAGAAACACCAGATCCGCGATCTGATCTCCGCCATGGCGGCGCGCAAGGCGATCATCATCAGCACGCATATATTGGAGGAGGTGGACGCGGTGTGCACCCGCGCCATCGTCATCGCCCAGGGCCGCGTGGTGGCGGATGATACACCGCAGGCGCTGGCCAGGCTCCACCCTTCCGGCCGGCTGGACGATGTGTTCCGCACCATCACCGCACCCGCCACCGCCCCCGGCACGGTCAAGGACGCCGCCTGATGCGCCCCACACTCGCCATTCTGCGCCGCGAGCTCGGCGCCTATTTCGCAACGCCCGTGGCCGTGGTGTTCATCGTCATCTTCCTCGGCCTGCAGGGCGCGCTCACCTTCAACGTCGGCAATTTCTTCGCCCGCAACCAGGCGGATCTGATCCCGTTCTTCAACTTCCTGCCTTGGGTGCTGCTGCTGCTGGTGCCGGCACTCACCATGCGGCAATGGGCGGAGGAACGCCGCCAGGGCACGATCGAGATGCTGCTGACCCTGCCGATCGCGCAGACCCATGCCGTGCTGGGCAAGTTCCTCGCCGCCTGGGCCTTCTGCACCATCGCCATCCTGCTGACATTTCCCTTCGTGATCACGGTGAACTATCTGGGCCATCCGGATAACGGGGCGATTGCCGCGGGCTATCTCGGCGCCATTCTGGTGGCGGGCTGTTTCCTCGCCATGGGGGCCGCCATCTCGGCCGCCACCAAGAACCAGGTGGTGGCCTTCGTGCTGGCGGTGGCCGCCTGTTTCGCGGCCTTCGCCGCCGGTACCCCGATCGTCACCGAATTCCTCGCCCGCTCCGCCCCTGCCCTGTCGGACGCGGCACGGCTGGCCGGCATCGGCGATCGCTATGGCGGTTTCACCCGCGGGGTGATCGCGGTGCCAGACCTGATCTACTTCGCCTCCTTCATTCTGTTCTTCCTGGTGACCGCTGTGGTGGTCGTTGATCACAAGCGGGCGGATTGAGGCCATGAAACACCGCACCCTCCTGTCGCTGATCGGCCTGATCGGGCTCGCCTGCCTGCTGATCGGCGTGAACATGATCGCCGCGCCGTTGCTCTCCGGCCGGCAGATCGACCTCACCGAACAGCGCCTCTTCACCCTCTCGCCCGGCACCCGCGCCATCCTGGCTGGGCTGAAGGAGCCGATCACCCTGCGGCTGTTCTACTCCCCGGCCCTTGGCGCGCGGATTCCGCAATACGCCGCCCATGCCGACCGGGTGCGCGAATTGCTGCGCGAATACGCCCAGTTGGCCCCGGGCAAGATCCATCTGGAATTCCACACCCCCGAGCCGTTCAGCGAGGACGAGGACCGCGCCACCGCCTATGGCCTGCAGGGCGTGCCGCTGGAGGATGGCGGCGAGCACGTGTTCTTCGGCCTGCAGGGCACCAACCTGCTCGATGACGAGCGCGCCATCCCGTTCTTCCAGCCGGAGCGCGAGCGCTTCCTGGAATATGACCTCAGCAAGCTGGTCTACGACCTCTCCAGCCCCAGCCGCCCGGTGGTCGGCGTGATGACGGCGCTGAAGATGGATGGCGATCCGCAGGCGATGATGATGCGCCAGCCCACCGGCGCCCCCTGGGCCGCGATGATGAATCTGCGCCAGGCCTTCACCGTGAAATCCGTCGCCACGGACGCGAAATCCATCGACCCGGACATCAAGGTGCTGCTGGTCGCCCACCCGCAAAACCTGTCCGACGCCACGCTCTATGCCATCGACCAGTTCGTCATGCGCGGCGGAAGGCTGATCGCCATGGTCGCCCCGGTCAATGAAACGCTGGGGCCCGACCCGCAGACCGGCGCACCGCCGGCCGATCCGTCCAGCAATCTGGGCAAGCTGTTCCAGGCCTGGGGCATCGAATACGACCCCAACCAGGCGCTCGGCGATCTGGATGGCGCCTGGAAGGTGCGCGGCGGCGGCCCGTCCGGCCAGGACCCGATCGACTACGTGGCCTATTTCAGCGTCCGCTCCGGCATCAACCACGACGACCCGGCCACCGCCGATCTGCAGGAGGTGGTGGTGGCCAATCCCGGCACGTTCAGCGTCAAGCCCGGCTCCGGTCTCACCGTCACCCCCTTGCTGTCCTCCTCCGATCATGCGGAGCTCTTCCCCGCCTCCGAGATCCGCCAGGACCCCAATCCCGGCCGCCTGCTCGACGGTTTCAAGCCGGACGGAACGAAGCATCTGATCGCGGCCCGCCTGCGCGGCGTGCTGAAATCCGCCTTCGACAAAGCCCCGGATGGTGCCACCGACCCGTATCGCGCAAGCTCGGACGGACCCGCCAATCTGGTGGTGATCACCGACACGGACATGCTGTCCGACCGGTTCTGGACCCGATCGCAGGATTTCTTCGGCAACGCCACCGCCACACCCTTTGCCGATAACGGCGCGCTGATCAGCAACCTGGTCGGCACGCTGTCCGGTGGCGATGCGCTGATCGGCCTGCGCAGCCGCGGCTCGGTGGCGCGCCCCTTCGAGGTGGTGGACGCCATGCAGCGCGACGCCGAGGCACGCTACCGCGAGACCGAGACGGCGCTGACCAAGCATCTCGACGAGACCAGCAAGAAGCTGGACGATCTGCGCGGCGGGCGGGACGGCACGCAGAACGCGGCCCTGAACGCCCAGCAACTCGCCGCCATAGAGGACCTGAAGCGCGACGCCATCGAAACCCGCGGCAAGTTGCGCCAGGTGCAGTTCGAGCTGCGCCGCGACATCGCAAGCCTGCAGAACCGCCTGCGCCTGTTCGACATCGCCCTTGTTCCGGCCCTGCTGCTGGTGGTGGCGGTGCTGATGGCCTGGGTCAGACAGGCCCGCCGCACCAGGAGGCAAGCATGACCCCGCGCACCGCCTTCACCCTGCTGGTCATCGGCGTCGCCACGCTTGCAACCGGCATCGTCGTCAACCGCACCGAGCAGCCCACCGCCACCGCTTCGGGCGAGCTGGCCTTCCCAAGCCTTGCCGCCCAGCTCGCCACCGCGTCGCGCGTCGAGATCGCGGGACAGGGCAAGCAGGTCACCCTGGTGCGCACCGGCGAGAGCTGGGGCGTGGCCGACCGCGCCGGCTACAGGGCCGATCTGCCCAAGCTGCGCGCCCTGTTCTCGGGCCTGGCCGAGCTGCGCCTGCTGGAACCGCGCACCGCCGATCCCGCGCTGTGGGGCCGGCTGGGCGTGGACGACCCCACGCTGAAAGGCTCCACCGCGCTCGCCCTCACCGTCACCACCGCGGATGGCAGCGTGCTGGCCCAGACCGTGCTCGGCCATCGCAGCCTGCGCAGCGCCGGCGGCCTGCCGGAATCGGTCTATATCCGCCGGCCGCAGGACCGCAACGCCTGGCGCGCCGAGGGCAGGCTTGAAGCCGATGCCGACCCGCTCGCCTGGCTGTCACGCGACCTGCTGAACATCAAGGCGGATGACGTGACCGGCGTGGACATCACCCGCGGTGACACCCATCTCACCCTCAGCCTGCATGACGGCAAGCTGGCGCTGGACAACCCGCCCCCAGGCCAGCTCGACGACATCCGCCCGATCGAGGTGGCGCAGGCGCTGGAAAACCTCACTTTGGCAGATGTGCAGAAGGGCGATCTGCCCGGGACCCGGGTCGGCACCGCGACCTACACCATCAAATCCGGCCAACCGATCGCCGTCCGGCTGAGCCAGGACGGCAAGAAAGTCTGGGCCGCCTTTGAAGGGCCCGGCGCCGGCACCACCCTGGCCGGCTGGGCGTTCGAACTGCCGGAATGGCGGCTCTCCACCATGGTGCCGCTGCCGCAGGACTTCATGAAGCCGGACAAGGCCGAGAAACCCGCCCAGCCGGACCCGCCGGGTTGAGCCGCGAATATCCCACCCGTCCCCTGGTCGGGATCGGGGTGGCGGTGCTGCGCCCCGGCGCCGCCCTGCTGGTCCGGCGCGGCACACCGCCCAATATCGGCGCCTGGAGCCTGCCCGGCGGCGCGCAGGAGCTGGGCGAGACCACCGAACAGGCCGCCCGCCGCGAACTGGCGGAGGAAACCGGGCTGGTGGTGGGCCCGCTGCACCTGGCCGGCATCGTCGATTCGATGACCGGCGATTCCGCCGGACGGATCCGCTTCCACTACACAATCATCGACTACGCCGCCCTCTGGCAGGGCGACGAACCCCGCCCCGGCGGCGACATCACCGCCTGCGCCTGGGCCGGCTTCGACGAATTCGACCGCTACAACCTCTGGTCCGAGGCACGGCGTATCATCACGGCCGGCTGCACCTTGCTCGGCCTCGCCCCACCCGCCACTCTGGCCTGACCCCACGCCCTGGAGAGATTGATGACCGAGATGCATTACTACGAGCCGGCCCAGGGCCACGGCCTCGCACATGACCCGCTGAACGCCATCATCGGCCCCCGCCCGATCGGCTGGATCTCCACACGCGGCCAGGACGGCTCGCTGAACCTCGCCCCCTACAGCTTCTTCAACGCCTTCAACTACCACCCGCCGATCATCGGCTTCTCCAGCACATCCCCGAAAGACACATCGCGCAACGCCATCGAGACCGGGGAATTCGTCTGGAACCTGGCAACCCGCGACCACGCCACCGCGATGAACCAGACCTCCGCCCCCCTGCCCTACGGCACCAGCGAGTTCGAGCGCGCAGGCCTCACCCCCATCGACAGCCGCCTGATCCAGGCGCCGCGCGTGGCCGAAAGCCCGGTGCAGTTCGAATGCAAGGTCACGGACGTGGTGCGCCTGCGCAACATCGAAGGGGCTGAAACCCCGGCCACCATGATCTTCGGCCAGGTCATCGCCGTGCACATCGCCAAAGCCCTGATCAAGGACGGCGTGTTCGACACCTTCGCCGCCAACATCATCCTGCGCGCCGGCGGCCCCACCGCCTACGCGCTGATCACACCCGAAACCCGCTTCGACCTCAGCCGCCCCACCATGTAGGGCGGAAGTGCGAAGCACCTCCGCCTGCGCGGCGCCTCGATTTCAAACAAGAACAACTTCTTTTTGTGAACAAAAAGAAGCAAAAAAACTTTTTTCGTTTGCCGGCATCGTGGCCCGCGCCAGTCTGGCGGGGCCACGTGTTGCCTGCAGGGCAAAGGAATCGAGGTTTTCGCCTCGCCTTTACGCCTTGTCGCTGCGCGGGCGCTGCAGCGTGAAGGTCTCGAACACCTCCATCTGCCCGCCCGGACCCGTCACGTCGTAATAGGTCACCTTCATCGTGGTCAGCCCGCCCGGGGTCTTGCCCGGATCGACGCTGAACGAGGCGAACCCATAGGCATGCGCCGCGTTGCGCACCGCAAGCCACGGCGCATCCTCATGCACATAGTTCGGCGTGCGCTTGCCCTTCTCGTTCGGCGGGTTCACCGAGACGATCACCCGGCAGCCCGGCGGGTTGAAGAACAGCTCGTTGGACGGGGCGGAGGTGCCGCCGCCACCGATGATCATGTGCACCGCACCCTTGGTGGTGTCGATCACGTCAAGCCGCGTGTCGGCCGGCTTCGGCGTCAGCGTCTCGTTCGCCTCGGCCCCCTTGATCGGGTGCGACCGCTCATAGTGATGCTCATGGCCGGTCACCACCAGATCGACGCCGTATTTGTCGAACAGCGGCAGAAATTCCTGGCGCACGCCCAGATCAGCGCCGTTGAACTTGTCCGCGTTGGACATCGCCGGCTGGTGCATCGCAACCACCACCCAGTCGATCGCCTTGTTCGAGCGGGCGGCGGCCAGCTCCTTCTCCAGCCACGCCTTCTGCGCGCCCTTCGAATAGCCGCGGATATAGATGTCGCCGGCGTCCTGGTAGCACACATCGTCGTTGTTCAGCGCGATCACCCGCACCGAGCCCACCGTGAAGGCGTACCACAGGCCGCGCGTCAGCTCGGTCTGGCCTTCCGTCTCGGGCAGCGAGAAATAGGTCTGATAGCCGCTATAGCCGATCGGGCCGTTGCCGCGCTCGTTCTCATGGTTGCCGGGGCACGGCATCCAGGGGCGGTTGCGCGCCGAGCGGGTGTTGTTCTCCCAGAAATCCACCCAGGTGCGCACCCGGTCCTCGGACAGGTTGGCGTAGCAAAGATCGCCCTGGAAGATGTGGAACAGCGGGCGCAGCTTCTCCACCGCCATCGTGGTGTCACCGGCGGCCTGCGAGCCGAGATTGTCGTTGACGAAGATCGGGAACGGCAGCGTCACCCCTTCCGGCGGCGTGTAGCGCTTGCCAACCGTGGGCGTCGCCTGGTCGGCGAAGCTGGTGAAGGTGAAGGCGAAGCGGCCCTTGGGGGCGGTGCGGAACGTGCCGAACTCCGGGGCGGCGCCGTCATGCACCGCGCCATACATATAGGAGGTGTCGGCGGTGAGGCCCGCGAGCTTGGCATGATGGGCATAGACGGTCTGCTTCGACTTGCCATCCACATAGGACCGCGTCTCGGCCTTCACCGTCTTCTCCAGGCGGCCATCCGGTCGGCCGAGCACGACGCGCGGGTTGGCAACCGCGCTCAGCGTGTGCCAGGACACCGTGACCTGCGACGCGGCATCACCGCCGAACTGCAGATGCAGGCCGGTCACCGCGGGGGCAGACACAGCCGGCGCCGCCACGGTCTGCGCCTCGGCCGTGGATGCGCCGATGGCCGTCATCGTCGTCGCCATCATCACGGTGGACGTCACACCCGCCGCGGCCAGCAGCTTGCGGCGGCTGAGATCAATATCGAAATCGGCATGGTCGGTCATGTTTCGCTCCCCATGTGCAAACATGGGCGAGACACTGCGGCAAAACCCCAAAGCGCCGCTCACACGCGGCCATGACGGTTCGGTGAAAGAAATCTGTCAGTCCGCCCCCACAGCACCGTAGGGCGGAAGCCGAAGGCCTCCGCCATCCGCCTCACCACCGTGAGACCCTGACAAGCTCAATCCGATCACAAGCTGCATTCCCACAGCAAACCCACCGCACGTATCGCGAACGAACCCGGCGGCACTGCCCCATCGATAGTCCCGACAAGCACTGCCGCCATCGGCCGCGCTGGCGGATGGCCCCGAGCCCAAGCAGGCAGGTGCCAAGCAGCATCATGGAGGCGGGCTCGGGGACAGTGGCGGAGAACGCAGTGCCGGAGAGCGGGAAGGAGTAGTAGTTGTTCCCGTAAGTGTTTGCGGCGACCTTGGCGTAGCTGCCGCCGACATCAATGATATTGTCTGGCATCCCCAGAACGTTCTGATCAGTAAAATTTCCATTGAAGTAAACCGTAATTTCAGACCCGCCTGTGTCGTACAGGTAGAGCCCAGTCATGTTGGGCTGACCCGGTGTGACAGTCTGCGCAATCTGGCTGAGGCCCGAAAAAAGTTGGTGATTGGAGGTAGCGAACGGTGCGTAACCGGCATAGGTCACGCTGGCGGATTCGAGATCAAACGAGCTGAACGAATATGAACTGTCTGGGGCATTATAGGTGGAGAGTGGAGGCAGGATGGGATAGATTGAGAAGTTGATCATCATCTGCCCGCGCGTGGTGGGGTCGGTCGGGTCCACCTGGTAATACTCGGTCAGCGAGTAGTTCTGCAGCACATTCACACCTGAGACGAGCACGGTAAAACTGTCGGCCGTGCTGCCCGAACCCCAGTTATAGGTGAAGGAGGTGCCGGCAGTCAGACCGGCCTGGGCGAGGTTCTCACCCGTAATTTCCGTAATACCCGACAGCACGGTGCCGGAGGTGTACCCCTGCGGCAGAAAGAGCGCATTGAACGCACCGCTGACGCCGAAACTGCTGCCAATTCCGGGACCGCCCAGCATATTTCCTGACGTATTGAAACTCGTCGGGCCGGCGATGCCTGTGTAGGCGTCGGCGGGCACATTGGGACCGACCGCAGCGGTCGCATCCGGGGCGGAGAGAAAGCCGTTTACGCCGCTGCCGTAAGGCACCTGCGTAAGCGCGGTTGTGTTGATCGAACCGCCGCCGCTGATGAGGATGCCGTTGGTGCCGTCCGGTTGAACTGTCAGCGTGACCTCAGCCTGAGCTGAGGCCGCGACAAAAATAACAACAGACGCGGCGAGGAGCGCCGCGCGTCCCAAACGATCAGACATTCTCAACACCCGCCACCGGCCATGCCCCGGTGGCCGGCGCCCGCGTCAAGATGCGGAGGTCTTAACGAAGTGTCAATCATTACACACGGTCAGCAAGCCGTGGTGTGGGTCCTCACAAAGGGACCCATCCTTTCCGCGGGCATGACGGATGGTGCTACGATCACCCATCCCACCTCAAAAGCCTGGTTTCGGGCACCAAAGGGAACCACGCCGCTGGCCGCTTTTGGCGCAAACCAGCCACACCCCCTACCCCCGCACCACCCGATTCCGCCCCGCCAGCCACCCCGCCGCCGCCGCAACACTGCAGCCAACCCCGAACAGCACCATCGAGGGCGCCCAGCTGCCCGTGGCGGTGTGCAAAAGCCCCACGCCCAGCGGGCCGAGTGAGGCCACCGAATAGCCCACGAACTGCGCCATGCTGGAAAGCCTGGCCGCCATCATCGCATTCGGCGCGCGCAGCACCAGGAACAGCACCGCAAGCCCGAACGCGGCGCCCATGCCAAGCCCCATCACCACGGTGAACACCCATTGCAGCCACAGCGGCGCGTATAGCAGCCCGGCCCAGCCGCCCAGCACCATCGTCATCGAAAGGGCCGCAGGCCCGCTCTGCCGGCGCAGCCGTGCCGCCAGCAGCGGCGCCGGCAGGGCCGCCGCCACCTGCATCAGCAGGCACAGCGCCACCACCAGCCCCGCCGTCACCGCGTCATCGCCGCGCTCGCGCAGGATCGGCGCAAGCCAGGCCAGCGCCGAATACGCCATCAGGGATTGCAGCCCCATGAACGCCGTCACCTGCCAGGCCAGGCGATCCCCCCACAGAGACGCCCCGCGCGCCACGAGACTGCCGGGCAAAGGCCCCCGCGCGCCGCGCCACACCAGCGCCGCACACCCAAGGGCGAGCAAGGCCGGCATCGTCCAGAACGCCAGCGCCGCCTGCCAGGAATGGTCGAAATCACGATACAGAATGGCCGTCGACCCGGCAGACACCGTGCCCCCAATGCACAGCGCCATCGAATAAAGCCCGGTCATCAGCGCCGTGCGATCGGCGAAATCCCGCTTCAACAGCCCCGGCAGCAGCACATTGGCCGCCCCGATCCCGGCCCCCGCCAGCAGCGTGCCGATCGCAAGCGCTGCGATGCTGCCCTGCCCGCGCAGCCCGCTTCCCAGCGTCACCGCCAGCAGGCACAGCAGCGCCGCCCGCTCCAGCCCGAAGCGTCGCGCCAGCATCGGCGCCGCGGCCGCAAACAGGCCAAAGCACAGCACCGGCCCCATCTGCATCAGGCTTGCCGCGAAGGCGGAAAGCCCCGTACTCGCCATCACCTCCGGCAGCACCGGCGCCAGCGTGGACACCGCCGGGCGCAGATTGAACGCCACCAACAGGATCGCAAGCCCGAGCAGCGCCTTGCGCGGCATCACCACCCCACGCACCCCAGGCGCCGGCCGGTCGATCTGAGACATGAAGCCCTCCGTTTTGCGTCTTCTCTCCCGCCGGAACACCGCCGTCACAACATGCGAGTTTGCGGGTCGGGACTGTCAAAGCTGGGGGGTTGCGTTAAAATGACCATCATGACGACACACACAAAGGCTGAACGCCCCACCCCCGCCGCCGATCCCGCCAAGCTCTGGTTGCGCACGGAATCGGGCCTTGGCCGGAAGGCGGCGCTGCCGCTGGTGCTGGCGGGGCTTGCCTCCAGCCTGTTGGCGGCGGGCCAGGCCTGGTTCACCGCCCAGATGCTGGCCGATCTGCTCGGGACGGACGGGCCGGACCAGCCGGTGCTGGGTGCCGCCATGGGATTTGCCGTGCTCGCCTTGGCCCGCGCCGGGCTTGGCATCGCCACCGAAGGCCTCGCCTTTCGCCTCGGCGCCGATGCTCGCAAGCGGCTGCGCGGCGATGCGCTGCGCCGCATCCTGGGCTCCGGCCCCGGCCTGCTGCGCAGCACCCATTCGGCGGAGCTGGCAGCTTTGGTGGTGGACCGCATCGAATCGCTCGATGGCTTCTTTGCCCGCTGGCTGCCCGCGGCCAGCTTGGCGCTGATCTGCCCGCTGGCGCTGGCCGCCCTGGTCGCCTGGTTTGACTGGGTGGCAGCCCTCGTGCTGCTCGGCACCGCCCTGCTGGTGCCGGTCGGCATGGCGTTCTCCGGCATCGGCGCCGGCCGCGCCGCCCAGCGCCAGTTCACCGCCATGACCCGGCTGCAGACACGCTTTCTCGACCGCATGCGCGGCATCGCCACCATCGTCATGCATGGCCGCATCGAGGACGAGGCGAAGGCGCTGAAGCAGGCAGCCGATGAGCTGCGCCGGCGCACGCTGCGTGTGATGCGCGTGGCCTTCGTGGGATCGGCGGTGCTGGATTGTGCCGCCGCCTTCTCGCTCGTGCTGCTGGCCCTGCGCGCCGGCGCCGCCCTTGCCGGCAACACGCTTGCCTCGCCCGCCAACGCCATCTTCGTGCTGCTGCTGGTGCCGGAATTCTTCGCCCCGCTGCGCAGCTTCAGCGCCGCCTATCAGGACCAGTTCCAGGCGCGGGACGCCGCCGCCGCCCTCTCCGCCCTGCCGGCCCTGCCCGCCCAGGAGCCGCCGCGCAGCATCCGCACCGTGGCAGCCCAGGGTTTCTCCCTGGTGTTCGACGATGTCGGCCTGGTGTGGGACGAGGCGCGCGGCCCGGTGCTCAGCGAGATCAGCTTTCGGGTGAACCAGGGCGAGACGCTGGTGGTGGCCGGCCCCTCCGGCAGCGGCAAATCCAGCCTGATCGAGATTCTGCTCGGCTTCGTCCGCCCCACCACGGGCCGCGTGCTGATCAACGGGGCCGACATCACCGATCTGGTGCCCCAGGCGCTCTCCCGCCTCACCGCCTGGATCGGCCAGAAACCCGTGCTGTTCGCGGGCAGCCTGCGCGAGAACATCCGCTTCGCCCGCCCCGAGGCGAGCGATGCCGAGGTGGAGGACGCAGCCCAGGCCGCCCGCGTCTCCGCCTTCGCAGCCAGCCTGCCGCAGGGCCTCGACACACAGGTCGGCGAGGGCGGCTTCGGCCTGTCCGGCGGGCAGGCGCAGCGCGTGGCCATCGCGCGTGCCTTCCTCAAAAACGCGCCGCTGCTGCTGCTCGACGAACCCACCGCCCATCTCGACCCCGCCACCGAAAGCGAGGTGCTCGACTCGCTGCGCCGCCTGGCGCTGGGGCGCACCACCATCCTCGTCACCCACTCCACCGCGGCGCAGGATTGGAACCAGGGCCAGGGCGGGCGCCGGATCGACCTGCGGGACGGAAGATTGGTGGACCCGCGCGCAAGGGGGGCGGCATGAACGCCATGCTGCGGCTGCTGGCGCAAAGCCGGTCCCAGGCGCCCTATCTGGCGCTCGGCCTGCTGATCAGCCTGATCGCCACCCTGAGTGCCGTCTC
Source organism: uncultured Rhodospirillales bacterium (assembly GCA_903924855.1). GTDB lineage: Bacteria > Pseudomonadota > Alphaproteobacteria > Acetobacterales > Acetobacteraceae > CAIQQQ01. The sequence goes on along the minus strand of CAIYCW010000010.1, from coordinate 2,613 downwards.
GCTGTCCGGTGCGGCCGGCGCGGTGTTCGCGGGCGTCAGCCTCGCGGCCCTGCCGCTGGCGCTGCGCCTGCTGGGCCCGGCGCGCGTGGTGCTGCGCTACGCCGAGCGGATGATCACGCATGACGCGCTGTTCCGCGCCACGGCCGATCTGCGCGTGTGGTTCTTCCGTTGCATCGCGGTGCGCATGGCAGGCGGCCTTGGCATGCAGCGCGCGGGCGATCTGCTGTCGCGCCTGGTGGGTGATCTGGAGGCGCAGGACACGGTCTATATGCGCCTGATGCTGCCTCTGGCCGGCGCCGTCATCCTGCTGCCGCTGCTGGCACTCAGCATCGGGCTGTACGAAACCACGCTGGCGGTGCTGGTCTGCCTGCTGTTTGCCCTCTCGGCCTTCATCCTGCCGGCCTGGGCCGGACGGGCGGCGCTTGCCAATGGCGAGGCGCTGGCCCAGGCGATGGGCGGGCTGCGTGTGGGCGCGCTGGACGTGGCCACCGGCCTGCGCGAGGCCCGCGCGTTTGCCGCCGAGGACCGCATGCTGGCCGGGGTGCAGGCGCGCGAGGCCGCCCTGCTCGCAACCCAATCCCGCGCCGCCAAACGCGTCGCCTGGGCGGGTGCCGGCGCCTTCATCGCCGCACAGGCCGCCATTCTGGCCACGTTGGTGCTGGGCCGAAACCAGGGCGCCGTCGATGTCGGCCTGGTGTTCATCGTGCTCGCGGCGTTCGAGGCCGTATCGCTGCTGCCGCGCGCCGGGGCTCAGGCCGGCACCGCCGCCGCCGCCGCCAAGCGCGTGCTGGCGATCACCGACGCGCCGATCAAATGCCCCGACCCGGCCAATCCCCAAACCATGCCCGCAAGCTCCGCCCTGCGCATCGAGGCGGTGAGCTTCGCCTGGCAACCGGATCGCCCTCCCGTGTTCGAGGACCTCAACCTGGACATTCCGGAAGGCCATCACGTGGCGCTGCTCGGCCCCTCCGGCATCGGCAAATCCACCCTCGCGGCCCTGCTGCTGCGCCTGGCCGCCCCGCAATCCGGGCGCATCCTGCTGGGCGGCACCGACATCGCGGGTCTTGCCGCAAGCGAGCTGCGCGCGCGCATCGGCTGGCTCAGCCAGGCCACCCATCTGTTCGACGACACCATCCGCGCCAATCTGCTGATGGCACGGCCGGACGCCGATGACGAAACGCTGTGGCACGCCCTCACCCAGGCGCAGATCGCCGATGCGGTGCGCGCCCTGCCGGACGGGTTGGACACCTATCTCGGCGAAGGCGGGCTGCGTTTCTCCGGTGGTCAGGGCCGCAGGCTCGCCTTGGCCCGCGCCCTGCTGTCCCCGGCGCGCATCCTGATCCTGGACGAGCCCTGCGCGGGCCTGGACAGCGAAACCGAGCGCGCCTTCCTGCAGGTTCTGGCCGAGGCCACGGCCGATCGCACCACCATCCTGATCGCCCATCATTTGACGGGCGTGGAAAGGCTGGACCGCATCTACCGCCTCTCCGCCGGCCACGCGATGGCGGCCGCCGGGTAGGCATATCGCGCACCGTCCTCCAACGCCGTCATTGCAAGCGCAGGCGTAGGGCGGGTCCACGACCCGCGTTCTGGCGGGTCCACGACCCGCCTTCTGTGAGGCTGTGTTTGGGCGGCGGTGCGGCGGGTCGTGGACCCGCCCTACGCGGCCAACAGGCCGCGCACCGCATCCAACGCCGCATCGGCCTGCGCGGCATCCGGCCCGCCGGCCTGCGCCATGTCCGGCCGGCCGCCGCCGCCCTTGCCGCCCACCGCCGCCGCGGCCGCCCGCACCAGATCCACAGCGCTGAACCGCGCCACAAGACCCGCCGACACGCCCACCACGATCGAAGCCTTGCCCTCCGCCGTGGAGACGAGCGCCACCACGCCCTCCTCCAACTGCTTCAGAATCGCCTCCGCCAGGCCCTTCAGATCCTTCGCCGGCACATCGCCCAGATTGCGCGCGGACAGCTTGATCCCACCGATCTCCTCAACCTCCGCGGACGACCCGCCGGTGACGAGCTTTTTCTGCAGCTCCACCACCTGTGTCTCCAGCTTGCGGCGATCCGCCATCAGCTGCGTCACCCGATCGGCCAGCTCGCCCGGCTGCGCCTTGAGGATGTTGGCAAGCTCCGCGATCCGCCGATCGGCCTCGTTCACCACCTCCAGCGCCGCCTCGCCGCACACCGCCTCGATGCGCCGCACGCCGGCGGACACCGCCGATTCCGCCATGATGCGGAACAGCCCGATATCGCCGGTGCGCCGCACATGGGTGCCGCCGCACAGCTCGATCGAATAGGCGGCGCGATTGCCATCGCCCTCGCCCATGGCAACGACGCGCACCTCCTCGCCGTATTTCTCGCCGAACAGCGCCATCGCACCTTCGGCCACCGCCTGATCCGGCGTCATCAACCGCGTCGTCACCGCGGAGTTCTCGCGGATGCGGGCATTCACCTCGGCCTCCACCACCGCCAGATCCTCGCGCGAGATCGGCGTCGGCTGGCTCACATCGAAGCGCAGCCGGTCCGGCGCGTTGAGCGAGCCCTTCTGCGCCACGTGATCGCCAAGCCTGCGCCGCAGCGCCTCATGCAGCAGATGCGTCGCCGAATGATGCGC
>CAIYCW010000009.1 GCA_903924855.1 uncultured Rhodospirillales bacterium | reverse complement strand
TTGATCGTCACCGATGCCACCCGCCACAGCCTGTTTCGTGCCAACCGGCTGGTGACAGCCGCCCCGATGCTGCGCTTTGTCGCCGGCGTGCGGCTGCGCACCGCAGACGATGTCTGCATCGGCACGCTGTGTGTGGCCGACCAGCTGCCCCGCACACCCAACCCAGATCAGATCGCAGCCCTGCAGGACCTGGCCAGCCTGCTGGTCTCGATGTGGTCGCTGCAGTCCAGATCCGACGCGGACAGCGTGACAGGCTCCCTCACCCGCCGCTGCCTGGTGCGCGAGGCCGAGCGCGCGGTGGCGCTCTCCGCCCGCGCCGGCACCGATCTTGCCTGCATCAGCCTGGGCATCGACCGCTTCCGCCTGATCGAGGCCGCACACGGCCAAGCCCTGGGCGAGCGCATCCTGCAGAAGGTCGCCAGCACCTGCCAATCCCAGATCCGCGCGATGGACCTGTTCGGCAGGCTCGGTGGGGCGGAGTTCTCCATCGTCCTGCCGCAATGCCGGATGGGGGATGCGCTCGTGACAGCGGAACGGCTGCGTCAATCGATCAGCCTGTTGGCCGACGAATTCGGCGCAACCCCGATCCCGGTGACCGCAAGCTTCGGCATCACCAGCCTGAGCCAGCGCCACGTCACGCTGGAGACCCTGCTGGTGGAGGCGGATGCGGCCCTCTACTACGCCCAGTCGGAAGGAAGCGATCGCATCGTGGTCTCGCCGGCCGCGGGCCCGGGCCCCTGGCCGGAGACCACACCCGTCATCGCCCCGGCCAAGCGCTGGGGCGGCTGACGGAGGCGCGCTGCCGGCCATCGCAGCCCCACCCGCACCACGTCCGCTTCAACCGCTCAGGTGCTCGCCCCAACATCGGCATTCGCAGCACTGAGCCGGATGGTGAACACCATCCCGTCACCGGCATTCTCGGCGTGGATCGACCCACCCATGTCGGTGATGATGCCATAGCAGATCGACAGCCCCACCCCGGTGCCTTTGCCGACCGGCTTGGTGGTGAAGAACGGCTCGAACAACCGCGGCAGCACAGCGGCCGGCACGCCCCCGGCGTGATCGGCCACCTTGATCTCGACATCGCCGCCAACCCGCCTTGCACTGATCTCAACCACACGCTGCGCCGCCGGGACATCGGCACCGGTGGAGCAATAGGCGTCGCAGGAATTCGCCACCAGGTTGAGCAACACCTGCTCCAGCGGCACCTCCTTGGCGAGCACCCGGCCAAGACCGGGGTCGAGATCATGCACGATGCGCACCTCGGCCGCCGCAAGCTTGCCGGTGAGCAGCACCTCGGCACTCTCCACCACCGACTGCAGCCGGACCGGCTCACACGGGCCATGGCCGGTGCGGCCGAACACCTTCATATGATCCAGAATGCCGGAGGTGCGGATGGCCAGCCCGTGGATCAACTCAAGCTTGTCGCGCACCCGCCGCTCGGCTTTGTTTTCAAGCGCATACAACGCATTCTCCGCCGCCAGGGAAATCGTCGCCAGCGGCTGGTTGAGCTCGTGGGCCATGCCGGTGGACAGCTCACCCAAGGTTGCCATCTTCGCGGTGTGGGCCAGCTGCGCCATCATGGCGCGCTCCTGGGTGATGTCGGTCCACACCAGGATCACATCCTCGCCCTCGGCACTCGCGCCATCGAACTGAATATGCGCCAGCAGCAACAGATCACGCCCATCCTTGGCGCGGAATGTCACCTCGACCGAGCTGACGCCGTTCTGCCATGCATCCTCCAGCGCCTGATGCGTCAGGACCTTGCTGTCCGTGTCCAGAAACCCGCACAGGCCACCGCGTTCCATCACCTCTTCTGCCGTATAGCCGACCAGGGTGCGCACCGATGATGTGATGAACACCACAACCCATCCCTTCTGTGCATCCCGGCGCACCCGCAGCACCGCCCCAGGCATCGCATCGGCGATCGCCGACAACTCCCGTGCAGCCTCCAGCTTGCCCCGATCGGTTGCGATGATCTGAGCCTGCATGCGCAGCACCTGGTCATCCATCTGGCGCTGGCGCCGCAGCAGCAACTGCGCCCAGATCAGCAACGCCTCCATCGCCACGCCGGCACCGACAAGCTCGAGGCTGTTTTCGCGCCACACCCGCAGCGTGGCATCCAGCCCCAGCGCTGTGCTGACCACGACCGGCAGCCCATGCAGCCGATAGAACGCGATCTGGGTCTGTTTGCCGGTGGTGATGCCGCGTTGCAGCGCCAGCACCGGCACTCCCACCACCGCCCGCGCCGCCTCGAACCCGGGCGTGCCGGCATAGGTCACGCCCGTCGGCAACGCGGTGTTCGCATCAAGGCTCAATCGTTCGGTGGAGCAGTGGACAAGCGGCGTGCCGTCCAGCCGCGCAATGCCGAACGCCGCCGTCAGGCCGGACAGCGCGTCGTGGCAGAAATCCCGAAACGGCGCTTTGCCAATCCGCGTGCTGATCACACCGAGCATCTGTCCATCGGCGCCGCGCACACGCTGGGACAGCCGATACCCCTGCTCATCGCTGCGATCAGATGGAAGAGATGATGACAGATCCAGATCCTCATCCGCCGGCAGGATATGAAACGGCTCCAGCGCAGCCGGCAAGTCCTTCACCTCCGGTGCCGCGCCGATGCTGGCCACAAGCGCGCCATCGGCGTCGAGCACATCGATACCGGCAATCTGGGGCAGCGCCTGCGCCTGGCCTGCCAACTTCGCGACACTCGCCTGATCCGCGAACAGCGCCCGAAACCGGTCCGGCGTCGCAATCCCCAACTCCCGCAGGCTGGCGACCACTGCATCCTGCTGCTGCTTGACGGCGAACAGCCCACGTTCCTCCGCCAACGCCATCATCGCCACCCGGCGCGTCAACGTGTCCTCAGCCGCCTGGATCGCCTGGGAGCGCAGGGCGAGGATGGTCCCTGCCGTGATCAGCACCACCATCACCTGGGCCGCAATCAGGCAGGTCGTCATCCAGCACGCCCGCCTTGCCCGTGCAGGCCCCCAGCCCGGTTGCGACACGGTCATGCCAATCTCCCGACCATGACGGCCGAACCCCCCATCATGCGCAGACCGAGTGCTGCGCTCAGCCGGTGGAACGGATCAGTCCGGGCGCGCCTCAGATTTGCGGAAGACCAGGCGTTGCTGGGGAAAACGTCCCAAAAAGTCATCGCATGGGCCGACTTCGTTGTTTGATTGTTGGAACGCATATGGTTTTATCAATACGATATCGTAATTTACTCTAGCATTTGCCAAAAAAGCTGCGCAACTCGGCCATTTTATCAACAAAGTGCAATAAGATAGCATAGCCCTATTGAATTATATAAAAATTGTGACATTTTTCAGAAACAGCGCAATATACCAACTGGCATTCAAGCCAGAGAACGAGCGATTTCTGACGGAATCCATCCGGCGACCGTCTGGTCATCGAGCAGTTCTGAATTCTGCGATCTACCGATCCATGAAAATCTTGCAAAAATCGCCGGAAATTTGAGTGATATTAAGCAACCCATGAATGTTGAATTGTATATTTTAGATACCTGACAAAATACGACAACTCTCCATTCAAACACTTTGCGGAATCACGCGAACTTGATCTCAGCCCGCAGATCCCATTGTCGGATTTTTCTTGACCTTTCGATATATTGCGTTCGGTGCAATACCGCAATACGGGCGCTGTGCATCCAGGCGCGTCAAGGTCTGACCCGGGCGTCAGGATGGCCAAGCCAATACCTGCCCCGGCACGCCGGGGCAGGCATGATCAGATCACAGCGAGAACTGCGCCTTGAGCTTGTCGAACTCGGTCTGCGACAGGATCTTCTTGCTGACCAGCTCGTCCACCGCCTTGAACGGACGGCCCTTGATGATGGCGTTGGCGTGGCTCTTGCCGATGCCCTTGACCTGCTGCAGCTGCTCGGCCGTGGCCGTGTTGATGCTCACCACCACCGTGGTCGATTTCACGATGCGCGGCGCGGCCGGCTTGGCAGCAGGGGCAGCACCCGTCGCGGGTGCGGCTGCGGCCGGCTTGGCCGTGCTCGGCGCGGCGGCGGTCTGCGCCATCGCCGGCAGCGCCAGCGAAGCGGTGAACAGAACGGTCAGCGCAAATTTCACAGCGTTCATGACATGTTTTCCCCAAATGAGAGTCATTCCATAGCCCTGTCATGGGATGGAGACAATTCCTGACCCTCAACCAGGCCAGACGGTGAACAGGCCCGACGTTGAACAAGCCCAACGGCCAGGTCGGTCATTCTTTTATCATGTGACAGCACCGCAACGCCGGCACAAAGTGCCACATTCACAGGAGCGCCTCGATGAACATCGACGACGTCAAGCGCCGCGCCTTCGCCATGCCGCTGACCAACCCGGCCTTCCCGCCTGGCCCCTACCGCTTCATCAACCGCGAATATCTCATCATCACCTACCGCACCACGCCCGAGGCCATCGCCCGCGTGCTGCCCGCCCCGCTGGTGGCCCCTGAGCCGCTGGTGAAATACGAGTTCATCCGCATGCCGGACAGCACCGGCTTCGGCGACTACACCGAAAGCGGCCAGGTCATCCCGGTCGAGTTCACCAACGCCCAGGGCCAGACCGAACATGGCGGCTACACCCACGCCATGTTCCTCGACGACGAACCGCCGATCGCCGGCGGGCGCGAGCTGTGGGGCTTTCCCAAGAAACTCGCCAAACCCACGCTCGGCGTTGTGGCGGACACGCTGATCGGCACCCTCGATTACGGCCCGATCCGCGTCGCCACCGGCACGATGGGCTACAAATACCAGATGCTCGACCATGACCGCGTGGTGGACAGCCTGCTGGCGCCCGGCTTCCTGCTCAAGATCATCCCCCATGTCGATGGCACGCCGCGCATCTGCGAACTGGTGCGCTACACGCTGGGGGACATCGTGCTGAAAGGCGCCTGGACCGGCCCCGCGGCGCTGGAGCTGCATCCGCATGCCCTGGCGCCGGTGGCCGATCTGCCGATCCTGGAGATCGTCTCAGCCGTGCACCTGATCGCCGACCTCACGCTCGAGCTCGGCACCGTGGTGCACGACTACCTGGCCTGACCCCTATTTGGCGCGACCACGCCCCAGCCGCCGCCGTGCGGCGGCAAGCCCCGCCAGAGCCACCCCGATCAGCCCGATCGAGGCCGGCTCCGGCACGGTGGTGGTGGGCGGCAGCGTGCCCTGGAAGGTGAAGTCGTGCAGCTCGCCGCCACCGTTGAAATTGGCGGCGTAGAGATCCCCCTGCATCGCCGATGTGTTGCTCACCGTCGCATCCGGCGCCAGCACAGTGCCCTGCCAGCCTGAGAATTGCAGCGACGTCGCCTGGCCGAAATCCCAGATGATATGCGTGTCCTCATAGGCGGTGGCGTTGAAGTTCACGGTCGCCAGATCCGCGCTGGTGCCGGTCACGTCCACGACAACCGTGGTGGCGGCGCCAAAATTGAACACCAGGTTGCGCGCCGCCTCGAGCTGCACGGCGGAGAGGGTGAACACCGCAATGCCGTTGGCGCCGGCGGTTGCGTTGAAGGTGACATTGTTCGGATCGCTGCTGTTGATGGTGCTGTTGGCCGTCATCGAGAACAGTTGCGCTGACAATGCATTCAGCGGCGTCGTGAAGTCGCTCATCGTGAATGTCGGCGTGTTGACGAGATGCCCCCCGCCGTTGAACGAGAACGAGCCGTTGTTCACGCCCTGCACATCCACATTGCCGCCATTGTCCACATTGCCGCCCGCCCCGGCATTGACGTTGATAAAGTTGAGCGCACCGAACGCGGAGGCCGCCGCAGTGCCGCGCGGCGTGTAGTACGACCCGTTGGAGGCCAGCGTGCCGGCCACCAGACGCCCCTCGATATCGGACGTGCTGCTGAATGTGCCGCTGATCACGGCATTGAACTGGCTGAGAATATCGGCGGCCGTCAGCGTGGCCGCCGAAGCCTGCCCGGTCAGATTGGTCAGAAGGGCTGCCAGAACACCAAGACGAAGGCTGCGCTGCATGGGGGGCTCCTCAGGTCCGTTTTGATAACAGTCACATTCACGCACTGTTATTTCCGGCTAGAGGCGTTTGCTTTTTGCGTCAATCGTGAAGAGCGCATCAAAACTCCGCAAACGGTATTTTGTATTTTGCGTTACATGCACTTATTTAAAATACAAACACAACGTGTCCCGGCGCGCCTAAAATATTGCCCGGCATCGATTATGTTATCTTTTGTATAGCGGGCAAAACGATCCCGCCACGCGATGATGCGGTCGGCCGCAACCTGCAAGGGCGACCAAAACGCAACCCGGCAATCCATCAGAGCCGATCACGAAGACGTGAGCACAACTTCATCCAAACGCCGACATTTCACGTTTTGTCAGCTTTTGTCGCGATCCGGCGGTTCATGCCAGCCAGGACGCGCCCGCAATATAACCAACAATTAATCTAATCTGACCTCGTTATCACGTGGCCGGCAGCAGGATTGCCGCAGCCGGGTGATCCGCCTATCGATGCGCGCCAGGGCGATCACCATGTGATCCCCCAGGCACCATGCGCGCTCTCACACCAGGAAGAATGTCATGAAATACCTGCACACCATGATCCGCGTCTCCAACCTGGAAGACACGATCGCCTTCTTCAACGTGCTCGGCCTGCAGGAGATCCGCCGGCGCGTGGACGAGAAAGGCCGCTACACGCTGGTGTTCATGGCAGCCCCCGGCGACGAGCAGGCCCCGGTCGAACTCACCTACAACTGGGACCCCGAAACCTACACCGGCGGGCGCAATTTCGGCCATCTGGCCTATGCCTGCGACAACATCTACGCCACCTGCGAGGCGTTCATGGCGCATGGCGTGACCATCAACCGCCCCCCGCGGGAGGGCAAGATGGCCTTCGTCCGCACGCCGGACGGCATCTCCATCGAACTGCTTCAGGCAGGGGACGCCCTGCCGCCGGCCGAGCCCTGGGTGAGCATGAAGAACACCGGCACCTGGTAGCAGCGCCTCAGTCGGCACCGAGCGGATCGGCGTTGCGCAACACCGCATGCGCCGCCGCACGGGCCGACTGGATATGCGCCACCGCCGCCTTGCGCGCCGCCTTCTGATCGCCGCTCTCCAGGGCCTGCAGCATCGCGCGCATCTCGCGCAGGCTTTCCACCGACCGGTCCGGCAGCGACATCGAGCGCGAGCGCAGAAAATTGATCCGCGCCCGCAGCCCCTGCACCAGCTCGGCCAGAATCGGGTTGCCGCAGCCATTCAGGATCACGTCGTAGAAATCCTGGGTGCTGGACAGCCGCAGGCCGGCATCGCCGCTGGCCGCGGCCTCGGCGAACCGGTCGAGCGCCGCACGCATGCGCGCGAGCTGCTCGGCCGACACCCGCACGGCCAGCAACGCCATCGCCTCCCCTTCCAGCAAGGCGCGCATGTCATACACGTGAGATGCCTGCTCCCAATCGATCCGCGTCACATGCGGGCCGCGATTGGGCACCAATGTCACCAGCCGCTCCCCGGCGAGCGATCGCAGCGCCTCACGCACCGAGGTGCGGCTGACATCGAAGGCACGGCACAAGGCCGCCTCGCTCAGCTTCTGCCCCGGCGCGAAACGCCCGTCGAAGATCGCCTCGCGCAGCCGCGTCACCACCTGCGCCTGCACGGAGGAGGGAACAATCTTCGCAACCGGGCTCATTTTGCGTGCATCTGCCGGGCGCCATGGCGCTCGAACACCTTGTAGCTGCCGGCGAACCACGGCTCGGCGGCAATCCGCGCGCGCCACGGCGTGGCCCGGGCCTCGGCCCGCTCAGGGCTGTCCAGCGCCGCCCGGTCCGCCAGATAATGGATCGCCAGACGGTTGAATGGCACCGGGTCGCCATCGACGATGTCGAACCGGCGAATGCCCAGCCATTGCGCGCATTTCATCAGAATCAGCGCGTGATCCTGCTCATACCACGCATCGAAATCCGCCAGCCGATCCGTCGGCACGTTGAACCACACGGCATACAGCAAGGGCGGGTCGATCGCCTCCGCCCCCGGGCGCATCACCCGGCTGATCTCATTGCCCAGATAGCGGGTGAAGCCTGACACATCCTTCAGCATGCGGCGCGTGAGCTCACTTGGCTGGGTCTTGATCGCGGTGTATTCAGGCGTCTTGAACGCCTCCAGCGACTGCGTCTCATACACCGCCAGATAGTTGCGCTCCGGCCCCAGATAGCGCTGGGCGGAGACAAAACCCGGCGCTGCCACCCGCAGCGGGATATGCTCGCCGTCATACCAGTCGTTGAACGCGCCCTCCCAGCCAGGCTCGGGCACCATTTCCGAAAACAGGATCGACTTGCCAAACATCAACGCGTCTCCAATTGGACATGCGGACTCAGATTGTCATACAATTTTGCGTCACGTGAAGGCGGAACCATCATGAAGCTCGACCTGCTGCGCACGCTTACCTTTATCGACCAGACCGAGCCCAGCGCGCGTGACGGCGGCGATCCGTTGCGTAAGGTGGCGGTTGTGGGGATTGTACGCAATCCGCATGCGGGCGGCTTTGGCGAAGACCTCACGCCGATGATCGACGCCTCGGCCGAGCTTGGCGAAAAACTGGCGCAGCTCGCCGTCGCCGCCATGGCGCCCTACCAGGTGCAAAGCTACGGCAAGGGCGGGATCGTGGGCCTCGCAGGCAGCCAGGAACACATCAACGCGCTGGTCACCACAACCTTCGCAACCCCCATGCGCAACGCCGTGGGCGGGGCCGCCGCCTGGATCTCCTCGGTCACCAAGCGCGGCGCGCCTGGCACGTCCATCGACATCCCGCTGGCCCACAAGGACGCGCTCTATGTCCGCTCGCATTATGACGGCATGACGATCAGCATCCCGGACGGGCCGCAGGCGGATGAGATCGCCGTCATCATCGTCATCGCCAATCGCGGCCGCATCGATGCGCGCGTGGGCGGCCTCAAAGCCTCCGAGATCGAAGGCCGGGACGGGCTGCGCTGAACCAGGGGAGCCATCATGATCACCGCCATCGTCAATATCGGCCGCATCGTCAGCGGAGACTTCCAACAGCCCTTCGTGGCGGGTGACTCCCTGCTGATGGCGGACGGCAAGATCACCGCCATCGGCACGCTCACCGCGGACCAGGTGGCAGGGGCCGATGTGGTGATCGACGCCGGCGGCACCACCGCCATCCCAGGGCTCATCGACAGCCATGTCCACATCACCTTCGGCGACTACACGCCGCGGCAGAAAGTGGTGGGCTATCTCGACAGCTACGTGCATGGCGGCGTCACCACCGCCATCACCGCCTCCGAGGTGCATGTGCCCGGACGGCCGAAAGACCCTGTTGGCGTGAAGGCGCTGGCAGTGGCGGCGCTGCGCTGCTTCACCGAGTACCGCCCCGGCGGCATGCGCGTGCATGCCGGCTCCGTCATTCTGGAGCCAGGTCTGGTGGAACAGGATTTCGCCGATCTGGCGCGCGATGGCATCTGGCTCGCCAAGGCGGGCTTCGGCGCCTTCGCCACACCGTACGACTATGCCGAACAGGTCGCCTGGGCGCGCAAGGCCGGCATGGTCACCACCATGCACACGGGCGGCTCCTCCATTCCCGGCTCGTCCGGCATCTGGGCAGACCATCTGCTGGCGGTGAAGCCGCATGTCTCGTTTCACGTCAATGGCGGGCCGATCGCCATGCCGGATGCGGATTTCCCGCGACTGGTGCAGGAGAGCGACGTCGCCTTGCAGATCTGCACCGCCGGCAATCTGCGCACCGCCTTGCTGGTCTGCAAGCTGGCGCTGCAAGCCGGCCAGTTCGAGCGCGTGCTGATCGCAACCGACACGCCCACCGGCAGCGGCATCATGCCGCTCGGCATGCTCTACACCATGACGCACCTGGCAAGCCTCGGCGGGCTGCCGCCGGAATGGGCGATCGCGGCCGCCACCGGCAACAACGCCACCACCTACCGGCTCAACTCCGGCTTCCTCAAACCGGGCCACGACGCCGATGTGGTGCTGATCGACGCCTGTGCCGGCGGCTCGCAATCGGACGCCCTGGCCGCCATCGCCAATGGCGACATTCCGGCGGTGGGTGCGGTGATCACCGCTGGCGTGCCCCGCTTCGTCGGCCGCAGCCGCAACACGCCGGCCACCATCAAGCCGGTCCGGGTGGCCGAGTGCCGCCTGCCCATGGATTTCAGCGCAGGAGCCCATTGATGAAGACCCCAAGCCTTCTGATCGCAGGCGCAGGCCCGGTTGGCGTGGTGGCGGCCCTTGCCGCCGCCCAGGCCGGGTTCGATGTGCAGCTGGTCGATGCCGCCACCGAGATCGACACCAACCCGCGCGCCGCCACCACCCACCCCTCCACGCTGGAGATGATCGCCCGCGTCGGACTGATCGAGCGCTTCACCCGGGAAGGCCTGGTGGCGCGGGACTTCCAGTTCTGGGACCGCACGAAGCACGAGAAGATCGCAACCTTCGACCACTCGGTACTGAAGGACGACACCGCCTTTCCGTATGTGGTGCAGACCGAACAGCACAAGCTGGCCCGGATGGGGGTTGAGAAGCTTGAGGAGATGGGCGTCTCCGTCCGGTTCGGCACCGCCGTCACCGATCTCGCCCAGGACGCGGATGGCGTCACCGTGCAGCTGGAGACCGCGGGCGAGACGGCACCGCAGCGCTTTGACTGGGTGATCGGCGCCGATGGCGGCCGCTCCACCGTGCGCAAACTGCTCGATATCGAGTTCGAGGGCTTCACCTGGCCGGAACGCTTCGTGGTGCTCACCGTGCTCGATGATTTCGAGGCGATGATGGGCTGCTGCTATCGCAACTACCTGGCCGCCCCGGATGAATGGGCCAATCTGTTCAAGGTCGCGGGCAATGACTACCAGGGCCGCTGGCGCGCGGTGTTCCCGACCGGTGTCGATGAGACCGACGAGACCGCCTTGTCGGACGAGGTGGCACAGACCCGCCTGCACCGCGTGCACCCGCAGGGGCGGGACTACAACATCGTCCATCGCAACATCTACCGCGTGCATCAGCGCGTGGCCGCCAGCTTCCGCAAGGGCCGTGTGCTGCTTGCAGGCGATGCCGCCCATGTGAACAACCCGATCGGCGGGCTTGGCCTGAATTTCGGCATCCATGACGCGATGCACGCGATCGATGCGCTGAAGACGGTCACGATGGAAGGCGCGGACGACGCCCTGCTCGACCAGTATGCCGAGCGCCGCCGCCTGCTGAACGTGGAGTTCGTTCAGGAACAGACGGTCGCCAACAAGAAGCGGCTGGAAGAGAAGGACCCCGCCGCGCGCCAGGCCGCGCTCGACAATCTGCGCGACATGGCGGCCGATCCGGTCCGCGCCCGCCAGTTCCTGCTGCGCTCCTCGCTGATCAACTCGGTGCGCAAGGCGCAGGGGTTGCAGTGAACGCAGAGTAATTGTGCACGGCATGCAAATTGCAGCACCCGCAACAGTGATGTCGGGTTGAACACCCCGACCAAATCGGAGCCTGCCTGATGAAAAAGATCCTGGCCGCCTGTCTGTTGCTCACCAGCGCCGCGGCGGCGCAAGCGCAGCCCACACCCTGGCGGCACGGGATCGTGGAAGCCAAAAGCGAGGCCGGCTTCGTCATGGCGCCGCTGCAGGCCGGCATCGCCGAGAAGCAGAACCTCGCCATCGACTATGTGCAGCTGAAAGGCGACGCGCTGCTGCTCAAGGCGCTGCTGTCCGGCGATCTGGACAGCTACGAGGGCAGCCCGGGCGGTGCGATCATCGCAGCCTCACGCGGGGCGGATGTGAAGGTGGTCGGCTGCTCCTTCCCGGGGCTGATGTATGGCCTGTTCGTCAAGCCGGAGATCACCTCCATCAAGGGGCTCGAAGGCAAGCCGCTCGGCATCTCCGCCCCCGGCTCGCTGCCGGACCTGATGGTGCGCGCCCTGCTCGACAAGGAGGGCATGCCGGTCTCGTCGGTGAAATTCGCCGTCATGGGCAGTGACGCGGACCGCTACCGCGCCTTGTTGGTCGGCACCATCACGGGTGCTGCCTTCTCCACCGAATTCCTGCCGCTGCTCGACACCAGCAAGATGAAGATGCTGGTCAGCGCGCGCGAGGCGCTGCCCGAATATCTGCGCTTCTGCACCGTGGTCTCCGGCAAGTCGCTGCAGACACGGCGCGACGCGGTGGTGCGCTTCGTCACCGCCCAGATGCAAGGTGCCGCCTACGCGCTGTCGCATCGCGACGAGACGGTGGCGCTGACGCAAAAGATCACCAACACCAAGCCCGACGATGCCCGCCCCGGCTTCGTCTACGATCAGGTCAGGGCGGGAGAGCTGGTCGACCCGGACATGAAGCTGCCGGTCGACAAGCTGAACTGGATGATGGAGCTGCTGGTGCGCACCGGCAATCTGGCAAAGCCGTTCGACGTCACCACCATCGTGGACGACACCGTGCGCAAGGACGCGCTGGCCCGGCGATAGGAACAGACATGGCGCCATGCCCAGCGCCAGGATCCAAAAGCACCGGCTCCAGCCGGCCAGTGTCGACCAGTCGATATGTGGTTCGAAGTTTGCAGACTACCCGCCTGATGTCGCCTGGATCAGCCGCCCATGTGGCGGCAGCGACGGTGTTTGGGTGTAGAGCGCATCCTGCGACACCAGCACATTGTGCACGGCACGCAATACAACGGCACGCACGGTGTCGGTGCCCTGATCAGCCGCGTAGAAAAGCTGGACCATGCAGCCCAGCCGATCATCCTCCAACCCGCTCACCAACACCTTCGGCCGACGTGCGTGGTCTACCACGTCCATGGTTGATACCGAGCTCTCCACAACCCGCGTCACCAGCGCGAGCACATGTGCCACATTGGCGTGCGCTGACATGCTGAACGGCACTTCCAGCCGGGTAAAACCTTGGCGCAGCGACATGTGCGACAGCACCTGCGTGGCCACCTGCGAGTTGGGCACCATGTGCACCACGTCATCGCGCGAACGTACCGTGACGAAGCGCCAGCCCAGCGCCTCGATCACGCCCGACACGTTGCGGTCACGCGCCCGGAACGTCAGATACTGACCAATCTCCAACGAATGCCCGGTTGAGATCGCAATGCCCGCCACGGCATCGAAGATCAGCTCCCGCAAAGCGAGGCCGATCACCGTCAGCAGCACGGAGAAAGTCGCCAGCACCGGCAGAAGGTCCTTGCCAAGCACCGTCGTGTAGAAAATCGACGCGCCACCCGCGTAAATGCCAAAGCGCACGAAGACCAGGATCACAGGCTGCACGCTGCGTCTGGAAGCGCCCAGCTTGAGCGAGGAGATGAACAGCGTGTCCAGCATGCGCCCCACGGTCAGAATGCCAACCAGCACATACGCACGATGCAGGTTTTCAAGCGCCACCACGCCGAGCTTGGAGACAAGCTGCAGAGTGAAGAAATCAGCCTCGCTGAACACCAGAAATGCCAGGAACGAGGCCAGAAACAACAGCTCCAATGATGGCCGCGGCCGCAGCGTCTGGAAAAACAGCAACAACAGGCTCACGCCACTGCATCCCAGAAAGATCAGCCGAATCGTATCTGGCCCCAGAGATTTAAACAGTTGAGACATTATGCCAGACGTGCTGCGCTGCAGCTCAGCCTGAAAACTTGCCACCGAATAGGTTATGATCCCGCGTCGCCCGCGCGGATCGCCCAGCGCCTGTTCCGTTTTATCTTCCACCGCAAGCTGGGAACTGCGCATGGTGAACCCACGCAACGCAGTCTGGCCGCTATCCGCCTGCACCGCCGTGGCCTGGCTGGTCAGCTCCGGATCGATCACAAACGACAGGCGCTTGGCATCCAGTTCACGGTGGCGCCAGGCGATCGAGATTGCCGTTTGATCCAGAATCAGGTCGGCCGGGGTCGGGTTGAAGATGAATTTTCCGCTCAAGGCGTAATGCCGGTAGGTACTGACAACCCCCTGATCCTGAGAGCCGACCGGACGTTCGCTGGCCTCAACCACCTTGACGTCGCCGACCGCGTTGAGGAACTGGATGTCCTCGATGCGCACCGGCTGGGCTGATTTGAACCAGACATCAAAGGCGGCGTTGAAGGTGCCGGCATCCGGATTAAGATCTGTGATGTCACGCAACTTGATGCCCACATGTACCACCGG
This sequence comes from uncultured Rhodospirillales bacterium, assembly GCA_903924855.1. Taxonomy (GTDB): domain Bacteria; phylum Pseudomonadota; class Alphaproteobacteria; order Acetobacterales; family Acetobacteraceae; genus CAIQQQ01. Next base: position 14,079 of record CAIYCW010000009.1, on the reverse strand, counting down.
CGACAGCACATAGTGCAACTGCCCCATGTTAACTGTGCCAAGGTTTACAGTTGCCGACCGACCAAACTCAGGAACGTCCGATATCTGCATGTAATATGGAAGTTGCTTTCCCTCTAAATAAACAATTAGCTTGGGAGAAATGTCGCGCTGATTACCCGACCCAAAATGCAAAGCGCCGGTGAAGCCGGTCACATCATGCCCATCCACCTGCACATTATGCAGATATTCCTTCAGCGCTGTCTGCATCGCAGATGGATTGGCCAGAGAAAAGGTGCCGTCTCGTTTTTTTTCTGCGACAAATGAGGAGATCACCAGCCCGGTGTCATAACCATAGGCATACGCCCAGCTGGGATCACGCCCCCTTTGTTGCAAAGACCGACCGATCAACTTTTGGCTCTCACTGCCCGCAATATTCGGCGTGAACGGGACCATGCCGATCACACCGTCGGTGTAATAGCCGGGGCTGAGCCGTTCCTTCGGATCGTTGGCAAAGCGGGTCGCGAATGAGGCGAGCGTGCCATCTCCCTCGATCGCCACAATGCCAAGATAGCCATAGTCGCGCAGTTCCCGAAGCGCCTGTTCCGCCTGGTCAGCCGGCAGGGAAATCAGAATGGCGTCGGCATAGAGATTGCCTGCCATCAAGGCCTCGACCTGACTGGGGTCACTGTCCTCGGGCCAAACGACCTGGAACTGCAACGTGTCCGAGATGTCGTTATAGGAGTCGGCAAGCCCCTCAAAAAAACCGCTATGTTTCGTCTTGTCCGAGACGAGCTGTACCACATTGGGGCCAGCTGCCACGCGCTGCAGAATGCGACCCAACATGAAGCCGTCTTTATAGGCCGGCGGCTGCAGGGTGAAGGTCCAGTCGCCATTGGCCTGCCGCACCGGACTGGCGGTCGGCGCCAAGGCCACAACCGTGCCATCAGTTGCCGCATCCCGCACGGCAGTGAAACCGGCGGGCTCGGTGGGACCTACGACCGCAAGCGTATGAAAACCAGAGGCTGAGCCTTGCGCCAGTGCGCTGGTGGCGGCCACGCGACCTTCGTCATCACGCACCACAAGTCGGACATCGTCAGACGCCGCATTGGCGGCAATCGCGTCCTGAAACCCCTCGGCCATTTCAGTGCCGATGACCTTGCTGGGGCCGCTGGTGTCTGCGATCAGCACGACATCCAGCGGATCAAGCTTCTCGCCATCCGCACGCGTTTCCAACCGAATGCCGCCCTCCGCCGCAAACCACGGAGAAATGGTGGCGCGGATCTGCAGCGCAACGACTCCAATGACCAGCAGCGCGAACATCACGCGGATCACACCACGCCGGGAGCGGTGGCGTGCTGCACCAGGTGTGGCGGGGAGCACTTGAGGGACCGACCGTGACCGGCGCAGGCCAAGTCTGTTGAGACAGTAGAGAACGGGTACCGCCAACCAATGCAGAGGGCGCAGAAGCCACCCCACTGCCCGCAACGCACCCGACAGTGCCCGCTTCATGCCCCACACCTTCAGCAAGCCGCCCTCCAAACGTTATGTGTTCGGAATACAATACAAAATGTCAGAATTTTTCTTATAATTTCAACATTCATCATGAATATTTAGCATAGAGGAACAATTATCCCATTCAGAAATGGGCATAAACGATCACGCACGTCAGAGCAATACTCACACAGCACGGTCATTATTTGAAATCACCCGATCCGGCAACAGACCGCCTTGGATGGCGGCACAAAGCTTCGAACAGTGCTTGCGGCATAACAGCCATGCCGATAGCGTTGGGGAATGTTGAAGTTTTTGCTCCGTCGACTCGTTCTCGCACTTCTGGTGCTGATCACGGTGCTCACCGTGAGCTTCACCCTCACCCGGCTTTCCGGTGATGTCGCCGTGTCGATGGCGGGCCCCACCGCCAGCCAAGAGGATGTCGAGACCATCCGCCGCGCCTATGGGCTGGACCGGCCGCTGCCGGTGCAGTTCCTGGCCTGGGTGGGCGATGCCGCCTCGGGCGATCTCGGCCGCTCCTACCTGTATCATGCGCCGGTGGCAGGCCTGATCCGGGACCGGCTGCCGATCACCCTCACGCTGGGCCTCACCGGTCTTGGAATCGCTCTCATCGTTGCCATCCCGCTGGGCATTCTGGCGGCGATGTACGAGGCCACCATCCTCGATCGCGCCATCATGATGATCGCGGTGATCGGCCAGGCGATGCCGAGCTTCTGGCTCGGGCTGTCGCTGGTCATCCTGCTCGGGTTGCGGCTGCAATGGCTGCCATTGTCCGGCGTTGAGACCTGGCAAGGCTATATCCTGCCTGGCGTCGTGCTGGCCTTCTCCGCCATCCCGGCGCTGATGCGCCTCACCCGCTCGGGCATGGTGGATGCGCTGTCATCGGATTACATCCGCACCGCCCGCGCCAAGGGCCTCACCCGCGCGCGCATCGTGCTCCATCATGCACTGCGCAACGCGGCGATGCCGGTGGTCGCGGTGGCCGCCGTGCAGCTCGGCTTCATGCTGGGTGGCTCGATCGTCATCGAGGCGGTGTTTTCGCTGAACGGGGTCGGCTACCTGGCCTGGGAATCGATCTCGAAAAACGACTTCCCGGTGGTGCAGTCCGTGGTGCTGTTCCTCGCCACCATCTACATCGCCCTCACCTTGATGGCGGACATGCTGAACGCCCTGCTCGACCCGCGGCTGCGCAGCGCATGAACCTGCGCCGTCTGTTCGCCCTGCTGGGCCTGCTCATCGTCGGCAGCACCGCCATCATCGCGGTGTTCGCCCCCTATCTCACCCCGCATGACCCGTTCCTGCAGAATCTCGACGGCCGGATGGCCGCCCCGTTCTGGCTGGAGGGCACCGTGCCCGGCCATCTGTTCGGCACCGACCAGCTCGGCCGCGACTATCTCTCCCGCCTGATCTACGGCGCGCGCATCTCGCTGCTGATCGGAACGCTGGTGGTGATATGCTCCGGTCTGATCGGCACCAGCTTGGGCGTGCTGGGCGGTTATTTCGGCGGGCGCATCGATGCCGTGGTCATGTTCGTCATCACCTGCAGGCTCGCCATCCCGCTGATCCTGGTGGCACTCACCGTGGTCTCCTTCGTCGGCAGCTCTTTCACCGTGGTGGTGCTCACCCTGGGCCTGCTGCTGTGGGAGCGCTTCGCCGTGGTGGCGCGCACCACCACCATGCAGGTGCGCAACCTCGATTACGTGGCCGCAGCCCAGGCCTCCGGTGCCTCGACCTGGCACATATTGCTGCGCGAGATCCTGCCCAACATCGCCCATCACCTGGTGGTGGTGGCAACGCTTGAGATGGCGCTCGCCATCCTGCTCGAAGCCGCCCTCTCCTTCCTGGGCCTCGGCGTGCCCTCCCCCCTGCCGTCCTGGGGGCTGATGATCTCGGAAGCCAAGGACTACATGTATTTCTCCCCTTGGGTGATCATGATCCCGGGCGTGGCACTCTTCGTGCTCGTGCTTGGCATCAACCTGCTCGGCGACGGGCTGCGGGACTGGCTGGGGGCTGCACGTGACGCCTGAACCATTGCTTGAGGTGGCCGATCTGCGGGTGCGCTTCGGCGCGCGGGTGGAAGCGGTGCGCGGCGTGTCCCTCACCGTCAACAAGGGGGAGACGCATTGCCTCGTGGGCGAAAGCGGCTGTGGCAAATCGGTCACCGCCCTCGCCACAATGGGGCTGCTGGCGCGCGGCGCCGTGCGCAGCTCAGGCCGGCTGCGCTTTGCCGGCCAGGATCTGACCAACCTGTCCGAACGCGAGCTGTCGAAGCTGCGCGGCGATCGGATGGCGATGATCTTCCAGGAGCCGATGACCAGCCTCAACCCCGCCTTCACCATCGGCAGCCAGATGGCCGAGGTGATGCAGCGCCACCGCAAGGTGACCCGCGCCGAGGCGATGGAACGCGCGGGCTTCCTGCTGTTCAAGGTCGGCATCACCAACCCGGCTCTGCGCCTTGGCCAGTTTCCGCACCAGCTCTCAGGCGGGCTGCGCCAGCGCGTGATGATCGCCATGGCGCTGATGTGCGAGCCCGAATTGCTGATCGCCGACGAGCCCACCACGGCACTCGACGTCACGGTGCAGGCGCAGATCCTGCGCCTGCTGGCCGGCTTCCAGCGCGAGCTGGGCCTGGGCATCCTGCTGATCACCCATGATCTCGGCGTGGTCGCCCGCGTGGCCCATAGGGTGAGCGTGATGTACGCAGGTGAGGTGGTGGAATCAGCCCCCGCCTCCCAGCTCTTCGCCAATCCGACGCATCCCTACACGCGCGGCCTGCTCGCCTCGGTGCCGGTGCCGGGCAAGATCGCCCGCGGCTCCAGGCTTGGCAGCATTCCAGGCACCGTGCCGCGCATCGGCCCAGGCTTTGCCGGCTGCGGCTTTCGCGACCGCTGCGGCCATGCGAGCGAGGCCTGCGCCGGCCCGATCGCCGTGCAACAGGCAGGCCCCGATCACATCTATCGCTGCCAATTGCAGGCAAGTTGGCCGCAGGACCAGGCCGCATGACCAAACCCGCCATCGCCATCGACGTGCAGGACGCCAAGCGCCTGTTCACCCAATCCGCCGGCGCCTTCGCCGGCACCCGTGTGGTGCGCGCGGTGGACGGCGTGTCGCTGCAGGTGCGTGAAGGCAGCTGCTTTGGCATCGTGGGTGAAAGCGGCTGCGGCAAATCCACCCTCGCCCGGCTGATCATGGGCCTGCTGCCGCTGTCCTCCGGCGATATCCTGGTCGATGGCCAGCGTTTGTCGGCAATGGACCGCAAGGCGCGGGCAAGGCTGATCCAGCCGGTGTTCCAGGACCCGTTCTCCTCGCTCAACCCGCGCCACAGCATCGCCGATCTGGTGGGGCTGCCGCTCACCGCCCAGGGCATCGCCGGGCGCGAGCGCGGAACACGCGTGGCCGAGATGCTGGAGCGGGTGGGATTGCCCGGCGCCATCGCCAACCGCCAGCCGGCCCAGCTCTCCGGCGGCCAGCGCCAGCGCGTGGCGATCGCGCGCGCCCTGGTGCTGCGCCCCCGCATCGTGGTGTGCGACGAGCCGACCTCGGCTCTGGACGTCTCGGTGCAGGCGCAGATCCTCAACCTGCTGGCCGATCTGCAGGCGGAATTCGGCCTTACCTACGTGTTCATCAGCCACAACCTCGCCGTGGTCGAGCATGTCTGCGACGAGGTGGCAGTGATGTATCTCGGCCGCATCGTCGAACACGCCCCCACCGCCGAGCTGTTCGAAACGCCCACCCATCCCTACACCAAGGCCCTGCTGGCCTCCGTGCTCACACCGGAGCCGGGCCTTGGCATTCCGGATGTGGGCCTGGGCGATGCCTATCCGGACCCCGCCAACATCCCCACCGGTTGCCGGTTCCATCCGCGCTGCCCGGCCGGTCAGCCACCCTGCATCACCGAAACCCCGGCACCGCGCTTCGGCGCCGGCCGGATGGTGGAGTGTCTGCTGGCCCCACCGCCTTCCACCGCCTCCGTCTCACCCGTCTGAAAGGACCTCCTGCATGCGTTCCATGGCAATGCTCAAGCAGCTCACCCTCGCCACCACCATGCTCGCCTCACTGGCAGGCCCGGCGCTCGCGCAGAAATCCGCCGACACGCTGCGCATCGTTGACTGGAATCAGATCGTCAACGTGAACCCCTACTACAACCAGCTGCGCGCCGGCATCGTGCTGCATCACCAGGCCTTCGATGGCCTGCTCTACCGCGATCCGGAAACCTTCCAGATCAAGGGTGCCCTGGCCAGCGAATGGAAATACACCGATCCCACCACGCTGGAATTCAAGCTGCGCCACGGCGTGAAATTCCATGACGGCAGCCCCTTCACCGCCGATGACGTGGTCTACACCATCAACTCGGTGCTGGCGGACAAGCAGGTCTCGGTGCCGAGCAACTATTCCTATCTGGAAGGCGCCACCAAGATCGACGATTTCACCGTGCAGGTGAAGCTCAAGCGCGTCTTCCCGGCCGCCCTCGAATACCTGGCCATGGTCACACCGATCATGCCCAAGGCCTATCGCGAGCGGGTCGGCTCGGACGCCTATGACAAGCTGCCGGTCGGCGCCGGCCCGTACAAGATCACCAAGGTCGATGGCGTCAACGAGATCGACATGGAACGTTTCGAGGATTACTACAAGGACAGCCCGAAGGGCCGCCCGGCCATCAAGTATATCCATTGGCACGAGGTGGTGGACGCCACCACTGCCCAGAACGAGATGATCGGCGGCAAGGCCGATTGGACCTGGAACATCATCCCCGACATGGTGGAAAAGATGTCCCTGCTGCCGGGCATGACGGCACTGCGCGCCGAATCGATGCGCGTGAACATCTTCAACTTTGATGCCGCCGGCCGCACCGGTGCCGACAACCCGATGACCAAGCAGAAGGTGCGTCAGGCGATCTCCTACGCGATCGACCGTGAGTCGATGGCAAAGAACCTGATGCAGGGTGGCTCGCGCGTGCCGAACACGCCCTGCTATCCCACCCAGTTCGGCTGTGATGCCGATGCGGCCGTTAAATATCCCTACGACCCGGCCAAGGCAAAGGCACTGCTGGCCGAGGCAGGCTACCCCAACGGCTTTGACCTGGAGATCAACTCCTACTTCCTGCCGCAATTCGAAGGGGCCATCCAGAATTACCTCAAAGCGGTCGGCATCAACGCCAAGATCAACCATCTGCAGGTGCAGGCGGTGATCCAGAAGATCCAGGAAGGCAAGAGCCAGGCCGATCTCGGCAACTGGGGCAGCTTCTCGATCAACGACGCCTCCGCCTTCCTGCCGCAGTATTTCTCCGGCGCCGGGGAGGGTTTCAGCACCAACGACGAAGCGCATGACGCCGAGCTGACCAAGCTGGTCAAGGCCGGCAGCGCCTCCACCGATCCGCAGGAGCGCAAGAAGGCCTATTCGGCGGCGATCAAGCTGGAAACCGAACAGGCCTATCTGCTGCCGCTCTACACCAGCGTGGTCACCTACGCCCACCGCAAGGAGCTGGATTTCAAGGCCTGGCCGGACGAGCTGCCGCGTTTCTACCTGTCCAGCTGGAAGTAACGCGCCGCTGGCGTCAGGCGGGTCCACGACCCGCCTGATGCCAAGCTTCGGCGATGTTGCGCGAAAAGGGCGGGTCGTGGACCCGCCCTACGCGGACATGCCGCCCAGATAGGCCGCGCGCACCTGCGGGTCGTTCCACAGTTCGGCGGGCTTGCCCTGCACCAGCACCTGGCCGGTCTCCAGCACATAGCCACGATCCGCCACCGACAGCGCCATGTTGGCGTTCTGCTCCACCAGCAGCACCGTGGTGCCGCGCCTGCGGATCTCAGCGATGATGCGAAACACCTGCTGCACAATGAGCGGCGCCAGGCCCAGCGAGGGCTCATCAAGCAGCAGCACGCGCGGCTTGGCCATCAGCCCGCGCGCCAGCGCCACCATCTGCAACTGCCCGCCCGACAAGGTCCAACCCAGCGCATGGCGCAGCCGGACCAGATCGGGGAACAGCTCGAACTTCTCCTCCAGCTCGCGCTGCAGATCAGCCGCCGCGACACCCTTTCGGTTGGACGCACCGAGGCGGATATTCTCCGTCACCGTCAGCCCCGGAAACACCCGCCGCCCCTCCGGCACATGCGCCACACCAAGACGCGCGATCGCCTCCACCGATTTGCCGAGCAGCGACACGCCGCCCAGCGAGATGGTGCCACTCACATGCGGCACCAGCCCCGAGATCGAGCGCAACGTGGTGCTCTTGCCGGCCCCGTTGGCGCCCAGCAGGGCCACGATCTCGCCCTCGCCCACCGAGACCGAAATGCCCTTCAGCACCTCGCCCGCGCCATAGCGCGCGGTGAGGTTGGATATCTCAAGCAGCGACATTCTGGGGCTCCCCGAGATAGGCGGCGATCACATCCGGATGTTTCAGCACCATTTGCGGCAGCCCATCGGCGATACGCCGGCCGAAATTCAGCACCGTGATGTGATCGGCCACCTGCTCCACCAGTTTCATGTCGTGATCGATGATCAGAATGGTCAGCCCATGGCCCTTCAGCCGGCGCAGCAACTCACCCAGCTCATGCTTTTCCGTGAGGTTGAGGCCCGCCGCCGGCTCGTCCAGCAGCAGCGTGTGCGGGGTGGCGGCAAGGGCGCGGGCAATCTCCACATAGCGCTGATGCCCATAGGACAGCGCTCCCACCTCGCGATGCGCGTCCGGTCGCAGCCCCACGAAATCCAGCGCCGCCAAGGCCCGCTCCACCACCAGAGCGGGGTTCTCGGCCACGTCGTTGCCCGGCCGCTCGGCGCCCACCATCACGTTCTCCAGCACCGTCATGCCGCGAAACACCCGGATGTTCTGGAAGCTGCGCGCAAGGCCCGCGCGGTTGCGCTGATGCGGGGTGGCATGGGTGATGTCCTGGCCAGCCAGCATCACGCGCCCGGCGGTGGGCCGATACAGCCCGGTGATCACATTGATGAAAGTGCTCTTGCCCGAGCCGTTCGGCCCGATCAGCGCATGCACCGTGCCGCGGCGCACCGCGAGGTCGATGCCATCCAGCGCCTTGATGCCGCCGAAATGCTTGGCCAGGCCCTGCACGCCGAGCACAACCTCCTGCGTCTCGGCCCCGGTCTGGGTCAGCAGCGGCAGTTTCGGCACATCCCCCGCAATCGGCTTCGCGCGCAGACGGGTGCGCTCCAGCATCAGCCCCCACAGCCCATCCGGCAGGAAGACCATGATGAGAATGACGGCAGCACCATACACCGCCAGATACACCTCCTTCAGGAAGCGCAGCCATTCCGGCAGGATCACCAGCACCAGCGTGCCCACCAGCGAGCCGAACGGCGATTGCACACCGCCCAGCAGCGCCATGGTGAGCAGCACGATCGACTCGCCAAAGGTGAACTGATCGGGCGAGATATACTGAAACCCGCCGGCGAAGAACCCGCCACCGATGCCACCCACCACGGCGGACAGGCCAAACGCGATCACCTTGGTGGCGAACACGTTGATGCCGCAGGTGCCGGCCGCCAGCTCGTTGTCGCGCACCGCCTGCATGGCGCGGCCAAGCCGGCCGGTCTTCAGGCGCCACACCACAAGCGTGGTGAGCACCAGGGTCACCATGCACAGCGCCAGGAACTGATGCCCGCCGGCGAAGCTGATCCCCAGGGCGGAAGGGCGGGGATGTTGCGAATACCGTCCGGCCCGTGGCTGAAACCCAGCCAGTTGGTCAGCACCAGGGTCAGGATCTGCTGAAAGCTGATCGTCACCATGGCAAGGTAATGGCCCCCGAGGCGCAGCGAGCCCACGCCCAGGATCAGCCCCAACACGCCCGCCACCGCCACGCCGCAGAACAAGGCCGGGAAGAAGCCCAGGCCGAAATCCACCGTGCCGATCGCAACGCCATAGGCGCCGATGCCAAAGAACGCCGCCTGGGCCAGCGAGATCTGCCCGCAATAGCCCAGCACCACGACCAGGCCGGACACCGCGATGGCGTAGGTCACCGCCTGCATCAGAATGTTGAGGTAATACCCCTCGGCCGGCACCACGAAGGCCAGGGCCACCACAGCCGCACAGGCCGCGGCGGCCGGGCCGACACCACGCCACAGACGGGCCGGCGCGTAATCAACGGTCATCACGCCTTCTCCGAAATCTTCTCACCGAACAGGCCCTGCGGCCGCACGGCGAGGAACATCAGCAGCATCAGGAAGGCAAAGGCGTCCTTGTAGGGCACCGAGATGTAGGAGGCCCCCATCGTCTCCGCCACGCCCAGGGCCAGGCCGCCCAGAATGGCGCCGGGGATCGAGCCATAGCCACCGATGATGTTGGCAGCGAAGGCCTTGAGCGCGATCAGACCGCCCATCCCCACCGAGACGAACAGCACCGGCGCCACAAGCATGCCGGCAACCCCGCCCAGCATCGCCGAATAGGCAAAGGTGAACAGGATCATCAGCGCCACCGGAATGCCGAGCAGGCTCGCCATCTCCTTGTCCTGGCTGGTGGCCTGCAGCTTCTTGCCCAGCAACGTCTTCTCGAAGATCAGATATTGCAGCCCGACCAGCAGCGTGGCGCTGACCAGAATGGACAGATACTGGCTGTCCATGAAGACCGGCCCCACCTGAATGCCGGGGCTTTCGAACAGATTGGGCAGCACCTCAGGGCTCGGCCCGTAGAGGTACAGCACGATGTTCTCCAGAAAGATCGAGGCGCCGATGGTGCTGATGATCACGGGCAGGCCGCCGCGATGGCGCAGCGGCCAGTAGGTGGTGCCGGCGAAGATGACGCCGAACAACGCCATCAGCACCACCGAGACCAGGATGGACAGCCAGTATGGCCACTCCAGCACGTTCAGCCCCACGGTGAGCATATAGGCGCCCACCATGGCGAACTGGCCTTGAGCGAAATTCACCACATTGGCCGCGCGGATCAGCAGAACGAAGCCCAGGGCCACCAGCGCGTAGATCGCGCCGATGCCCAGGCCGGTGAACAGCAGCTGGAGGAAGACATCCATGGTGCGGGTTTGCCGATCAGTCCGTGAATTCGACGCGCTTGTCGAACACGATGCTGCCCTTCTCGTTGCGCACCACGTTGTAGCCGCGCAGACCGTCGCCGTTTTCGTCGTAAGTGTAGGTGCCCTCGGTGCCCTTGAACCCCTTGATCGCAACAATGGCCTTGCGCACCGCCTGCGGGTCGGTGGATTTGGCATCGTTCATCGCACGCGCCAGGATGGTCAGCGCGTCATAGATCCAGGTGCTCTGGTTGTCGGGTGCTGCCTTGAAGCGCTTCAGATATTCATCGCCATAGGCCTTGGCCTCTGGCGAGGCGTCCGTCGTGTAATCCGCAACCCCGAAGGTGCCGAACAGCGCGGGCCCCGCCAGTTTGAGCGCCGTGGTGTTGATGATCGACGGCGAGCCCACCCACGGCACAGTCACACCAAGCTGGCGCAGCTGGCGGGCGAAGATGCCCAGATCGTTCTCGAAGGTGAAATAGGAGCTGACGATATCCGGCTGCGCCTGCTTCACCGCCAGCACCACGGGCGTGAAATCGGTCTGCTGGTTGGTATAGCCCTGCACCAGCACCGGCGTGATGCCGAGCTTGGACAGGCTGTCCACCAGCGCCTTCATGCCGTTGGAGCCGAAGGCATCGGTGGAGTGCACCACCACCCATTTCTTCTTCTGCAGCGTGTTGACGCCATAATCGGCCAGCACCCGGGCGGAGTAGATGTCGTTCGGGCGGGTGCGGAACAGCCAGTGATAGCCGCTATGGGTCAGCGTCGGGTCGGTGCCGCCGAACATCACGGGCTTTGCGGCCTTTTCGACGTCGGGGGCGATGGCATTGACCTGGGTGGAGCGGATCGAGCCGGTATAGGCAACACAGTCGCCACGGCTGACCAGGCGGGAGAAGCCGAGCACCGCACCCGGATTGGTGGTGGCGTCGTCCTCGATCACCCATTCCATCTTCTTGCCGAGCACACCGCCGGCGGCGTTGATCTTCTCCAGCGCCATGGCGGCGCCGTTCTGCATGAACTTGCCGGCCTCGGCGGCAGGCCCGGTGAGCGGCACGATGCCGCCGACCTTGATGGTGTCCTCGGCACGGGCCAGGCGCAACGGCGTGGCCGCAGCGAGCGCCACTCCGGCAAGGGCGGCACGACGGGTGATCTGCATTGGTCTTCTCCCCATGATCCGATGCCTTGTGGCATTCGTTGTGCGGCGAGCCTGTCACGAAGCCGTAAGACCGGCAAGCCGCCAAACCTCGGCTTCATACCGCAATCTTGGCGTCTGGCGGTCCGTGCCTGGCATTTTCCAACAGATCCACCGGACATGGTGCAACTGCGATCAAATCTGTGCGCAGCACCCAGGCCTGCCGCGACATGCCCTGAACCACCCAATGGCTGCGGGCATGACCGGGCAAGTGCCACATGACCAGGCTACAAAATGACCCCATCTGTTCGAGAATGGGTCTGGGTGTTAGCGTGGCGATCCACGCCGGCATCCAGGCTGGCAAAAGTGAAACCGGCCATGATGACCCCACCACAGACATCGCCAACGCGATAATTTAAATTGAATTTTCGATAAAATGAACGAAAAAGAGATTATAAACAGGGTAAACTACCTCGATGCACTCAGGGGCATTGGCGCTGTCCAGGTCCTGCTTTTACATTTTCTCAGCTCATTCGCCCCCAAACTGGTGCATGCCTGGCCCGCCGAAGGCACTCTGGCAGCGATCATTCGCGCATCACCATTGTTCTTCCTTTATGACGGCACATCTGCCGTCTACATGTTCTTTACGCTCAGCGGATATGTGCTGACTGTCGGATTTGCCGGATCAATCGCCTCGTTTGGCAATCTTGTTGTTCGACGCGTGATCCGCCTCTCAGTCCCGATCCTCGCAAGTGCCGCCTTTGCCTCTGCGATGTTCATGATGTTCGCCGGCGCGAATATCGGTGCGGGGCAACTGGTGGGCTCGGATTTCCTGTCAGCCGCCTGGCAACCATCGTCGTCGACATGGTTCGTGACAGACGCCATCGTCAACGGCCTGCTTGTCGGCTACCGCGATGTTTCACCTTCACTCTGGGTCGGCGTTGAAAACAGCCGCCTTCCGTCGATCATGACATCGTTGAACTCACCATTGTGGACGATGCCGATCGAGTTTTATGGTTCCATCCTGATCTTTTTGTTCATCCGGCAAAATAAATTTTCAAATCTCATAACAAGAATATTTTGGCTTGTTGTGTTCTTCATCTTCATCCGAACACCCATGGTCTGTTTTCTCGCCGGCAGCGTTGCGGCCCGCTATCGCCTGGCAAGCATCAGGCCCGTTGTGCACCGAATTGTGCCGCCAGGTGCCATCATCGCGGGCCTTTTCCTGACCAACCGGTCTGATTTCTGGACAGCGGGAATACTGAAGGCGGTCTGCCAGCTCGACAGCCCCATCATTCTGCCATGTCTGGTTAACCCGATGTTTCTCCAAAAGGAGATCGGCGCCATGCTGATCGTCTTTGGTATCACGCAAAGCCTGACTGTGCGGACCTGGCTGAACAATCCACGCCTTCACATTCTTGGCCGAATTTCTTTTCCACTTTATCTGGTTCACTGGCCCATTCTCTATGGATTATCGTCATATTTGTTGATTTTGACCGCACCTCGGATCGGCCTTGTATCCGCTCAGATCGCCGCACTTGGTGTCGGCATCCTGGTCTCGATCGCCGCAGCCATGGCCTTCATGCGCGTTGACAGGCTTGCGATGACATGGTCGCGCAGATATGGAACCCGCACAGAACCGCATGTTTTGCCGCGGCACGGAGACGTCTGATGGATAGCACCTGGTCGATCGATACCATCACAGACGATCTGTTTCGGACCAAGTTTGTCACGATCCCGGACATTCTGGGCGAATGGATGGGGGACCATGGCGGTCTGGCCGGCAAGGATATCCTGGAATTCGGCTGTGGCGAGGGCACCATGGCGCTCGGGCTGGCATTGCGCAAAAGCCCCGCACGCGTGGTCGGCGTTGAAATTCTGGATGTCCATCGGAACTGCCTGAATATCGCCCGCACCCAGACCGGCCTGCAGTCGCTGCCGGCAGCGCTGCAACTGCACCAGATCGCGCCGGGACAGTCCTTGCACGAATTCGGACCGTTCGACTTTGCATTCAGCTGGTCCGTGTTTGAACATGTACGCCAGGACATGCTGGAGACGGCGCTGAAGTCGATCGCGGCCGTTCTGCGCCCGGGGGGCCATTTCTTCCTGCAGATCGACCCGCTTTACTATTCAGCCAATGGCTCGCATCTGATGCCGTGGGTGACCACCCCTTGGGCGCATCTGGCGCTGCAGCAGGATCTCTATCACAGCGCTCTGCTGGCCGCCCCCCCGTCTTCACCAGCCCTGCGCCATGCCTGGTCGGTCTATATCTCCCCCGACGCCGACATCGCCACCGAGCGCGCAGCCCTGTGGGAGACCTATGTCACGCTGAACAAGGCCACAGCACCGCAGCTGTGCAGGCTCGCCGAGCAGACAGGCTTTGAGATCCTGCGGGATTACCGCACCGTTGACGAGACACCGATCCCAGCCGCACTGGCGGAGATCTACGACACAGATATTCTCAAAACCCAACAGATCGTG
>CAIYCW010000008.1 GCA_903924855.1 uncultured Rhodospirillales bacterium | reverse complement strand
CGGATGTTCTCGCGTCTCAAGGACTTCCGGCGAATTGCCACACGCTACGATAAACTCGCGCAAAACTTCGCCGCAGCCGTGGCGCTCGCAGCAATCGTCACTTGGTGGGCTGATTGAGTCTCGTGCCTAGCGATGAGGTCCGGCACAAACATGTGCGGCCTCAGCGCCAGACCCGGCGGCCCTCGTCACGGCCCCCGCCACCCCCGTGGTAATAACCGCCCCCGCCCCCGCCGCCATATGGCGCAACCACGCAGGCCGAGACAGCAAGCAACGTCAGCGCCAGCACGACAAACAAACGAATTTTCACAACGGCCTCCACATGACGGGTAATCCCGTCTGGATTGATCAGCCTGGATCGATCCGCCGGCGATCAATGGATCGCGATATCGACCACGCGGTTGCCTGCCTCGGCCGTGCTGTCGGCGGTCGTCACCGCCTGGCGGGTCTCACCCGTCCAGCGCGTCTCCACCCGCTCGGCTGCGATCTTGCCGTCATAGACCAGCGCATTGCGCACCGCGTCGGCGCGCTGATGCGACAGATGCATGTTGTATTGCTGGCTGCCCACGGTGTCGGTCTTGCCGATGATCGTCGCCTCCGAGCCCGGATGCTGCTGCAGATAGGCCACCACCGAACTGACCACAGGCTGCCCGTTGGCATCGACAGCGAAACTGTCAGTGGCGAACGGCACATGATACCAGATCGCCTGCGGACCCGGCGCCACCGGCGGCGGATTGGACACCGGCGCCATCTCGGCGCTGCGATAGGATTGCTGCGGCGCGCAGGCGCCCAGAACGGCCAGGGCGCCCAGCAGCGTCAGCGGTGCCAGCGATATTTTTTTGTACAACATGGATTTTTTCCTCGGAAGAATTTTGTGCGGTGGGCAGATTCATTGGAAATTTGGAAATAATATCTGTATATACGTGGGTATCTTTGAGTATTGCTGTTCATTCGTATATTGGATAATGCGGCCGCCCGGTGATCCGCACCTGAATGCTGCGCGGATCACGGGACGCATCGCTGTAGGTGCAGTGCGGGCTACAGCCGTCCGATCACCATCAGCACCAGCACGATGACGATCAGCGTGCCGATGCCACCGGATGGGAGGTAGCCCCAGTTGGCGCTGTGCGGCCAGGATGGGAATGCGCCGATCAGGAACAGGATCAGGACGATCAGCAGGATGGTGCCAAGACTCATGGGGGTCACTCCGAACGGTTCTGCAGAGCGAGCCTTCTCGTCACGCAGCCAGTCTGCATAGGCGGCCCCATCACGTGGCGGCAGCATCGGAAAACCCTCATTTGGCCAGCCGTCAGGCCCTTGCGTGATTTCCGATGCTGTCGCCGGACGGTGCCAGGCCTCAGTGTCGGCACCCCGCCCGCGCGAACCCTGCGCTCAAATCCACCGAAGGAGATGTGCGTGCCTCCAGACATCGCGGCCATCGCAGTGGATGACGACGACCGCAAACCGGCGCCCGCGCCAGCCGAAAGCCCCATTGCCGCCTATCGGCGCCTGGCCGGCGGCTTCTGGCGGGGGCCGACACGCTTCGTCGCCTGGTTTCACACGCTCGGCCTGGCCGGGCTGATCCTGGCCAACATCGCCGTGCAGTTCGGCCTCAACGCCTGGAGCCGCAACTTCTTCAACGCGCTGGACCGTCACGACAGCGCGCTGGTGTTCGACCAGATGCTGCTGTTCCTGGGGCTTGCGGTGCTGAGCACGCTGGTCTCCGTCACGGCCCAGGTCTCGCGCATGCGCCTGCAACTGCATTGGCGCGGCTGGCTCACCGAACAGCTCACCAGCCAGTGGCTGGCCGAGCAGCGCTTCTACCGGCTGAGCGTGTCCGCCCCTGATCTCGACAGTCCGGAGTTTCGCATCGCCGAGGATGCGCGGGTGGCAACCGGCCCGGTGGTGGATTTTGCCTTTGGCATCGCCAACGCGGCGCTGATGGCCGCCGTGTTCCTCAGCATATTGTGGCAGGCGGCGGGTGCGGTCTCGATCGGCGGTGTGGCGGTTCCCGGCTACATGGTGCTGGCGGCGATCCTGTATTCCGGGCTGATGAACGGGCTCACCGTGGTGTTCGGCCGCCCGCTGATCGCGCGCATCGGTGAGAAGAACAGTGCGGAGGCGCATCTGCGCCATGATCTGGCCCGGGTGCGCGAGAATGCCGAGACCATCGCCATGACCCGCGGCGAGGCGGAGGAGGGGCAAACGCTGCAATCAAGCCTTGGCGCGGTCACCCTGGCCTGGCGCCTGGTGATCAGCCGCCTCGCCCGGATGACGCTGATGACCAACATCAACGTCGTGGTGGCGCCGGTGCTGCCGCTGCTGCTGGCAGCGCCCAACTACCTCAATGCCAGCATCACGCTGGGCGGGCTGATCCAGACGGCGGCCGCCTTCGTGCAGGTGCAGGTCGCACTGAACTGGCTGGTGGACAACTACGCCGGCATCGCTGAGTGGCTGGCCTCCACCGGGCGCGTGGTGGGACTGTGGGCGGCGCTGGGCGATCTGGACGCAACCGGGATCGGCCAGACCCGCATCGAGATCGGCGAGAGCCCGGATCAGACCATCCAGATCCAGGGCTTGACCGTGGCCCAGCATGGCGGGCTGGTGATGATCGACGAGGCCGACACCATCATCCGCCAGGGCGAGCGCGTGATGCTGGCAGGCGCCTCCGGCACCGGCAAAAGCACGCTGATCCGCGCCATCGCGGGTCTGTGGCCGTGGGGCGATGGGCGCGTGCTGCTGCCCAAGGGGGCGCGCATCGCCTTCCTGCCGCAGCACGCCTATCTGCCGCCCGGCACGCTGCGCCAGGTGATCGCCTATCCGGCGGCGATCGCGCCGTTCGAGGATGAGGCGATGGTCGCAGCCCTCGCCCGCTGCGGGCTCAAGCATCTCTCGACGCGGCTGGACGACAACGAGCGCTGGGATCGTGTGTTGTCCGGCGGTGAGCAGCAACGGCTGGGCTTTGCCCGTCTGCTGGTGCAACTGCCGGACATCGTGCTGATCGATGGCGCCACCGCAGCCCTCGACCCGGACAGCCAGGAACAGATGATGTCCTTGTTCCGCCAGCAATTGCAGTCCTGCACGCTGATCACGGTCGGGCAGG
Source organism: uncultured Rhodospirillales bacterium (assembly GCA_903924855.1). Lineage (GTDB taxonomy): Bacteria > Pseudomonadota > Alphaproteobacteria > Acetobacterales > Acetobacteraceae > CAIQQQ01. The sequence continues at coordinate 40,940 of CAIYCW010000008.1, read as the reverse complement.
GCGCTGAGCTTGGGGTGTTTCACGATCGCACCCTCACGCTCACCCGCCGTGCGAGCGGGGCGCGGATGTCCGGGGTGGAGGATGGCAAGGGCCGGCTGGCCGGGCTGCGGTTTCGCGGCTGACAGAGAAACGTCCGACCAGACTGAACCGCTTTGCGGTCAGTCAGGTCGGACGTTTCTCTATATACTATGATCTTCAGTGCACGACCGTCCGACCGATTGTTTCCAATCGGTCGGACCTTGCTCTGGCTTAAGGCGTGACCTGCTGGGTCTTGGTCACCGTTGTGGTCACCGCGGGCATCGCCGGCTGAGACGGTGTCGTGGTCTGCTGTGTGGTTGTCGTGGTGTGCGACGGCGGGGCGGAGGAACAGCCGCTGAGCAGCAATGCGCCGCCAACCAGGCCGGCTGCCATCAGGTGTTGGGCGCGTGGGCGAAGTGTCATTTTGATAATTCCTGGATCAGGGGTTTACGGCTGGTCTGTCGTGGTGGTGGTGCGCGTGGTGATGGCGGGCAGCACCGGCGCTGCGGTGGTGGTGGTGCGTGTCACGCTGTCCTCGGCCACACCCTGCGTGTTGCGGTAGGTCGAGCTCTGCTGCTCGGTGTGGCTGCCATCGGGCGACACCGATTTGCGCATGGTGGTGGTGCTGAGCGTGCCGACCGGAGGTGCCTCGACCACCGGATGCGGCATCGGCGTTCCAACGGTGTAAGGCGGCGTCGGCTGCACCGTGGTGGTGGTCTGCTGCACCGTCGTCTGCGCCAGTGCCGCCTGTGACACCACGAAGCCGGAGATCAGCGACAACGCCACCAGCACCGGATTTTTTGTGATGCGAGCGATCATTTCAAGATTTCCTTTCGCCATATTGGCTGGCAACGGGCCAGGCACAGCCTGTCTAGAAGAAATTGTCATGCTCTGGCAGGAGCGGAATATACCTGTGCAGGGAACGTAAACGGGATAGCGGTTTTGTTTTTGTATTGTGCCGAGGTGATCGCCGGTGCGTTGCAGAATAATTCTGTATGAATTTGAGAATCGTATTGAATTATTATTCGACGATCTAACTCTGAGTGTTTCCCGATCCTGTCCACCATCTGTGCGATGGCCTATGTCATCTGTTCACATACCATTCCGGTCCATGCCGTTACGGCATCCGCCCGGCAATGAATTCAGGGAGGCATGCAATGCGAAGCACGATGATGTCCGGCTGGTTGGCCTTGACGCTGACCGCCGGTTTGCTTGCGGGGTGCGGCCACAGCACCGGTGAGCGTGCGTTGAGCGGCGGCGGCATTGGCGCTGGCGTTGGCCTGCTGGGCGGTGCCCTGGTCGGTGCGCCGGTCGAGGGTGCGCTGATCGGCGGCGCCGTGGGCGCTGGCACCGGCGCGTTGACCTCGCCCCGCCAAATCAATCTGAACCACTGAGGAGCAAGGCGATGCGAAACTGGTCTATTGTGGGCGTGCTGCTGGTGCTGATGGGAATTGGTGTGCTGGTGGTGGGGCGGTTCTCCTACACCACGGAGAAGCCAGTGGTGGCGATCGGCCCGCTCACCGCATCGGTGGCCGAGCAGCACAGCTTTGCCTTTCCGGATTATGCGGGCGCCGGCTTCATCGTGGCAGGGCTTGCCCTGGTATTGCTGACCCGCCGCCAATCCTGACAGCGTACAGATCAACGCCCCACAGGCCGCCCCTTGGAGGGCAGGCGGCCTGCGGGGCGTGTCTGTGGACTGAACTCAGCGCTTGAGCGCATCCTTCAGACCGCCGACGGCGTTCTGAACCGTGCCTGCCAGCTTTTCGGCCGCACCGTCCTGCTCGAGCTTGGCATCGCCGACCACCTTGCCGACAACCTGCTTCACCTTGCCGGCGGCCTCTTTGGCGGCGCCTTCGATCCGATCCTTGTTCATCCAGATCTCCTTTCGTTGCCAACGCGTCGTTGGTTCAAACCATGAAAGCCGTCCCGGCGCCTCACTCGGGGAGAGATCTGGCGCCGGGACACGCAGAGCGGCTGCTCTACTTGTGCGAGACGGCGTGCGCTGCCGTGGTCAGCTTGGCGGCGGCTTCGCTGTGGCCATGGGCGGTGTCGGCCGAGACCTTGGCATCGGCCGGTTTGGCCGTTGCATGGGATTGCGCGGCGTTGTGGTGCGCATGGGCGGCAGCATTGTGCAGCGAGGCTGCGTGCAGATGGGCGGCAACGGCCGGATGTGGTGTCGTGTCAGTCATGGCTGAGCTCCTTTATTGGCGCGCATCAGTCCCGGATGGGCCTGGGTCTAGCCAGCGTGCAGTCAAACCCTAAGCCTGCATGCCGCAATGCGGGGAGCGCCGGATTCTACTCAGCAGAACCCAGCTCGGCTGCCTGCAAGGCCAGTCGTGCCAAGGCCGGCAGCGATTTGGCGCCGGTCTTGTGCATGATCGCGGCACGATGATTCTCCACCGTGCGCTGGCTGATCCCCAGATCGGCCGCGATGTTCTTGCTCGGATGGCCGTCCAGCACCATGCGCATGATCTGCTTCTGGCGATCGGTCAGCGTGTCCAGCTGGCGCTGGGCGGCCTCCTGCCAGGAACGCTGGGTGCCGGCGTCGCGCGCATGGGTCAGCGCCAGGGCGATCGCGCGCAGCAGGTCATCGGCACTGGCGGGCTTGTCGATGAAATCGATCGCACCCCCCTTCATGGCCGCCACCGCCATCGGCACATCGCTGTGCCCGGTGATCATGATCGACGGCATGGCGTGGCGCTGCGCGGTGAGGGTGCGCAGCAGGTCCAGCCCGCTCATCCCGGGCAGCACAGCGTCGATCAGCACACAGCCGGGCCCGGTCTCCGGCGGGCTTGCCAGAAACGCCTCGGCGGTGGCGAAGGTCTGGCAGGCATAGCCCTGTTGTTCGAACAGCAGGCGCATCGCGCCACGCGCCTGGGTGTCGTCATCGATGACGCGGATCACCGGGGTTCCCTCCGGGCGGGGCGGCGCTGGTGGTGGGGCGAGTTGCGGCACCGGTGCCGCCAGCGCGCGCTGGATGCAGGCGAGCAGTTCCACCGGCTTGATCGGCTTGTTCAACTGCACACTGCCATGGGCTGCGATGTTGCGCAGCGTTTCCTTGGAGATGTCGCCGGTCAGCACGATGCTGGGCACCTTCCGGTCCAGCTCGGCGCGCAGAGCGGCCGTCACCTTCAGCCCGTCCATGTGGTTGGGCAGGTTGAAATCGGTCAGGATCAGGTCCGGCACCACCTGCCCGCTCTGCACCAGCTCCATCGCGGTGACACCATCGGACACCGCGGTGACCCGGTGGCCCTCCGCGATCAGCAGCTGCGCCAGCAGGTCACGCACGCTGAGATCATCCTCGATCAACAGGATCTCACCGGGAATGGGCAGGCTGGGCAGCTCCATGCCGTCCAGCTTGGTGGACTCCCACAGCACCTTCGGTGCCTCCAGCAGCACCGGCAGGGCGATGTCGATGGCAAAGCACGAGCCACGGCCGGGAACCGAACACACGCGCACGCTGTGCCCCAGCACGGTGGCGAGCTGGCTTACGATCGAAAGTCCCAGCCCCAGGCCGCGGCTGCGGTCCCGGCTTGCGTTGTTGAGCTGGTAGTATTCCTCGAAGATCACCTTGTGCTCGCGCTCTGGAATGCCCAGGCCGGTGTCCCACACCTCGATCGAGAGCACGCCCGGCCTGCGACGGCAGCCGAGCAGCACGCGGCCCTTGCTGGTGTATTTCAGCGCGTTGGACAGCAGATTGCGGATCATCTGTTCCAACAGCCGTGGGTCGCTGTGCACCACCACGCTGCACGCCACCATCCGCAACCCGATCGACTGCGCCTCCGCATGCAGGCTGAACTGCGCGTGCAGCGAGGCCAGCAAGGTGCCAAGCGGGAAATCCGACAGATCGGGCTTCAACCCGCCGGTCTCGATCTCGTTGATGTCCAGCAATGTGTTGAGCATGCCGGAAATGCCGGACAGCGCCTCGTCCTGCCGTGTGACCAGCGCCTTGGACTCAGCGCTGATCACGGATTTGCCCAGCACGCCCGACAGCAGCGCCAGGGTCTGCAACGGCTGGCGCAGATCGTGGCTGGCCGCGGCCAGAAAGCGGGACTTGGCGTGATTGGCGATATCGGCCTGCAGCTTCGCCTCCTCCAGCGCGCGCGCCACCGATTTGCGCTCGGTGATGTCGGTGAAGGTGATCACCACGCCGGCGATGGCGTTCTCATGCGTGCGATAGGGCAGGATACGGCGCTGGAACCAGATCCCGCTTGGCATCAGCAATTCGGTCTCATGGGCGGCACCGCTGGCGATCACCTGGCGTGCCTCCTCCGGCAGGCTGCCATGGATGGTCAGTGCGTTGAGATCGGTGATCGGCCGGCCGACATCGCTGGCGATCAGGTTGAACAGCACGCGCGTGGTTGGCGTGAAGAAGCGAACACACAGATGGGTGTCGAGGCAGAGTGTCGCCACATCCGTGCTGAACAACACGTTCTGCAGGTCGTTGGAGGTCACTCGGCTGCGCTGCAGCGTCTCCTGCAGCTGGCTGTTCAGCGCGGTCAGCTCCTCGTTGAGCGATTGCAGCTCCTCCTTGGAGGCCAGCAGCTCCTCGTTGGTGGATTGGTATTCCTCATTGACCGACAGCGCCTCCTGCTGGCTCTCGGCATGCTCCTCGCCGGCGCGCGCCAGATCCCCGAGTGCGCGTGACAGCGCGATGCGGCTGGTCTCCAGCTTCTGCCGCAGCACGGCCATCGCCTGGGGGTCTGCCGGGTCTGCGGCCGTGGCGGGCAGCGCCGGCTGCGGCATGTCGACAAAGCAGATCAACAGCAGGGCCTGTCCATCGCTGTGCACCGGGTGCACCTCGATGCGAAATCCCTGCTGGTCGTCGTCAAGCGCCGGATGATAGTCCGACGCCACGCGCAGCTGCGTCTCGATCGCCTGCTCGATCGCCACGCGCAAAGGGGTGCGCAGCCCTGGCCGTGCCATCGCCAGCACGTCGTTGGATGGCACGCCCGGTGCCATGCGCAGATAGCGATCGATCGGCCCCAGCGAATAAATGCATTGCCGACGCCGGTTCACCAGCAGGGCGGCCGGGGCGTAGCTCTCCAGCACCAGCCTGCGGCACAGGCTGGCCAGGGTGGTGGCGCGGGGGGCAGAAAGCTCCACCGATGGTATCTCCAGCTGTGGCGGGCGCAGCAGTTTCTGTTTGCCCAAGGGCGCTGGAAGCCCGGGATGTCCCGGCAGGGTGCGGTAAAGCCGTGCCGTCTTGTGCACCACCTCGAACATATCCTCGGCAGGCCCGGTGGTCTCGGCATTGCCCAGCAGCAGCAGGCCGCCTGGTTTCAGCGCGAAATGGAATATCGAGATCAGCCGCGCCTGCGCCTCCGGCCTCAGATAGATCAGCAGGTTGCGGCATGAGATCATATCCAGCCTGGAGAAGGGCGGGTCGGACAGCAGGTCCTGCACGCTGAACACCACAAGCTGGCGCAGGCTGGGCCGGACGGTGTAGCCGGCCCCTTCACGGATGAAATGCCGGGCCAGACGATCGGGTGGGATCTGCGCCTCGATGCTGGACGGATAGGCGCCGGCCCGTGCCGTCGCCACCACCGCCGCATCGATGTCGGAGGCGAACAGCTTCAGCTCGATCGCATCCTCGGGCGGCCGCGCCATCGCCTCGATATGCTCCACCAGCAGCATCGCCAGGGAATAGGTCTCCTCGCCCGTGCTGCAGCCGGCAACCCAGATGCGAAGCGGCCCCCCCTTGTCGCGGCCTGCGATCAGCCCGGGCAGGATGGTTGTGTCCAACTCACCGAACACCGCGGGATCGCGAAAGAACCGGGTCACATGGATCAACAGGTCGGCCGCAAGCTGCGTCACCTCGTCGGGGGAGGCCTGGAGCATGGCGAGGTAGGCCGCCATGCTCGGCAGTTTCGGGATTGCCATCGCGATGCGCCGGTTGATGCGGCGCTGCAGGGTGCCGGTCTTGTAAAGGCTGAAATCATGCGATGTTCGCCGGTGTAGCAGGTCGATGATCTGCTCCAGGATCAACGCCTGATCCGCCATGCCTGCCGGCCCCGTCGCGGTGGCGTGATCCGGACCCGGCAGCCCCGCTGCGGATTGCAGGGGGATTGCCGCGTGGTCCAGCATCGCCTGCGGAATGCGCGCAAGCGGCAGGATGAGGTCCACCAGGCCGGTGTCGATCGCGTTCTGGGGCATGGCCTTGTACTGCGCCTCGGCCGGATCCTGGACGATCACGAACCCGCCTTCGGCATGGATCGCCTGCAGCCCATCCGAGCCATCCGCGCCAAAGCCGGACAGGATGACCGCAACCGAGCGCGCGCCATATTCAGTGGCCATCGCCCGCAGCAGAAAATCCAGCGGCAGCCTCGCCCCATGCCCGGCCACCGGCTCGGACAGATGCAGTGCCCCCGCCTTCACGGACAGATAGACACCTGGCGGGATGGCGTAGAGATGGTTGGGTACCACGTGCATGCCATCCGTCGCCTCCACCACCGTCATCGTGGTGTGTTCCTGCAGCAGGTCGACCATCAGGCTGGCGTGGTTGGGATCGAGATGCTGCACCAGGATCATCGCCATGCCGTGGTCTGCGGGCATTGCGTCGAGCAGCCTGCTGCAGGCGGCCAGCCCGCCGGCGGATGCGCCGATGCCGATGACCGGAAAGGGGTGCGGCAAATTTGCGGGCATGGCTGATTCTCCTGCCCGGCAATGGCCAGGGCGATGGTGATCGCGTCAGGCCGACGCAGGCGATCGCACTGAATTGTCTCGGAAGCAGACAGTTCGCGCCAACCCGGCGCGCATTATCCTGAGTGTATTCCGAGCCTACACTCCGATTCAGGTAATCGACTAAACAATTATAGGTCAGACCTAACCGGAGTGCGTTTTGAAAAATACCCGCAAGATACTGCGCTATTTCTCTACGCTCCGGCCCTATGGCCGCAGCAGACATCAGATTTTTTCAGCGCAGTATTTTGAACGTGGCCGCGATTGCAGCCACGGTCGCACTGCCCGCATCGCCTGGATGCCAATCCCGGCCCTGCGCCACCCAATGCTTGCCAAAGGATAAATGACATGAGCAGCACCGAACCGACGCTGGCCGCCCTGCAATCCGATATCTCAGCCCTCAAGCAGGACATGGCGAACCTCATCACCCATCTCCGCACCGGCGCCAGCCAGGGCGCGCAGGCGGCGGCCGACCAGCTGGATGAGGGCGCCTGCCGGCTGTCGCGCAACGCCGCCGCCGAAGGCGAGCGCGCGATCAAGGCGCTGGGCCACACCATCGAGGAGCAGCCGATGCTGGCGCTGCTGGTCGTGCTCGGCGTGGGCTATCTCGGCGGCCGTCTGCTGGCCCGCTGAGACGTGACGCCGATGCTGCCCCTTGTGCTGCAACTGTTGGGTACACTTGCGCCCCCGGCCGCGAGCCAACCGCCGGCACGCGGGCTGCCGGTGGTGGCGAAGATCGGGTTGGCTGCTGTCATCCTGCTCTTCGCGGCCGGGGGGATCGTCTGCCTGCTGATCGCGGGATGGCTGGTCCTGCTGCCGCTTGTCGGGCAGGTCGCCACCGCTGCGATCATGGGCGGCTTCCTGTTGCTGGTGGCGGCGTGCCTCGCGGTGCTGCGCCATGCCTGGCCGCAGCCTCACGCCGCAGCCCAGCCCACCCCGCCGCCGCTGGCAGCGCTGGAGCAGCTGCTGCTGGCCCACAAGACACCCGCCCTGTTGGCATCCCTGCTGTTGGGCGCGGCTGCGGGCGGCCTGGATGGCGGCAGAACACCACGCAGCTGAGTTGAGACAGCCCTTGGGAGATGACGATGCATCAGACTCACAACACATTGCCGGAACTGGTTCGCGAACATTCGGCGGTGCTGCTCAACCGTCATCTGGCGGCGGCGATCGATCTGCAGGCGCAGATCCGTCACGCGCACTGGAATGTGCGCGGCCCGGGCTTCATCGGCGTTCACAAACTTTTCGACACCGTCTCCAACGATGTTGGCGCCGATGCGGACCGGATCGCCGAACGCTGTGCCGCCCTCGGCAGCGACGTGGGCGGCACAATCCAGACGGCAGTCGCGCAATCCTTTCTGGTGCCGTGGAACCAGAAGCTGGCCGATGTGGCGCATTACGGGTTCGCCGTCTCGGCGGTGCTGGCCGCCTTCTCACAGTCGGCGCGCGAGGCGGCGGGGCGCAGTGCCACATTCGGCGATTCGGTCACCGCGGACCTGCTCGAGGATATCTGTCTGCGGACCGATCAGAACCTGTGGCTGGTGGAGGCCAACATGGCCCCACACAACGATAAAACCCAAGACGAAGCAAAGGTCTGACACCTGCGCTGCGTCCCAAGAGGAGTGCTTTTGATGCAACATCGCCCAACCATGCTCGCCGCCCTGCTGGCGCTGTCCACCGCCTTCCTGCTGCCCAGCCTCGCCCGCGCCCAGATTGTACCCGGGCACGAGCCCGGGGTGGGCGTGTCGCAACCCGCATCCGACCGCGCCTCGAACATGGCGGTGCAGCATCCGACAGACACCATCGCCCCAACCCTGCCAGACCCAGGGCTTGGGCAGGATGGACAGCCTTACGCCTATCTGAAGGCCGCCCACGAAGCCTTGGCCCATGGGCGCACCGGTGTGGCGCAGCAGGCACTGGAAATGGCGGAAACCCGCGCGCTGGACCGCGTGGTGCCGCCGGATGAGGAGATCAGGCGCAGCCGCACCGACCGCATCGCGGACATTGCGCGCGCCCGTGCGGCCCTCGGCGAGGGGGATCTCAAACGCGCCATGAGCCTGATCGAGTTCGCACTCGCGCAGTGACGATGCCTCAGGCGTGATGGCAGGCGACTGCGCTGCCATCGGCCCGGGCGATCAGCTCGGGCTGATCGGTGGTGCAGATGGCGGATGCAACCTTGCACCGCTGGTGAAACGCACAGCCGGACGGCCGGGCTGCCGGGCTTGGCGGCTCGCCCGCCAGCACGATGCGCTGGCGTTGCCGTTGGGCGGCCGGATCGGCCAGCTTCACCGCGGACAGCAGCGCCTGCGCATAAGGATGGCGCGGGCCTGCGAAGAACAGGTCGCGCGGGGCGGTCTCCACGATGCGGCCGAGATACATCACCGCAACCCGGTCACACACATGGCGCACCACCGCCAGATCGTGGGAGACGAACAGGCTGGCCATGCCAAGCCGTGCCTGCAGATCCACCAGAAGATTCAAAATCTGCGCGCGCACCGACACATCCAGCGCCGAGACCGGCTCGTCGCACACCAGCAGGGCGGGCTCCAGCGCCAGCGCCCGCGCGATCCCCACGCGCTGGCGCTGCCCGCCGGAGAGCTGATGCGGAAAGCGCGTGGCATAAGCCTCGCTCAGCCCCACCTGCGCCAGCAGCGCCGCCACGCGCTGCCGCAGCGCAGCACCTGACGCCAGTCCGTGCACGATCAGCGGCTCGGCGATCGCAGCGCCGATCCGCGCGCGCGGGTTGAGCGACAGCGCCGGGTCCTGAAACACCATCTGTACATGGCGGCGCATCTCGCGCAGCTGTGCGGGGCCAGCCCCGGCAATCTCCTGGCCCAGCAGCCGCACGCTGCCGGAACTCGGCGCCTGCAGCCCCACCACCACATTGGACAGGGTGGATTTGCCACAGCCCGATTCGCCCACCAGCGCCAGCGTCTCTCCCGGTTGAATGACAAGGCTTGCACCATCCACCGCGCGGATCGCAGGTGCCGATGGCCGGAACAGCCCGCCGCCGCCGCCGAACCGCACCACGATATCGCGCAACTCCAGCACCGGCGTGGTCATGCCATCACCCCGCCCGGATGCCAGCACGCCACCAGATGGCTGTCATCGGCCGTGCCGAGGGCAGGGGCCTGGCTGCGGCAGATGTCGCTGGCCTTGGGGCAGCGAGGTGCAAACCTGCAGGCATCGCCCGCCTCGCCCGGTGCCGGCACCGATCCCTCGATGGTGGCGAGATGCGATTTCGGCACGGCATCCGGCTTTGGCACGCTGCCCATCAGCAGCGCGGTGTAGGGGTGCAGCGGCGCTGCGAACAGCGCATCCACCGGTGCCACCTCGACAATCCGCCCGGCATACATCACCGCCACCCTTCCCGCGATATCGGCCACCACCCCCATGTCATGGGTGATCAGCACAATGCCGGTGCCACGCTCGGCGGCAAGCCTGCGCAGCAGGTCCAGGATCTGCGCCTGGATCGTCACATCAAGGGCTGTGGTCGGCTCGTCGGCGATCAGAAAATCCGGACGGCAGATCAGCGCGATGGCGATCATCACGCGCTGGCACATGCCGCCCGAGAGCTCGAACGGGTATTGCGCGAGCCTGCGATCCGGATCGGCGATGCCGACCTGCACCAGCATGTCCCGCGCGCGGCGCAGCGCCTCGGCTTTGCTGACCTTGTGGTGCTGGCGATAGGCCTCGGCGATCTGCGCGCCGATGGTGGCAAGCGGGTCGAGCGAGGCCGTGGGCTCCTGGAAGATGATGGAGACAAGCCGCCCGCGCACCGCGCGCCAGGCACGGTCATCGCCGGCCAGCAGATCGCATCCCGCCAGCATCACCCGCCCGCGCGTGGCGCGCGCGGCGGCCGGCAGCAGGCCGAGCAGGGCAAGGGCGGTGAGAGACTTGCCGCAGCCCGACTCCCCCACCAGCGCCAGCACCTCCCCCGGCGCCACGGCGAACGACACGCCATCCACAACCGCGGCCTGGCCGATGGCGATCGCCAGATCCTCGACGACAAGGGCGCCGGTTCCGCTCATCCGCGCGCGGCGGTCCCGGGCACCGGACCGAGCGTGCCGCTCTCGAACGTGCCGATCGAGTTGCCGCCATCCACCGTCAGCACGGCGCCGGTGATGAAGCTGGCGCGATCGGAGGCAAGATAGGCCACCGCCTCCGGCGCGTCGCCAGGGCCCGAGGTGCGGCCAAGCGGGATGCGCGCCGTCATCCGGGCGACGTAGTCATCGCTCAGATGGCTCACCTCGGAGCCGGGAGCAAAGCCTGGCTCGACCACATTCACCCGGATGCCGTACTGGGCGAGTTCCAGGGCGAAACCCTTGCTCAGCCGCTCCACTGCGGTCTTGGACGTGCAGTACGGCACCGAGCCGTTGCGCATCTGCCGCGCAGCGCCGGAGGAGATGTTGATGACGGCGCCCTTGCGGCCGGCCGCGATCATCAGCTTCGCCATCGCGCGGGTGACCAGGAAGGGGGCCCGCAGATTGACGTCAAAGATGCGGTCCCAATCGGCCACATCCATGTCGAGCAGGGAGAATTTCGGGTAGAGCCCGGCATTGTTCACCACCACATCGGGGGCGGTGAAGCGGGCCTCAACCTGGCCTGCGAAGTCCAGCACCGAGGCCTCGCTGGCAAGCTCGGTTGCATGCAGCAGGGTTCGGGCGGGGTCGAGGCCGAGGCTTGCGGCCAGCGCCTCCAACTTCTCCATTCGGATGTCAGAGAGGCAGAGCATCGCCCCCTCATCGCGGAAGCGCTCGGCATACATCCGGCCGAACACGCCGGCCGCCCCGGTGATCACCACCACCTTGTTGTGGAATTCCATCTTGCTCATCTCCTGGCTCATCTTTGGTGCAGTTTCGGGTCCAGCCGGTCGCGCAGCCAGTCCCCCAGCACGTTCACGCACACGACCAGCCCGAACAGGGCGGCACCGGGAAACGCCACGATCCACCAGGCGCGCTCCACATAGTCGCGCCCCACGCTCATGATGGAGCCCCAGCTGGGGGCAGGGGGCTGGATGCCGAGGCCCAGGAAGGACAGCCCGGCCTCGAACAGGATCATCAGCCCGAATTCGGAGGTGGCGACCACCAGCAGCGGGCCCGCGATGTTGGGCAGCACATGGCGCAGCAGGATGCGTGGCGCGCGGGCGCCGGCGAGCTCGGCGGCGCGGATATAGGGCAGGCCCGCCACCTGCAGCGTTTGCGCATAGGCGGTGCGGGCGTAGCGCGGCCAGCGGGTGAAGCCCAGCACCAGCACCAGCTTGAAGAAGCCCGGGCCGAGCACCGCCACCGTCAGCACCGCCAGCAGCACCGCGGGGATCGACAGCATGATGTCCACCAGGCGCATCAGCAGTATCTCCACCCAGCCCCGGCACCACCCGGCCAGCATGCCGACCGGCACGCCGATCAGCAGCGAGGCCGAGACGGACAAGGCTGCCACCGACAGCGACGCCCGCGCGCCATACAGGATGCGCGACAGCAGATCGCGCCCCAGATCATCGGTGCCAAGCAGGTAGTGCGCACCCGATGCCGTCACCGTGCCGGGCGGTTTCAGCCGCAGCAGCAGCGATTGCCGTGTGGGATCGAAGGGCGCAACCCAGCCTGCCAGCACCGCCAGCACCACGATCAGCGTGAGCAGCACCATGGCCAGGATGATCGCAGGCGGGATCGATGCGCGCCTCATCGTGCAAGCCGGATGCGCCGGTCGATCAGCGCATAGGCCAGATCGGCGGCAAGCGAGGTTGCGACATGCACGGCCGAGACCAGCAGCACCACCGCCTGCACCACCAGAAAATCCCGCGCCTCGATGGATTGGATCGCCAGTTGGCCGATGCCCGGCCAGGCGAACACCGTCTCCACGATCACCGAGCCGGCCAGCAGATTGCCGATCTCAAGCGCTGCCACCGTCACCACCGGGATTGCGGCGTTGCGCAGCACGTGGCGCAGCACGGTCTGGGTCATCGACAGGCCGCGGGCGCGGGCCGCGCGCACGTGATCGCGGCCCAGCTCGTCCAGCACGGCGATGCGGGTCATGCGCGCGAAACTCGCCATCGACAGCGCGCCCAGCGCCAGCGATGGCAGCACCAGGGCCTGCAGATCATCGGCGCCGGAGGTTGGAAGCCAGCCCAGCACCACGCCGAACACCGCAATCAGCAATATGCCGGACAGGAAGCTCGGCATGCTCTGCCCCGCCAGCACCAGCGTGCCGAGCAGGCCTGCAACCCAGCCGCCGCGCCCGGTTGCCATCAGCACACCCACCGGAATGCCGAAGCCCGCCGCGATCAGCAACGCGCCGGAGGCCAGCTCCAGCGTGTAGGGCAGGCGGGAGGCCACGATGTCCGAAGCCGGGATGTGCTGCACCACCGACACACCCAGATCGAGCCGCGCCAGGTCGCGCAGATACTCGGCGTATTGCACGATCCAGGGCCGGTCGAAGCCCAGATTGTGGCGCAGCGCGTCGATCGCCTCGGCGGAGGCGCCTTGCGGCACCAGCAGCAGCGTGGGGTCGCCGGCCGCGCGCATCACCACGAAGACGATGGTCAGCACGCCCAGGATTGCCACCAGCGCCTGCAGCGTGCGCCCGGCGGCGTAGCGCCACATCAGCGCCGTCTCACTGCCATTTCATGTCCATCACGAAGAAGCTCTCATTGGGTGTCGGCTGCCAATGCAGCTCCTTGCGCGCGGCATAGAGCGCATAGGCCTGATAGAGGCCGATGCCCGGCAGGTCATCGCGCAGGATCTGATAGGCGGTGCGGTAGTCTGCTATGCGCTTGGCCGGATCGAGCGTGGAGCGTGCGGCATCCACAGCCGCGTCATAGGCAGGGTTGGAGTATTTCGCCCAGGAGCTGCCGGTGCGGAACAGCGGGAAGATCACGCCATCCGCGTCCTGGCACGCGCAGGACCAGATGCCGATCGCGATGCTGCCGGCATCCTGCGGCGTGCCCTGGCGGCGCTTCAGATAGGTCGCCTGGTCGGAGACGTTGATCGTCACCTTCAGCCCCACATCGTTGATCATCTGCTGGATCGCCTCGACCAGGCGGCGGTCATAGGCGGGCGAGGTGTTGAAGATCAGCTCACGCCCCTCGGCCCCCGCCTCCTTCACCAGCGCCTTCGCCTTGGCCGGGTCATAGGGCAGGTTCTTGATGTCCGGCTGGTAGCCGAAGATCGGCTCGGCGCCGATCGAGGTCACTTTCTTGCCGTAGCCCTGCAGCAGCGCATCGATCAGCGCCTGCTGGTCGATCGCATAGGCGATCGCCTGGCGCAGTCGCAGATCGGTGGTGGGCCCGCCCTGCGCGTTGATGAACAGATATCCCACGCGCTCGGTCGGCACCGAAAGAACCTGCAGCTGCGCGTTGGATTTCAGCGCGATCGCATCATCCGGGGCGAGGCCGCGCACAATGTCCACCTTGCCGGCCTTGAGATCGGCGATGCGGGTCGAGCCATCCGGCACGGCGCGGAAGATCACCGTCTTGAACGGCGGCGCCCCGCGCCAGTAGCCGGGATTGGCGTCGAGCGTGGTCTGGACGCCCTTCTGCCATTCGCGCAGCCGGTAAGGGCCGCTGCCCATCGGCTTGAGGTTGAAGGCCTGATCGCCGCGCGCCAGCACATCCGCCTTCGGCACGATGGAGAGTTTCACCAGCTGCGCCAGCAGCACCGGGTAGGGCGATTTCAGGCTCAGCACCACCTTGTCCGGCGCGGTGATGGTGGCATCCGCGATCTGGTCGAACTGCGACAGCTGCGGGCTGTTGAAGGCCGGGTTGGTGATGCGCTTGATGCTGAACACCACGTCATCTGCGGTCAGCTTCGAGCCGTCATGGAATGTCACATCCTGGCGCAGGGTGAACTCCACATGCGTGTCGTCCAGATTGCGCCAGGCGCTTGCGATCTGCGGCACGATGGTGCCCGCGGTGTCACGCGTGACCAGATTGTCGAAGATGTTGCGATAGATGGTGTAGCTGTCGGTGTCCCACTGCACCTGCGGGTCGAGCGTTGCGGCATCGCCCGGCAGATCGACGGTGAGCGTGTCCTTGGCGGTCTGTGCAAGGGCAGGGACACCCCAGGCCAGCAGGGCCACCAGACCAAGTGACGCGGCAAATCGTTTCATGGCGGCAACTCCGGTGATGCTCTGCGTAACGGACACTATTGACCCAGCTTCGCCTCTGCCGCGCAATAGGCGGCGATCTCGGCATGAGTGGCAAACCAGGCGCCGCCCTTGGCCTTCGCCGCCTCGATCATGTCCTCGATGATCCACACGCGGGAGCGGTGGCCGATATGGTGCGGGTGCATCGTCACCTGAAACAGCCCGCCCTCGGAAGCCGCCATGTCCAGCTCGCGGCGGAAGATGCCGGCCACCATCTCCGGCCCGCCATAGGGGCGCAGGGATGCACCGCGATCCATGCCGAAATACACCGCATCATCGCGGATCCACTCGACCGGGATCTCCACGATGCCGGTGGGCTCGCCATTCTCCAGCAGCTCATAGGGCTCGTCATCCGCCATCAGAGAGCTTTCATAGAGCAGCCCCATCTCGCGCACGATGCGCAGCGTGTGCGGGCTGAAATCCCACGATGCCGTGCGCATGCCGACCGGCACGGTGCCGGACAGCTTCGCCAGAACGTCGCGCGCACGCAGCGTCAGGTCCAGCTCGGTTGGGTAATCCAGGCCGGAATTGGTCTCGTGGATCCAGCTGTGGATGCCGAGCTCATGGCCGCGTTCGGCCACTGTTTTCACCTCCGCCTCGCTCAGCATGGCGGCCACCGCCGGCATGAAGAAGCTGGCCTTCACGCCGTGGCGTTCCAGAATGTCGAGAATCCGCGGCATGCCGGCGCGCGGGCCGAACTGGCCCTGGCTCAGCTTGCCATAGGATTTGCCGCCGTTGCGCAGCTCGAAGGTCTCGTGATCGGAATCAAACGACAGCGCCACGGCAAACCGCGCGCCCCCCGGCCAGGAGGCCGGCTTCAGCGAGCGGCCGGCGCGCACCTCGTTGGTCTTGGCGCGCCAGATCTCCTCGGGCCAGGTCCAGGGCTTGGTGATGTCGTGGCTCATGCGCAGCTCCTGTGCGAGGGGGAATCAGGCGGCCGGAAACACCGGATTGCCATACGGGTAGAAGGATTGCAGATCGACATTCCGATACGGCAGGCCGTCGAGGCGGATGGTGCCAAGGAAGGGCTCGTCCGGCTCCACCAGCAGAATGGTCTTGGCAAACCCGCTGTCGTCGAAGCCGCGGCGGAAATGCACGCGGGACTTGATGCAGAACACGTCGAACGCCGAAAGATCGAGGCCGGCCTCGGCAAAGCGCGCGGGCTCCATCACCTGCACCAGGAAGGGGCTTGCGATCACCACATTGCCGTCCCCGAAGCCGATGTGAAACCAGGTGCTGCCGGCCACGCGCTGGCGCGGCTGGCTGATGCCCAGAATATGGCCCTGGATGCGCACAGGCTGGCCGGCGGAGGGATCGATCAGCCCGCCGAGCTGCACATCCACCGCATCACCGACCTTGGCCCCATCGGCCAGCAGCTTCGCCACCAGTGCGGCGTCGGCCACCGTGCCGATCAGCGTGCGGGACAGTCCCTGCGCGATCACCTCACCCAGCAGCCAGGTGGCGTAGCCGGAGCGGTCGCTGTGATCGGCCAGCACAACCGGGCCCTGTCCCGCCGCCACCGCCGCCCGTGCCAGCGCCACGCCATCGCGGATGGAATGCATCTTCACCGTGTTCACCAAGGCCTCACGCCTGCGCCAGGCATTGGCGGCCAGATCATCGGCCACATGCCGTGCCAGCTCCGGCTTGTTGTTGGTCAGCACCTGGAACGTCATGCCGACATCCGGCACATCGGCCCAGGGAAAGCCGAAAAAGAAGTTCACATACAGATCCGGCTCGCGTGCCTCCCACACCAGGGCCTGCTGCACCATGTCCATCCAGGGCGAGGCGCCGGTCCATTGCATGACGGTGGGTGAGAGGATCGGCACCTTCACGGTTGCATGGGTTGGCGTGTAATCGCCGCGAATGGCGCGCACCAGGCAGCGCGCGGCGCGCTCGCCCTGCAGATGCATGTCGTAATGCGGGAAGTATTTCACCGCGAAGGCCATGTTGGCGTGGCGCAGGAACTCATCATCCTCATTGCCATGCGGATCGAATGTGCCGGCGATGAAGGCGCCTGGCCCGATGGCTTCGCGCACGCGGCGCGCCAGCTCCGCCTCCGGCCGCGGCACGCCACGCACACCCGCGGCCCCGTGCAGGCAGAGATAGGCGCCATCGAACGGCCCCTGGCGGTGCAGCTCCTCGATCATGCGGCCGGCAAAGGTCTCGAACGCCTCGGTGGTGATCCAGCCGGAGCCGGTGCCGGTGCGCGGCCAGAGCGGCGACTCGATGCCGACCAGCTCCACCAAGTCATATTCCCGCGCCACCTTGACGAAGCCGCCCATATAGCCGCGCGGATCGCAGCTGAGCAGCGCCTCTCCGGCGGCGGGGGAGCCGGGATAGGTGAAGTCTTCCAGCGTGGTGTCGTTGGGCAGGAACGTCACCGTTTCGTGGGAAAAATGCAGCACGGCGATGCGGATGGGAGCGGTCATCTCGGGATATCCTTTGCCTGCCGCCATCTTGCCCGTGTCTTGCGCGCGCGGTCCATGCCCTGCGTGAAACCTCCGCATATCCACGCAATCTCGATGATATTCGTGTTTTCCGCAGAATTTATATAATATGGTGCCGCACGCGGTGATCGCTTGAGGAAATATCGTCCATTGGCCACGTCCAACCTGGCACCAGACCAGACCATCGCAACGCAGGCCAGCGCGCTGTGCGACCGGCTGCGCCACGACCTGCTGCAGGGCTGGCTCAAGCCCGGCCGCAAACTGCCGCTGAAATTCCTGATGGAACACTATCAGGCCGGCCAGACGCCGATCCGCGAGGCGCTGAACCGGCTCGCCTCGGAAGGGCTGGTGGAATTCCGCGACCAGCGCGGCTTCACCGTCACCGGGATCAGCGAGGCGGAGCTGCGCGAGCTGAACCAGACGCGCTGCTGGCTGGAGGAGCGCGCGCTGCGCGAGACGATGCGCAACCGCAGCAGGGAGTGGGAGGAGGGGCTGGTGCTGGCCTGGCACCGGTTGCAGCGCACCAAACGCTCCCTCTCCGATGCGCCGTTCGAGAGCAATCCGGACTGGGACCGGCTGCACGCCGCCTTTCACCGCCAGCTGATCAGCGCCTGCGGCTCACGCTGGTTGCTGGCCTATTGTGAGCAGCAATCCTCGTTGCTCTACCGCTACCGGCAGCTGGCGGTGCGCAAGGCCTACCCCACCCGAAACGTGCAGGCCGAGCATGAGGGCATCATGCAGGCCGCGATCGATGGGGACGAGGACACCGCGGTCAGCCGGCTGCTCGCGCATTACCGCGCCACGGCGGACATCATCCTCAACGACCCGCACGCGCTTGAACGCGCCAGCGAGCCTGAGGGCTGATTTATACAGAAAATGCAAATTGGTCGATAATTTATAAAATCCTGTTGACCGCATCCCATCCCGGGTGGCACAGAGTTGGACAGAACAAGACTCCGATGGAGCAGGAAATGTCCAACACCACGCCATCCATGCGCCGCCGTACCCTGTTGGCCGCGGCCGCCGCATCCGCCCTCGCGCGCCCGGCCATCGCCCAGTCCGCCCCCATCGAGCTGAAGGTCTCGCACTTCCTGCCGCCCAACCACACCTTCCAGAAGCTGATGCTGGAATGGAGTGCCGAGCTGGAGAAGGCGACCGGCGGCAAGCTCACCCTCAAGCTCTACCCAGCCGCCCAGCTTGGCCCGCCGCCGCGCCAGTTCGATCTGGCGCGCAACGGGGTGGCCGACATCGCCATCGGCCTCACCGGCTCCACGCCCGGCCGCTACCCGGTCACCGAGATCGTCAGCGAGGCCTATGTGACGCCCAAGGCCGGTGACAGCTCGGCGCTGATGTCGCGCCGGCTGACCGAGTTGGCGCCAGAGTATCTCAACGCCGAATATCCGGGCATGAAGCTGCTCTGGGCGATGGTGACATCGCCGCTGAAATTCCACACCACCAAGGTGGCCATTCACGGGCCGGAGGATTTCAAGGGCCTGCGCATCCGCTATGCCGGTGAGCAGTTTGCCGAACAGTTGAAGGCGCTTGGCGCCGTGCCGCTGGCGGTGCCGCCGCCCGAGACGCAGGACGCGCTGGCCAAGGGCATCGTCGATGGCGCCACCTTCCCGTATGAGGGCGCACAGAGCTTCGATATCGGCACCGTGGTGAAACACTCGCTGGAGCCTGGCATCAGCACCGCCACCTTTGCCTGCGTGATGAACCCCAAGCGGTTCGACACGCTGCCGGCCGAAATGCAGGCGCTGATCGCCCAAGGGTCCGGCTCCGCCATGGCCGAGCGCTTCGGCGCCGGGCTCGATGCCGCGGAAAAGGCCGGGCGGGATTACATGATCGCCAAGGGCGTCGAGATCAGCACGCTGTCACCCGAGGCGCTGGCCAAGATCAAGGCGCTGGTCTCGCCGCTGCTGGAGACGCGGCTGGTGGCGTTGGAGAAGGACGGCAAGCCGGCCCGCAAATTCCTGGCCGCCTATGCCGCCTGAACCGGCAGCGCTGCCAGCCTGGGCGCGGCTTCTGGTGCGCGCCCAGCTTGGCCTCGCCGTGGCCGCGGCCTTTGTCATCGTTGTGTGCACGGTGGCGGATGTGGTGCTGCGCTACGGCTTCGGCACGCCGATCAACGGCGCCTATGACGTGGTGCAGGCCATGCTGGTGGTGCTGGTGTTCCACGGCATGGCGCTGGTGTTTGACCGCCGCGCCAACATCACCATCGATCTGGTCGACCATCTCAGAGGCGGTGCTTTCCGGGTCTGGCTGATGCGGCTGGCCGATCTGGTGCAGATCGTGGTTCTGCTGGTGGTGGGTGTGGCGATGATCGAGCCGGCGCGCCAGGCCTATGCGTATGACGACCGGATGCTGGAGCTTGGCCTGAAACTGTGGGTGCTGTGGGCCTTTGCCCTGTCCGGCATCGCCGGCACCACGCTGGTGGCGGCCGCCCGCGCCTATCGTGATCTGCGGACGGAGACGCTCTGATGTCACCGCCGATCCTGGGGGCGGTCTCGGTTGCCGTGCTGTTCGTGCTGCTGTTCGCCCGGGTGCCGGTCTGGGCGGCCCTGGTTCTGGTGGGGTTTGGCGGCAACTACGCGCTGTCAGGCATGGACAGTGCCTGGGCGCTGCTTGGCACCACACCGTTTGACACCGCCTCGATCTACACGCTCTCCGTCGTGCCGCTGTTCATCCTCACCGGCGGGATCGCCTCGGTGAGCGGCCTGTCTTCCGATCTGTTCAAGGCGGCGCGGGTGCTGCTGTCCGGCGTGCGCGGCGGCCTGTCGATCGCGACCATCGTGGCATCCGCCTGTTTTGGCGCGGTGTGCGGCTCGTCCATCGCAACCGCGGCCACCATGTCGCGCATAGCACTGGCCGAGATGCGCGCGGCCGGCTACGCCGACAGCATCGCAACCGGTGCTATCGCGGCCGGCGGGTCGCTTGGCATTCTGTTCCCGCCCTCGATCATTCTGGTGATCTATGCGGCGATCGCCGAGCAATCCGTGCCGAAGCTGTTCGCGGCCGGCCTGCTGCCCGGTGTGGCGTTGACGCTGCTGTATATTGTGGTGGCCGTGGTGATGGCGCATCTGCGCCCGGGCGAGCAACCGGTGGCGCCATCGGCACGGCTGGCCGAGCGGGTGCGGGCGTTGGGCGGGCCGTGGCAGTTTTTGGCGCTGTTCGGCGTCAGCATCGGCGGCATCTATGCCGGCATTTTCAGCCCAACCGAGGCGGCCTCCGTGGCGGTGGCCGGCGCCATCGCGCTGGGCGTGCTGTCGCGCCGGCTGTCCTGGTCCGGGTTCGAGGGGGCGGTGGGGCAGGCGGTGAAGACCAGCTGCGCGCTGTTCGCCATCATCATCGGCGCCAATCTGTTCTCCGCCTTCATGGTGCAGACCCAGCTGCCGACC
The DNA here is from genome assembly GCA_903924855.1 of uncultured Rhodospirillales bacterium. GTDB lineage: Bacteria > Pseudomonadota > Alphaproteobacteria > Acetobacterales > Acetobacteraceae > CAIQQQ01. Next base: position 20,260 of record CAIYCW010000008.1, on the reverse strand, counting down.
CTTTTGGCCGATGCCGCCCGCGCGCTGGCCCTGCCCGGCGTCGCGGTGATGGCGCTGGTGATCGTGGCCTATATCGTGATGGGCTGCTTTCTGGAGGGGATCGGCATGATCCTCATCACCGTGCCGGTGTTCCTGCCGCTGGTGAAGGGCTTCGGCTACGACCCGATCTGGTTTGCCATCATCGTGGTGATCGTGGTCGAGGTGGGGCTGATCCATCCGCCGGTCGGCATGAATCTGTTCGTCATCCAGGCCCAGGCGCCGGACGTGAAGATTGGCGCCATCTATCGCGGCATCCTGCCCTTCCTGCTGGCCCCGCTGGCGCTGATCGTGCTGCTGCTGATCTTCCCCGACCTCGCACTGTATCTGCCGCGTCTGATCTACGGCGCCTGATTTTCTGGAGATGATCCCATGAGTGAGCTTCCCGTCTGCTGGCTGCGCAGTGTCGATCTGGAGGTGCCGGATCTGGCGGCAGCCGAGCGCTTCTACACCGAGGCCTGGAAGCTGCGGATCGTGGCCCGCGCCGAAGGCAAGCTCTGGCTGCGCGCCACCGGCGATGACCATCACGTGCTGGCCTTGCACCAGGCCGACGCGAAGGCGCTGCGCGCGGTGACGTTGCGCGCCAGCTCGCGCGCGGCGTTGGACGATATCGCGGCCAAGGCGGCAGCCTGGGGCTGCACCATTCTGTTCGGCCCGGCCCCAGACCCGGCTCCCTCCGGCGGCATCTGCGTGGTGTTCCGCGAGCCGCAGGGCACCGTGCTGCGCATCGTGCATGGCGATCTGCGCCATGAGGACGGGGCGGAGGTGGAGAACCTGCCGCATCGCCTGTCGCATGTGAACGTGAACGCGATCGACGTGAACCTGTCGATGGAGTTCTACGCCAAGGTTCTCGGCATGGTGAAGACCGACCGCTCCAAGCTGATGGGCTTCGTGCGCTGCAACGCCGATCACCACGCCATCGTGCTGGCCGATGCCAAATCGGGCGGGCTCAACCACATCGCCTTCATGCTGCCCGATCTGGAATCGGTGATGCGCGGCGCCGGCAATCTGGTCGATGCCGGCGTGCCGATCGCCTGGGGCGTGGGCCGGCATGGGCCGGGCAACAATGTGTTCGCCTATTTCCTCGACCCGTTCGACGTGGTGGTGGAATACACCTCCGAGGTGCTGCAGATCGATGACAGCTACGTCTTCCGCGGCCCCGATGAATGGAACTGGGCCCCAGGGCGCACCGACCATTGGGGCATCGCGCCGCCGAAGCCGGACCGGGTGAAATACGCGCAGATCTCGACCCCGCATGGCACATGGGATGGGGTTTCGCCGTGAGCGACTTTGATGTGGCGGTGATCGGCTTCGGCCCCTCCGGCGCCTTTGCCGCCAATCTGCTGGGCCAGACCGGGCTGCGCACGCTGGTGATCGACAAATCGCGCGACATCTATCCGCTGCCGCGCGCAATCGCCCTTGATCACGAGATCATGCGGCTGTTCGACAATATCGGCATCGCGGCCGACGTGCAGGCCCACACCGCGCCGTTCACCGCCTCCCAGCATTTCGGAACCCAGGGCCAGCTGATCCGCCGCATCGACATGGTCAAGCCGCCGCACCCGCTGGGCTACACGCCGAGCATGGTGTTCACCCAGCCGCCGGTGGAGGCGATCCTGCGCGACAAGGCGGCCTCATGGCCGTGTGTGCAGGTCGAACTCGGCAGCGAGCTTGTCTCCCTCAGCCAGTCGGCCGATCAGGCAACCCTTGTCCTGCGAGACGAGGCCGGCGCGGAGCGTGCGATCACCGCGCGCTATGTCATCGGCTGTGACGGGGCGAGCAGCAAGGTGCGCCAGCAGATCGGGGTGGCGCTGGAGGATCTGGTGTTCGACGAGCCCTGGATCGTGATTGACGCAATGGTGGACGAAGCGGCCGCCGCCCGCCTGCCGCAGACCTCGGCGCAGTATTGCAACCCCGCGCGCCCCACCACCTATCTGATCGGCCCCGGGCTGCACCGGCGCTGGGAGATCATGCTGCTGCCCGGCGAGGACCCGAAGCTGATGGGCCAGACCGAGACGGTGTGGCAGCTGCTCAAGCCCTGGATCACACCCGAGGATGGCACGCTGTGGCGTGCGGCCACCTATCGCTTCCACGCCCTTGTGGCCGCGGACTGGCGCAAGGATCGCGTGTTCCTGGCCGGGGATTCCGCGCATCAGCAGCCGCCCTTCATTGGCCAGGGCATGTGCCAGGGCCTGCGCGACGTGGCCAATCTGGTCTGGCGCCTCGAACACGTGCTGAGTGGCCGCGCCGGGGAGGCGCTGTTTGACAGCTACGGGCAGGAGCGTGGCGCCCATGTCCGCAGGCTGACCGGGCGGATCAAGGCGATCGGCGAGATGATCTGCGAGCGCGACCCGATCCGCGCCGCCGAACGCGACGCCAAGGTGCTCGAACAGGGCGGCGGACAGCCGCTGACCATCACCCGTCAGGAGATTGTGCCAGGGCTTGAATGCGGTCTGCTCGATGCGCAAGGGGCCAACGCTGTGGGCACGCTGTTCCCGCAGCCGCGCCTTGTCTCCGGCGCGTTGATGGACAGTGAATTCGGGGCCGGCTGGCGTCTGGTGGTCGATGCCAGGCTTGCCGCTGCACCAGCGCTTGCGGACGATTTGCGGCAACGCCTGGGATTGCGGGTTCTTGCCATCGGATCGCACGGTGTGGCCGAGACCGAGGGCGTGCTGGCTGCCTGGTTCGACCGCAACGCCTGCCAGGCCGCTCTGGTGCGGCCGGATCACTATGTCTATGGGGTGGCCGAAACGCTGGACGCCACCCAAGCTTTGCTCGACCGCCTGTCCTCTCATCTCGGTGCCATTCCGGCCCGTTCGTCCAAGGAGTTCGCATGAAATTCGCAAGCTTTACCGCCCAGGGCCGCGCGGCCTGGGGCCTGGTGCAGGGTGACATGGTCGCCGATCTGTCCGGCGTGTTCCCCGACCTGAAATCGGCCCTCGCCGCTGACGGCCTGGCCTTCGCCGCCTCCAAGGCGGAGGGCGCGCCGAAGCTGGCGCTGTCCGCGATCACCTATCTGCCGGTGCTGCCCAACCCGGACAAGATCTTCTGCATCGGCCTGAACTATGCCGATCACGTGAAGGAAACCGGCCGCAGCGACAGCGAATACCCCGCCGTGTTCGCCCGCTTCGCCAACACCCAGACCGGCCATCTCGGCCCACTGGTGCTGCCGCGCAACTCCACCCAGTTCGATTATGAGGGCGAGCTTGCCATCGTCATCGGCCGCGGTGGCCGCCACATCTCGCGTGCCGACAGCTGGAGCCATATCGCGGGCTATGCCTGCTACGACGAGGGCAGCGTGCGCGACTTCCAGCGCCACACCCATCAGTTCCACCCGGGCAAGAACTTCCCGCAGACCGGCGCCTTCGGCCCCTGCCTGGTGACGCCCGATGAGGTGGGCGATCTCGCCAAGCTGCGCCTGCAGACCCGCGTCAACGGCACCGTGCTGCAGGATGCGCTGATCGAGCAGATGATCTTCGATATCCCGCGCCAGATCGAATACTGCTCCTCCTTCACCCGGCTGGAGCCGGGCGATGTGATCGTCACCGGCACGCCGGGTGGCGTGGGCTCGCGCCGCACCCCGCCGATCTGGCTGAAGGAAGGCGATGTGGTGGAGATCGAGATCGACCGCGTCGGCCTGCTGCGCAACACGGTCGTGGCCGAGAGCTGAGCCCCGCCGCGCCGGCATGCGCATCTCGCCATGCCGGCGCATCGCGCCTAGTCTGCCGTCACATTCTGACGGGAGATCGTGGTGGAATTGCTGATCATCGGCATCGTGCTGTTCCTGGGCGCGCACAGCATGCAGATCATGGGCGCCAGACGCGCTGCCCTGATCGCGCGGATCGGCGCCAAACCCTATCGCGGGCTCTACTCCTTGGCCTCACTGATCGGCTTCGTGCTGATCGTGGTGGGGTTTCACGCCTACCGGCAGGAGAGCTGGGTGCAGCTCTGGGTGCCGCCGGTGTGGATGCGCCACATCACCATCACCCTGATGTGGTTCGCCTTTGTCAGCTTCGCCGCCATGGGCAAGCCGAAGGGCGCCAATCCGCCGAGTCGCATCCGGGGCTGGCTGCGTCATCCGATGATCACCGGCATCAAGATCTGGGCCTTGGCGCATCTGCTGGCCAATGGTGATCTTGGCGGCATGATCCTGTTCGGCTCCTTCCTGGCCTGGGCGGTGGTGGACCGTATCTCTCTGAAAAAGCGCGGCGATCTGGGCGCCCCGCCGTCAGCCGGCTTCACACGGGCGGATGTGATCGCGGTGGCGGTCGGCACCATCGCCTATGGGGCGATGATGTTCGCCCATCGCTGGCTGATCGGGGTTGCCGTCATCGGCTGAGCGGCAGGGCGGAGGCACGCGGCACCTCCGCCCCCTTGCTCAGACCAGATTGGCGTTGATGTAGTCGAAGTTGATGTCATCGCCGAGGCCCGGGATCTGCGGCAGGTGCACGTAGCCCTCCGCATCCATCGCATCGGTGCGGGTGTTCAGGTATTCCGGCACCTCGTCATAATCGATGAACGGGTGCAGCAGCCCGCGCTCATACCAGCGGCCGTTCTTCTGCACCGCGGTCAGCGTGAGGTTGCCGGCGCCGCCGCCATGGATCTCGCAATCCATGCCGAAACACTCCGCCAGATGGATGATCTTCAAGGACGGCCCGATCCCGCCCACATCGGTGACGCCGGTGCGGGTGATGTCGCAGGCGCCCGCCTTGATCCATTCGGCGCGGGTGTGGAACTTGCCATCCGCCGTCTCTGGCCCGATCACCGGCATGGTGAGGTTGTTGGCAAGCCACTGATAGGAGCTGATCGAGGCCTCGTTCATCGGCTCCTCGATCCATTCATAACCGAGCTTCTGCAGCTCCAGCCCGAGCCACAGCGCATCCGAGCGGGAATAGCCGTGATAGGCGTCCAGCATCAGCGGAAAGCCTTCGCCCACCGCCTCGCGCACCGCGGCACAGGCCTTCACATCCATGCGCGGGTCCGGCGCGAAGGAGACCGGCTTCATCCATGTGTGCAGCTTGATCGCCTTGTAGCCACGACCCACCAACCACTCGGCAAACCGGCCGTAATCCTCCGGGGTGGCCAGGCCGCCCGGGATCTCATCGCCGCACATCGTGCTGCCATAGGCCGGCACCTTGTCTCGCGCGGCGCCGATCAGCTTGTAGACCGGAAGGCCCAGCTTGCGCCCGGCCAGATCCCACAGCGCCTGCTCCACCGCCGCCAGCGTGCGATCGCCCAGCTGCCCGGTGCTGCCGCGCTGCCAATGCGCCAGACCCTGCCACAGCTTCTCGCGGTCGAACGGGTGCTGCCCCAGCAACACCACCTTGACGTAGTTGTTGATCAGATGCGGCCGCACCACCTCGGTGGGGGCGAAGCAATGCCCCTCGCTGCCATCATCGGCGGTGATGGTCAGCAGCGACTGGCGCACCTGGCGCGGCTTGCAGGGATGGCTGTGGCCGTCGCTGTCCTTGTCCTGGTTGGACATGTGGACAAATGTCCGAACCTTGACGTCGATGATCTTCATGGGGCCCTCCGGTCGATTTCATGCGGTCCCCCTCTTGCCGGGGGGATGTTAGCGCTCTCATACTGAACCTCGGAAATGTCCGGTCAAGCTCCCAGCAAGGGGGCGGCAAGCACCAAAACGAGGAGGGCGCCATGTTCGTCGGCACCCAGATCAAGCCGCGCAACGACGACGACTACCGGATGTGGGCGCAGCTGGGAGTGACGCATGTCTGCGTCGATCCGCCCGGCAACCCGCATGGCTGGAGCGATGACGTGCTCGCCCGCCACAAGGCGCATGTGGAAAGCTTCGGCCTGTCGCTCGACATGGTGCAGCTGCCGATGAACTCCCGGGTGATCGAGGAGCAGGACAGCCAGGACATCCTGACCGCCGGGCCAAACCGTGACGCGCAGATCGACAGTATCTGCCGGCTGATCGAGCGCGTGGCGAAAGCCGGGATTCCGGCGGTGAAATACAATCTCAACATCATCGGCATTCCGCGCACGCCGAAGGAACCCGGCCGCGGCGGCTCACGCAACGCAGCGTTCCGCTGGGCCAAGGCCGATCCCAATGCGGCCCCCACCAGCGCGGGCGTGGTCTCCGAGGAGGAGAACTGGGAGCGGATCGATTATTTCCTGGCGCGTGTCGTGCCGGTGGCCACCGCCTGCAAGGTGCGTCTCGCCTGCCATCCACACGACCCCTACACGCCGCCTGGCTATCGTGGCGTGACCCGGGTGCTCGGCACCGTCGAGGGCCTGAAGCGCTTCGTGCAGATGCATGAGAGCCCGTATCACGGGCTGAATTTCTGCCAGGGCACGGTGGGCGAAATGCTCGACGACCCGGCCGCCGAGATCGACGCGGTGATACGCTGGTTCGGCTCACGCAAGAAGATCTTCAACGTGCATTTCCGCAACATCCTCGGCCGCAGGCTCGACTTCATGGAGAGCTTCCCGGAGGAGGGCGTGATGAACATGGCGCGCTCGCTCAGCGCCTATGCCGAATGCGGCTACGAACACATGATCATGCCAGACCATGTGCCTGAGATCGATGGGCCCGATCCGTCCGGCACCGCCTTTGCGTTCTGTTATGGCTATATCCGTGGGCTGATGGATATGCTGCAGGCGGGCCGTGGCTGATCCAGGCGTTACAAAGAACAAGCAAAAAGCCGCCGAAACGAGCGGCCATCCGGGGGAGACGACGATGCAAAGGCGCAGTGTGTCGAATTGGCTGCTGCTGGCCGGATGTCTGGCGTTCGGCGCCGGCACCGCCCAGGCGATGGACTACAAGGAGGCGCCGCAGCTCGCAGCCCTCGTGGCCGCGGGCAAGCTGCCCAAAGTGGCAGACCGGCTGCCGAAGGACCCTGAGATCGTAAAACCCGTGCAATCGATCGGCACCTATGGTGGCACGCTGCGCACCGCGGTGCGCGGGGATGCCGATCACAACGCCATCCTCAAGATGATCGGCAATCAGGGCCTCACGCGCTGGACGATGGATTACGACCATCCGATCCCGAATCTGGCGGAAAGCTGGGATGTGAGCGCGGATGCCAGCCAATACACCTTCCATCTGCGCCCCGGCCTGAAATGGTCGGACGGGGTGGCGTTCGGTGCCGATGACATCGTCTTCTTCGTCAACGATCTGCTGCCCAACAAGCAGTTCTTCTCCAGCCCGCCCTCGCAATACGTCATCAACGGCCAGCCGATGAAGGCCGAGAAGATCGATGACACCACGGTCAGGATCATCTTCGCCGGCCCCTATCTGCAGTTCCCCAACCTGCTGGCAACGCCGCTGGGGCAGCACCCCACGCTGTATTCCAAGCATTACTGCGAGCAGTTCACGCCGAAGAACCCCGACCTGCCCAAGCTGCTGACCGAGTCGAAGCAGCCGGATTGGGCGACCTTGTTCCGCCAGAAATGCGGTGACATCGAAATCCCCGCGCGCTGGGCCAATGTGGCGCGCCCGGTGATGGACCCCTGGGTGATCACCACCCCCTATACCGGTGGCGGCACCGAGGTGGTGGCCACCCGCAACCCGTATTTCTGGCAGGTCGATCCGGACGGCAAGCAACTGCCGTATATCGACAGCATGCACTTCAAGGTGGTCAGCGACATCCAGACCATGCTGCTCGCCACCATCGGCGGCCAGTTCGACATGCTGGTGCGCCACATCATCACCATCAACAACAAGCCGGTGCTGTCGCAGCACGCCAAGGAGGCCAACTACTCCCTGGTCGAGCTGACGCCGACCGACAGCACCGCGATGGCGCTGTGGATCAACGAGACCGAGCCCAACCCGAAGCTGCGCCCGTTCTTCCAGAACAAGCTGTTCCGCGAGGCGCTGTCGCTGGGCATTGACCGCGATGAGATCAACGAGATCGTCTATCTCGGCCAGAGCTCGCCCTATCAGGTGGGCCCGCTGCCATCCGACAAATTCTACAACGAGAAACTGGCGACCCAGTTCACCAAGTATGATCCAGCGCAGGCCAACAAGCTGCTCGACAGCATCGGCCTGGACAAGCGCGACAGCCGGGGGATGCGGCTGCTGCCGGATGGCTCGAAGCTGTTCATCGCCATCGACAGCATGACGGCGGATGCGGCGGCGATCGACGTGTCCGACCTGGTGAAGAAGCAATGGGCGAAGATCGGGATCGACACCGGCATCAACACGATGGAACGCTCGCTTTACTACGACAAGGCGCAGAACAACGATTACGACATCGGCACCTATGGCGTGCCGGGTGGGCGCAACCCGACCTCCGATCCGCGCGCCATCCTCAGCACCCACACGCTGGACAGCCGGCAATCGCTGCCCTGGGTGAAATGGTATGCCAGCGGCGGCAAGGCAGGTGAGGAGCCGAGCCCAAGCATGAAGGCGCGGCTGGCGGAATGGGATCAGTGGAAGCAGGAGGGCGACCCGAAAAAGGCCGATGCGCTGTTCCGCGACATTCTCGACAAGGCGGCGGACGCCTTCGAGGTGATCGGCACCGTGCAGGCGCCGACCACCTATGGCATCCGCTCCAACAAGCTGATGAACGTGCCGGCTTCGATGCCCAATGGCTGGGATTTCCCCAACCCGGCGCCGACGCTGCCGGCGCAATACTACTTCAGCAAGTAGATCATGGGGCGTTTCATCGCACGACGGCTGATGGGGATGGTGCCGTTCATCCTGCTCGTCTCCATCACCGTCTTTCTTCTGATCAAGCTGGCGCCCGGCGATTTCGCGTCCAACTACGCAGCGTCGCTGGCAGCGTCCGGCGAGACGGTGGATGATTCGATGCTGGCCGATATGCGCCAGCGCTACGGCCTCGATCAGCCGCTGATCGTGCAGTACTGGGACTGGATGCGCGGCGTGCTGCAGGGTGATTTCGGCTATTCCTTCCAATGGCAGCAGCCGGTGGTGTCGTTGATCGGGGAGCGGATCGGGCTCACCCTCGTGCTGTCCGTCTCCACCTTGCTGTTCACCTGGGCGGTGGCGCTGCCGATCGGGGTGTATTCGGCGGTCAGGCGCTATTCGGTGGGCGCCTATCTGGTCACGCTCATCGGCTTTGTGGGGCTCGCCATCCCGGGCTTTCTGATGGCGCTGATCCTGATGTTCGTGGGCGTTTCGGTGTTCCACACCGATGTGGGCGGTCTGTTCTCCGCCCCCTACGCCAACGCGCCGTGGAGCTGGGCGCGGGTGGTGGATCTGGCGCAGCATATGTGGGTGCCGATGGTCATTCTCGGCACCTCAGGGGCTGCCAGCCTCATCCGCATCATGCGCGCCAATCTGCTCGACCAGCTGAACCAGCCTTATGTGGACACCGCCCGCGCCAAGGGCCTGTCTGAATTCACCCTGCTGGTGCGCTACCCGATCCGTGTGGCACTCAACCCGTTCGTCTCGACCTTGGGCTTCATCCTGCCGCAGCTGGTCTCGGGCTCGGTGATCATCTCCATCGTGCTGAACCTGCCCACCGCAGGCCCGCTGCTGCTGCAGGCGCTGCTGGGTCAGGACCAGTATCTGGCCGGCGCCTTCCTGCTGCTGCTGTGTTCGCTGACCGTGCTCGGCACGCTGATCTCGGACATTCTGCTGGCGCTGCTCGATCCCAGGATCCGCTACCAATGAGCACCCAGACAAGCGGGGCGGACGCCATCCGCCCGGCCCGGGCCCTCGACACCGCCTCCGAGGCGCGGCTGGTCTGGCTGCGGTTTGGCCGCCACAAGCTTGCCGTGCTCGGCCTTGCCATCGTGGCGCTGCTGTATCTGATGGCGATCTTCGCCGAGATGGCGGCACCCTTCGATCCCGATCACAGCAATGCCCGCCTGGTGTTCCACCCGCCCCAGGCGATCCATCTGATCGATCATGACGACGATGGCTGGCATCTGCGCCCCACCGTGATTCCCTACAGGCTGGCGCGCGACAAGGTGACGCTGGCGGCAACCTATGTGCAGGACGGCGAGCACCACACGCGGCTGCGGTTTTTCGTGCATGGCGACCCGTATCGGCTGTGGACCTTGATCCCGATGGACATCCATCTGATCGGCCCGGCCGAGCCTGGCCAGACCATGTTCCTGTTCGGTGCCGACCGGCAGGGGCGCGATGTGCTGAGCCGCATCATCTATGGCGCCCGCGCCTCGCTCTCCATCGGCCTGCTCGGTGTGGCCAACTCGCTGCTGCTCGGCATCGTGTTCGGTGGCCTGTCCGGCTATTTCGGCGGACGGGTGGACTGGTTCGTGCAGCGGACCATCGAGTTCATCATCTCGCTGCCCACCATCCCGATCTGGCTGGCGCTGGCGGCGGCGCTGCCGAAGGACATGTCGCCGCTGGTGAAGTATTTCTGCATCACGGTGATCATCTCGCTGATCGGCTGGACCGAGCTGGCCCGTGTGGTGCGCGGCCGGTTCCTGGCGCTGCGCTCGGAGAGTTTCGTGACCGCGGCCATGCTGGATGGCTGTTCGCGCCGGCGCATCATCTTCCGCCACATGCTGCCGGCGTTGACCTCGCACATCATCGCCTCGGTCACGCTTGCCATCCCCGCGATGATCCTGGCCGAGACCGCGTTGAGCTTCCTCGGCGTTGGCCTGCAGCCACCGGCGATCAGCTGGGGCGCGCTGTTGAAGGAAGCGCAGAACGTGGAATCGATCGCCGCCGCGCCGTGGCTGCTGCTGCCGGGTGCTGCCGTGGCGCTGACGGTGCTGGCCTTGAACTTCCTGGGCGATGGGCTGCGCGACGCGGCGGACCCCCATGGACACTGATCAGCACGACACGCCGCCGGTGCTTGAGGTGCGTGGCCTGTCCACGCATTTCCTGCTGCGGGCGATGACGCTGAAGGCGGTCGATGATGTCAGCTTCACGCTGCATCCCGGTCGCATCCTGTGCATCGTGGGCGAAAGCGGCTCGGGCAAGAGCATCACCGCGCGCTCGCTGCTGCAGATTGTCAGCCCCCCGGGGCGGATCGTGGCCGGGCAGGTGCTGTATCGCGCAACGCCGGATGCCGCACCGGTGGATATCGCCCAACTGCCCGCCCGTGGCCCCGCGATGCGCGCCTTGCGCGGGCATGACATCGCCATGGTGTTTCAGGAGCCGATGACCTCGCTGAGCCCGATCCACAAGATCGGCTGGCAGATCGCCGAGGGGCTGGTGGCGCATGGAATGATGACCCGCAAACAGGCGCTGGCCCGTGCGGTGGATCTGCTGCGCCAGGTGGAAATTCCCAATCCGGAGCAGGCGGCCGAGAAATTCCCCTTCGAGTTCAGCGGCGGCATGCGCCAGCGCGCGATGATCGCCATGGCGCTGGCCTGCAATCCGCGGGTTCTGATCGCCGATGAACCGACCACGGCGCTGGACGTGACGACGCAAGCGGAGATCCTGCGCCTGATCCGCCGTCTGCAGGTGGAGCAGGGCCTTGCCGTGCTGTTCATCACCCATGACATGGGTGTGGTGGCGCAGATCGCGGACGATGTGCTGGTGATGTATCACGGCCGGGTGGTGGAGGCGGCGCCGGTTTCGGATCTGTTCGCGAACCCACGCCATTCCTACACGATCCGCCTGCTGGAGGCCGCCCAGAAGCTGGGCATGGCCGCACCGCCGGCGCGGGCTGCGGTGCAGCCAGGCCCGCGCCTGCTGGAGGTGCGCGACGTGATGCTCACCTATCCCGCCCAAGGCTCGCTGTTTCGCAAGACAGTCCAACCCGCCCCCACGCTGCAGGGCATCTCGTTTGACCTGCATGAGGGGGAGAATCTCGGCATTGTCGGCGAAAGCGGCTCCGGCAAGACCACGTTGGGCAATTGCATCATCCGGGTGTTGCAGCCCAGTGCCGGCAGCATTCGCTACACACGGCGTGACGGCACGGTTGAGGACCTGGCGGCGCTGGACCGCGACGCCCTGCGCGCAGCACGGCGCGAGATCCGGATGATCGTCCAGGATCCGTTCGCCTCGCTGAACCCGCGCATGACGGTGGAGCAGTGCATCGGCGAGCCGCTGCTGGTGAACGGCATCCTGCAGGGCCAGGCGTTGCGCGACCGTGTGGCGCAGCTGCTGACCATGGTGGGCCTGCCCGGCGATATCGGCAGCCGCTACCCGCACGCGTTTTCCGGCGGCCAGCGCCAGCGCATCGTCATCGCCCGCGCACTGGCGCTCGACCCGCGGCTGATCATCGCCGATGAGGCGACCTCGGCGCTCGATGTGACGCTGCGCGGCCAGATCCTGGATCTGCTGCTGGAGTTGCAGCCCCGGCTTGGCCTCAGCTTTCTGTTCATCAGCCACGATCTCGGCGTGATCCGCTATTTCTGCAACCGTGTGGCGGTGATGCATCGCGGCCGGATCGTGGAGATCGGGCCGACCGAGCAGATCTGCACCGCCCCGCGTGAGGCCTACACGCAGCGCCTGCTGGCGGCCGTGCCGGAAGCCACACCGCAGCGCCGCACCCTTGTATCCGTCTGAATTGGAGCTGTGATGTTCGCCTATGTCGGTTGCTACACGACGCCAGATCGCCGCGGCAAAGGGCAGGGGATCACCGTCTATCGGGTGGATGCGCCGGGGGCACCCTGGCAGCACGTGCAAAGCCTTGTGACCTACGACAATCCTTCCTTCCTGCGGCTGTCACCGGATCGCACCACGCTGGTTGCGGTGCATGGCGGGCGCAGTGCGGTGAGCGCCTATGCGATCGACTGGACCAGCGGCGAGCTGGCACTTCTGGGTCAGGCGGACACCAAGGGCCGCAACCCGGTGGATTTCTGCTTCACCGCGGACGGCAAACACATACTGGCTGCGCATTACAGCTCGGGCTCGGTGTCGCTGCTGCCGATGCGGCCGACCGGCCTGCCCGGCGATGCCATCCAGACCATCGAGATCGCAGGCCAGACCGGCCCGCGCGGGGCGGATCAGCCGGCGCCGCTGCCGCATGGCGTGACCCCCGATCCGACCGGCCGCTTCCTGCTGGTGCCGGACAAGGGGCTGGATGTGGTGCTGGTCTACACGGTCGAGCAGGGCGTGCTGCGCGAGGTGAGCCGCGCCGCCACCACGCCCGGGGCCGGGCCGCGCCATGCGGTGTTTCATCCGCGCCTGCCGGTGCTCTATGCGGTGTGCGAGCTGGATTGCAGCGTGCAGGTGTTCGACTGGGCGGATGGCACGCTCACCCATCGCGCCCGTGTCGCCGGCATGAGGGTGGAAACGCCGGGGGCACTTGCCGCCGAGATCGCGATCTCCGCCGATGGGCGCTTCCTCTACAGCTCCAACCGCGGCGATGACAGCATCGCGCGCTTCGCCGTGGCGGCCGATGGCGGGATCACCTTGCTTGAGACCACCAAACTGCCAGGCAGCGAGCCGCGCTTCTTCGCCATCGACCCGGCGGGGCGGCATCTGCACGTGGCGCAGCAGCACAGCGACAGCATTGTGTGTTTCGACCTCATCGATGGCGCCCTCGCGGCGCCGCGCGTGGTGGCGGAGACGCCGACCCCGGTTGCCATTGCGTTTTTTGGAGTCTGAGCGATGAAGATCGACCGCCTGCGCGCCTTCATGACCCGCGACAAGGACCGGCCCCGGGTGATCCTGGCGATTGACACCGCATGCGGCCTGACCGGCTGGGGCGAGTGCTACAATCACGGACCGGACAAGGCGCTGCTGCCGATATTGGAGTATCTCGGCCCGTTCCTGCATGGCCAGGACCCGAGGCGCATCGAGCACATCATGCTGGGCCTCGCCCAGCAGGCGCGGTTTCCCCCCGGCGCGCTGACGCTGGCCGCCTTCTCGGCGATCGATCACTGCCTGTGGGATCTCTCGGCCAAGGCGCTGGGCGTTCCGGTGTTCAACCTGCTGGGCGGGCATGTGCGCGACCGGGTGCGTGTCTATGCCGGGGTGTATTCCGCCCCTGATGCGCATATCGCGCGCGGTCAGACCGATGAGCTGCGCGCCGCCTGGGGCTTCACCGCGTTCAAGCTCTCGCCCTGGCGGGTGAATCTGCACGCGCATCGCTGGGGCGAGGTGGTGCGCACATCGGCCGAGTATTTCCGCGCGCTGCGCGAGACCCTGCCTGCCGACACCGAGATCGCGTTTGACGCCCATGCCCAGATTTTCGAGCCGCAGCAGGCGATGCAGCTGGGCAATGCGCTGGCGCCGTACGACCCACTGTTCTTCGAGGAGCCGCTGCGGCCGGAGAATTACGATGCCTGGGGCGAGCTGAAGCGCGGCCTGCACTGCCCGCTTGCCACCGGCGAGTCGCTCTACAGCCGCTATGAGTTCCTGCGCCTGTTGCAGGTGAGGGGGGCGGATATCATCCAGCCCGATATCTGCGTGGTGGGCGGTATCACCGAGATGCGCCGGATCGCGGCTTTGGCGGAGGCGCATTTCGTCACCATCGCGCCGCACAACCCGATGGGCCCGCTGGCCACCGCGGTGAATGTGCATTTCTCGGCGGCCTGCACCAATTTCCGCATTCTGGAATATCGCCTGCCGCAGGGCGCCAATTACAGCTTTGGCGATGAGCCTGCCGGCGTGTCCGAAGGGGCGAACTATGTGCGTGACCCCTATCTGCCCAAGGATGGCTATCTCGAACTGCGCCACGACCGGCCCGGTTGGGGGGTGGATATGGATGAGACGATGATGGGCACGCAGGGCTATGTGCACTGGCAGCGCAAGACGGTGATCCGGACGGACGGATCGGGGGCCTATGTCTGAGGCGGCATGGCGGTCTGATTGACACGTTTTGGCCGATCCCCTATCGACCGAGGCCCATGACAGAGGGTGTGGCCGCGTGTTCGGCCGTGCCGTTTCTCAATCACCGCCATGTATTGGACGCAGAATGACCGATCGTCTGATTGACCTTTTTGCCAACGTCCTGAACGTGCCGGCCTCCGAGTTGAACGAGGACAGCTCGCCTGCCAACACGCCCGCCTGGGACAGCCTTGCCACGATCAATCTGGTGCTGGCAATCGAGCAGGAATTCAAGGTCAAGCTGCGCACGCAGCAGATCATGAGCATGTCCACCATTGCCCTTGCGCGCGCCACACTGATCAAGCTCGGTGCCGCCGGCCTGGCCTGACGGCCTGCGTGAAGAGGGCAGAGCGTGGTTTTCACATCGCCGATCTTTCTGTTCTTCTTCCTGCCCCTGGTGCTGGCTGGCAGCTGGCTGATTCATCCGCGGCTGCTGAACAGTTTCCTGCTGCTGGCCAGCGTGGTGTTCTACGCTTGGGGTGGGGCTGAGCATGTGCCGCTGCTGGTGGCGCTGGTGGTGGCGAACTGGCTGGTGGGCCTGGCGCTGGAATGGCTGGAGGAGCGTGAGCGCTACCAGCTGAAGGACGTGGTGTATTTCGCCTGCATCGCCGGCAATGTGGCGTGCCTAGTGTATTTCAAATACGTCAATTTCATCTTCGACAACATCAATCTGCTGTTGTCGCCGGCTGGCTTCACTCTGCCGCATATGGCGCAGCTGCTGTTGCCGCTGGGTATTTCGTTCTTCACCTTCCACCTGCTGTCCTACGTGATCGACATCTATCGCGGCGCTGCGCGGGCGCAGCGCAACCCGATCGATTTCGGGCTCTATATCTGCTTCTTCCCGCAGCTGATCGCGGGCCCGATCATCCGCTACCACGACATCGAGGAGCAGCTGACGCAGCGGCGCGTTGATCTGGAGAAATTCAGCTCCGGCGCCGAGCGTTTCATCGTGGGTTTGGGCAAGAAGGTGCTTCTGGCCAATCCGTTCGGCCAGATGGTGGACCAGATCTTCGCGCTGTCAGCGGCCGATCTTGGCACCGGCACCGCCTGGCTTGGCATCTGCGGCTATGCGCTGCAGCTTTATTTCGACTTCTCCGGCTATTCGGACATGGCGATCGGCCTTGGCCGGATGTTCGGCTTTGAGTATCTGGAGAACTTCAACTATCCATTCATCTCCCGCTCGATCCATGAGTTCTGGCAGCGCTGGCACATCTCGCTCAGCAACTGGTTTCGAGACTATTTTTACATGCCGATGGTGATGACCTTTGCCCGCAGGGCGCAGCTGCGCAACCCGGGGGTGCGCCGCAAATTCGACGATCGGCCGCTGCTGGCCCTGGTGTTCTTTGTGTGCGGCATCTGGCATGGCGCCAGCTGGAACTTCGCCATTTTCGGCATTCTGCACGGGTTCTTCCTGGTGCTGGAACGCGGCGCCCTTGGCCGCTTCCTCAAGGCGAAGCCCGCGGTGATCTCGCATGTCTATGTGTTCTTCGTGATCATGATTGCCTGGGTGTTCTTCCGCTGCGAGACGCTGCAGGCAGCGCTGGGGTATCTCTCCGCCATGGCGGGTCTGGGCGGTGCCAATGCGGCCGATTTCCCGATTGCCGCCTTTGCCGATCATCGCATCCTGCTGCTGACGCCGCTGGCCCTGCTTGCGATCACGCCGCTCTTCTCGCGCATCACGCGCGATTGGCGGGCGCGCGCCGGCCAGGCCTTCGGGCAGGTGGCGGCGGTCGGCGAGGCAGGTCAAAGCGGCGTGCTGGAGACCGGCCTGATTGTGGTGCGCCCGGTGCTGCAGGCGGTGATCCTGCTGCTGGCCTGCGCCTATATCGCGGGCCAGACCTATAATCCGTTCCTGTATTTCCGGTTCTAGGGGGCAGGATGAAGCTTCGCACATTCTGCAATCTGCTGGCCGCGGTGATCTTTTCGGCCATCGCCGTGCCGCTGCTGACCTTCTCGCGCGCGCAGTGGAGCGATCCGATCGAAAAGCGCGTCTCGGCGCAGATGCCGCCGGCACCGCATCGGCTGGGGGATCTGGCGGCCTTCCTCAAGCAGTTCGAGGCGTATTTCGGCGATCATCTGGGGCAGCGAACCGCCCTGATCGATCTGCGGCAATATATCGATGTATCGTTGTTCCAGCGCTCCCCCACCGATCTGGTGCTGATCGGCAAGCAGGACTGGCTGTTCTTCACCGGCGACCATGCCATCGACGATTATCGCGGGCGGCAGCGTCTGAGCGCCGAGCAGCTCGACAGCTGGTATCGCACCCTCAAGCAGCGGCACGACGCGCTGGCGGCACAGGGGATCGCCTATCGATTTGTCTTCGCGCCGAACAAGCATTCGATCTATCCGGAATTCATGCCCGACAGCGTGACGCGCGGTGCTTCCACACAGTTCGACCAGCTGCTCGCCTATGTGAAGCAGAAGGGTGACCTGGATGTGCTCGATGATCTGCGGCCCGAGCTGATCGCGCACAAATCGGCGGGGCCGCTTTACGGCGTGCTGGATGTGCACTGGAACCGCTACGGCGCGTATTTCGGCTATCGCACCTTCATGCAGGATCTGCTGGCGCGCAACCACGTGGCGGGCGCGCATCTGCTGGAGCTGCGCCCGCAGGACTTCCAGAAAGTGCCGACCCGCTTTGGTGACATGGCGCAGATGATGCACTTCAACCCGTATCTGCGTGACACGCTCACCTTTCAGTATGCGGGGCCGCCGCTTGCCTGCCCGCACATCCAGGCCACCGTTCCGCCGCGTGCGGTGGGGGCGAAGGGCACGCCGGATCGCGACGAGATGACGATCGACTGTCTTGAGCCAGGCCGCAGCGCGCGGTTGATGATGTTCCATGATTCCATGAGTGAGGCGATGTTCGACTACATCACCAACAGCTTCGGTCATGTCCGCTTCACCTGGACCTATCCGGACAGCCACGATATCGCCTGTTACGTGGCAGCGGAAAAGCCGGATGTGGTGATCGAGGAGCGCAGCGAGCGCGGTGTGATCGCCGTGCCAAACGCCAGCGTGCCGTTCGCCTGCAACTGACGCCGCTTTCCGGGAGACAATCGCGTGACGGATCATGATCTGCCCAACCGTTTCGGGCTGCGGTTTCATCATCTGGGGCTGGCGGTGCGCGCGGCGGACACAGCACAGGCTTTCCTCGGCGTGCTGGGCTATCGGTTTGGCACCGCCGTGCATGATCCGTTGCAGAACGTGAACCTGATGATGTGCCATCACACGCAGCAGCCCGATGTGGAGATCATCTGGCCGGCAGAGGGGGCAGGGCCGATCGACCGGCTGCTGGCGCAGCACCGCGAGGGGCTGGTCTATCACATCTGCTACGAGACCGACGATCTGGCCGCCAGCATCGCAGCGCTTGAGGATGACGACGATTTCCGGGTGATGTTCCTGTCCGAACCCAAGCCTGCCACGCTGTTTCCGGGCGAGCATGTGGTGTTCGCCATGGTGGCCGGAATGGGGTTGATCGAGCTGGTGTCGAAGGGCGGGTTCAGATCTCGTTGATATCGGCCGTGATGAACACCTGGCGCGGCACCCAGGCGCTGACATCCAGCGCCCATTCGCTGCTGCCACAATCAAGCTCGGCGGTGCAGGTGAAGCCGAAATCGGCGTAGAAATTGCGCACCATGTCGTTCTTCGCGGTGCGCAGATAGCGACCGAGCACCCGGGTGCAGCCCGAGCGCAGCGCCACGCCCACGATCTCGTTCATCGCGAAGGCTTCCACACCGCGCTTGAGCACGCGGCAGCTCATCAGAAACTCCACCACCTCCACCGCGGGCGGGGCGATCTTCAGCACGGCCACACAGATCAGCCCGTAATCGCCGAACTTGTCCGACAGGGTGAGGGTGAAGGGCACGAACTGCGCGGTGTCCGCCATCATCGCCTGGCAGGCGGCCTCGCTGAAGCGGCTGGTGGTAAGGTTGAACTGGTTGCTGCGCTGCATCAGCTGCACGATGCGGGCGAGATTGGCCGGCCGGAACCGCTCCGCCTTCAGCCGCATGTCGAGCGAGGCGAGATAGTCCGAGATGTCGGTGAAGGCATCGCGCAGCAAAGCGCGCTGCGCCTCCTCGCGATACTGGTCGTTGCGCTTGCCATCGGCCGCCGAATAGGAGGCGGTGTCGAACAGGTTGAGATCGGCGATCGCCCGCAGATAGAGCGACGGATCCTCCGGCAGCTCCGGCACGATCACCTCGGGCAGCATCTCGCGCACCAGGCCGCGTTCGAACGGGTTGTCGTCCAGGAACACCATGGAATCGAAGCCGATATTCAGGATTTTCTGCACACGGCGGATATTGTCCGCCTTGTTGTTCCAGTTGGCGATGAAGACGGCGATGTCGCTCTCGCGCAGCACCATGTCCGGATGCGACTGGAAGGGCTGAATGGCGGCGGCGTGCTCGTTCTTGCTGACCACGGCGAGGATGATGCCGCGCTGCTTCAGGGACAGGATGAAGCGCTGGAAGGCGACAAACGCCTCGCCTTCGTCATAGCCGCCGAGTGTGATGCCCTCCACCCCGTCATCGCCGATCACGCCGCCCCAGAGCGTGTTGTCCAGATCGAGGATGACGCATTTGACGAACGGGCCGAGCACGGCGAGGGCCACATCCACCACGGCCTGGGCGATCAGCGGCATGTGTTCGACGCGGCAGGGATATTTGGCGATGTGCCAGAGCCGCTCGTCGAACCAGTTGCGCCGGCCGATCTCGCCCGCGATATGGTCCAGATCGCACAGCAGCACGTTGCCGGCAGCACGGGCCTCGGCGATCATCTGGGCGTTGATGTTGGCCACCGCATGGCCGAGCGAGACCTCCACCATGCGCTCGTAATGGCCGAAGCCACGCTCGGATGGGGTGATGTAGTTGCCCTGGATGATGGTGGCGGCACAGCGGCTGCGCACCGCGGCCCATAGCTGGGCCAGGCGCCCGGTTTCGCGCGCGATGAAGGAAGCAGCGTCAGTGGCCGCGTGAAAGCGCGCGGTGAGTTTCTGGGACGCGCACAGGATGACGATGAATTTCGGATTGAACGCGTAGAGATCGGAGCCGGGATCATGGATCTCGGTCTCGATCGTGTCGTAATCGCCGGCGTAGATCTCAGCCTCGATCTGGTTGCGCACGAACAGGCCGCGCAGCAGCGGGATCAGATGCTGGGTTGCGAAATCCGCCAGCACGGCGATGCGCAGCGTGCGGGTGGTGGTGGCCTTCTCACGCAGCGATGCCATGATCCGGCGCTGGTCAAGTTCGGCCGTGTCGTAGCGCATGCTGGGCTCCGCTGCAGGTGCGAGGTGGGGCAATACCACCGATGCCCCGGGCTCGCCCAGGGACGAACGCGGGGGGGTGAACTTGGGGGAGGAACTCGGGTTGCGTGTCAGCCGGTGCGGCGCAACAGCAGCACGATCTGTTGGGTTTTGAGAATATCTGTGTCGTAGATCTCCGCCAGTGCGGCTGGGATCGGTGTCTCGTCAACGGTGCGGTAATCCCGCAGGATCTCAAAGCCTGTCTGCTCGGCGAGCCTGCACAGCTGCGGTGCTGT
>CAIYCW010000007.1 GCA_903924855.1 uncultured Rhodospirillales bacterium | reverse complement strand
CCCGGGCCGGCCGGGGTTGGGCGGCACCTTAGCCGGGCTTGGCAGCTTGCGGGAGAGTGCTGCGTGCAAAGACCGCCCATCAAAGCGCGCATCGCGGTTCAGCGGCTGCATCGCCGCCTCACGCAGCAGATCCTGATCGATCTCCGCCCCGTCGCGATGCAGGCGCACATGCAGGCCGGCCCAGCGCTCCCGCGCCAGAAGATCGATCAGCGCCAAAAGCCGCAGGCACAGCGACAACCCCGCCGCGGTGTCCAACCCGCGCATCGCATCCACCGCCTCCGCCCAGCAGCGCGCATCGGTGTCGGTCAGCGCCAGATCGGTCGGTGGGTCCTCGCCACAGGCAAAGCGCAGCAGCAGGGCTGGGCCGTCCGTCTCGGCAAGGGCCGCGGCGCGCGCCTGGTGCCACGCCTGGTCCAGATCACGCGGCAACACCTGCGGCAGCGCCTCGGGCGGGGCACTCACCAGATAGGTGACCTGCGCCGCCCTGCGGGCAACGCGGATTTCGATCGGTGCAAACGCCGCCTTGGTCATGCACGCAGCATGGACCACGCCGCCGGAACGCGCCACTCTGCCAGCATTCGCCCCAGCCCCTCATACGGAGAGCCCCATGACCGAGCTTGCTTTTCTCACCGCCACCGAGGCGCTGGCGCGCATCCATGCAGGCTCGCTGAAGGCTGGTGATTACATCGCGGCCTGCCTCGATCAGATCGCGGCGCGCGAGGGCGTGGTGCAGGCCTTCGCCAGCTTCAACGACAGCCATGTGCGCAACGCCGCCTTGGTGTCCGGGTTGATTTCCGGCATGCCGATCGGCGTGAAGGACGTGCTGGACACCCAGGATCTGCCCAGCGAATACGGCTCGCCGATCTGGCAGGGCCACAGGCCGCGCGCCGATGCCGCCTGTGTCGCCTGGGCCCGCCGGCATGGCGGCGTGGTGATGGGCAAGACCGTCACCACCGAATTCGCGACCCGCAAGCCGGGTGCCACCAGCAACCCGCACAACGCGGCGCACACCCCGGGCGGCTCCTCCTCCGGCTCGGCCGCGGGTGTTGCCGCCGGCTTCTTCCCGTTCGCCTTCGGCACCCAGACCGCGGGCTCGATCATCCGCCCCGCCGCCTATTGCGGCGTGGTCGGCTACAAGCCGAGCTACGGTATGATCCCGCGCCTCGGCATGAAGGTGATGAGCGAAAGCCTGGACACGATCGGCACCATGGCCCGCTCGGTTGCCGATTGCGTGCTGCTGGCCAATGCCGCAGGCGGTGGCGACCTGGGCGATGTCACCGCACCCCCCGGCCGCGCGCCGCGCATCGGGCTCTGCCCGGGGCCTGCCTCCGCCACCGCCACCCCAGAGACCCGCGCTTTGCTGGAGCGTGTCGCCCGCAAGCTCGAAGCAGCCGGCGCCGTTCTGGTCGACCGCCCGCTGCCCCAGACCTTCGCCGCCTTCGACACGCTGCATCCGCTGGTGATGCAGGGCGAATCGGCCCAGTCGATGGGCTGGGAGCTGGCGCATCACGCAGCCCAGATCAGCGACGGGCTGCGCGAGAAGCTGCTCTGGGGCATCGACCAGGGCGCCGAGGCGCTGGACCACGCCCAGGCCGAGATGATCTGGCTGCAGGGCGTGTTCGGCGAATGGATGCAGGAGATCGACTTCCTGCTCACCCCCTCCGCCCAGGGCGAGGCGCCGGAGGGGCTGGATTGGACCGGCGACCCGATGTTCAACGGCGTCTGGACCGCGCTGCACGTGCCCTGCGTGACCGTGCCGGCCGGCACCGGGCCCAAAGGCCTGCCGCTGGGTGTGCAGATCGTGGGCGCCCGCGGCCGGGACCGCGCAACCCTGGCCTGGGCCGAGCACGTCATGCGTCACGGGCTGGACTGATCATGGGCCAGCTTTCACCGGCGGACATTCTGGCATTGCTGGTGTTCGCCGCCTGCTGGCTCGGCTACGCACCGGTGATGCGCCGCGTGCTGCCGGGTGCGATCAACCGCGGGCTGCTCGGCCTGCGGGTTGCCTGGATGCGCACCATGCTGCGGCGCGAGAACCGCATCGTCGACTCAGCCCTCCTCGGCCATGTCGTGCACTCGGCCAGCTTCTTCGCCTCCACCAGCCTGATCGTCATCGGCGCCCTGCTCAGCCTGCTGTCCAACATCGAGCGGGTGCAGCCGGCGGTGGAAAGCCTGGCCTTCGTCTCGGCCATCCCGCGCAGCGTGTTCGAGCTGAAGGTGGCCCTGCCGCTGGTGGTGCTGATCCACGGCTTTGTCAGCCTCACCTGGTCGCTGCGCCAACTCAACTACAACATCGCCATGATCGGCGCTGCCCCGGATCGGCGCGACGTGGGAGAGCATCTCAATCCGCTGGCCGACACGATCGGCCGGTCGATGTCGACAGCGCTGTCCACCTTCAACACCGGCATCCGCGCCTATTACTTCGCCATTGGCGGTCTTGCCTGGATTGCCGGTCCGCTGGGCCTGGCACTGGCGGCCATCGGCATCACCATCATGCTGGTCTGGCGGCAGAACCAGAGCCAGGCGGCCGATGATTTCCGCAAGGCGCTGCTGGCCATCGAGGCATCCCACACCGCCCTGCGCTGGCGACAGGATCGGCCAGGCTCGCCTGCAACCTGATCCTGTTGTGACACAGCCGGATGTCAGGCTGTGACCACCGCCGGCAGGGTGAGGGTGAAGCAGGCGCCGTCCGCCGTGTTGCGCACGTCGATCTGCCCGCCGATGTTGGTGATGATGCTGCGGCTGATGGCAAGGCCCAGCCCGGTTCCCTCCCCCTGTTTCTTGGTGGAGACGAAGGGTTCGAAGAT
>CAIYCW010000006.1 GCA_903924855.1 uncultured Rhodospirillales bacterium | reverse complement strand
TCCCGCAGGAACAGGTCGCGCCATTGATTGTCCCGCCTTGGGAAAAACCCGGCGCAGCCATGCAGCAGCACGATGGCGGGCTTATCGGTGGCTGTCGCCGGGCGGTAGAGATTGGCCTGCAGCAGCGTGCCATCCGGCAAGGGGATGGCGATCGGCTCGGCCAGGGCGGTGACGGCGAACAGCATCACCAGCACCCAGGTCATCACCGCGCGCATCTTTTCGTCTCCGTTGCTTGGTGCCAGCATGCACAAAGGGACGCGCCGCGTGAACCATGCGCGCGCCGAGCAGGAGACCCTTTGCGATGAATTCCGGCTTTGGTTTGGGCAGCTTCCCCGCAACCCGCATGCGCCGCAACCGCGCCAATGGCTGGACGCGGCGGCTGGTTGCCGAGAACCGGCTGTCGGTGGATGACCTGATCTGGCCGATCTTCATCATGGAAGGCTCCGGCCAGACCAGCGAGATCGCCGCGATGCCGGGCGTGCTGCGGGTCAGCGTCGACCGCCTGGCCTGGCATGTGGAGGAGGCGGCGAAGCTGGGCATTCCAGCACTCGCCCTGTTCCCCGCGACACCGGTTGGGCTGAAGGATGCAGAGGGCAGCGAATCGGCCAATCCGGACAATCTGATCTGCCAGGCGGCGCGGCTGCTGAAGCGCGAATTCCCGCAGATGGGGCTGCTCGGCGATGTGGCGCTCGACCCCTACACCGATCATGGCCATGACGGGGTGATCCGCGATGGCTATGTGGCCAATGACGAGACTCTGGCGCTGCTCTGCGCCCAGGCGCTGAACCAGGCGCGGGCGGGGATCGATGTGATCTCCCCTTCCGATATGATGGATGGCCGCATCGGCGCGCTGCGCGCGGCGCTGGACGGCGAGGGTTTCATTCATGTGAGCCTGATGAGCTACGCCGCCAAATATGCATCCGCCTTCTACGGGCCGTTCCGCGACGCGGTGGGCTCGGCAGGCGCTTTGCGTGGCGGGGACAAGAAGACCTATCAGATGGACCCCGCCAATTCGGACGAGGCGCTGCGCGAGGTGGCGCTCGACATTGCGGAGGGCGCTGATTCGGTGATGGTCAAGCCGGGCATGCCTTACTTGGATATCTGCCGGCGGGTGCACGAGACCTTCCACGTGCCGACCTTCGCCTATCAGGTGTCCGGCGAGTATTCGATGATCATGGCGAGCGTGGAGCGCGGCTGGATCGACCATGACCGCGCGATGCTGGAAAGCCTCCTCGGCTTCAAGCGCGCCGGCTGCTCCGGCGTGCTGACCTATTTCGCGGTGAAGGCGGCGCGGGTGTTGGCTGGCGGGTGACGCTGCCCGATCCGACCTTGAGATATCCGCCGCATGCCATAGCTGTTGGCCAGGCATCAACGGCAGTGGGCCATCATGACGGCACTGGCACCTCTCATCTCGTTTTTCGTGTCGGCGGCTTTTACCGAAATCGTGGCGCTGCAGCTTTTCATCTGGCGGTTTGCCGTCGAGAGCGATCCCAGCTCCGGCGACTCCGCGGCATGGGGCTTCATTGTTTTTCAGCCGGTGATCGCACCTGCCGCACTCATCATTGGCTATATCGTGTCTGTCCAGATCAGTCGTGTCCTTGCCAGACGCAAGCAGGTGCAGTCACGGCCGACATAGAGCATCACCTTATCCAACTGAACCGGATACGGCACGGTCCGACCCGACCCTAGACTTTGTGCCAATATGCGGTCTGGAGCAGGATCTCGGCCACCGCCTCCGGCGCGTCAAAGATCAGCGTGTGGCCGGCCTTGATGCGAAAGCCGCGCCAGGTCGGGTCGTTCTGGTGCTTGTCGAAAAACAGCTCGCCGCCGATGCGGTCCTGCGCGATGACGTAGAAGTTGCGCTCGATGGTCTGGTGCGCGCCGGTCAGCCGGATCGGCTGTTGCAGGGCGGCCAGCTGGTGCGGCGTCATGCGGGCCTGCACCCAGTCGAGATCGGCCGGGTTGAGGCCAAACATCGCCATGTTCGGCGCCGGCACGGTGTGACCGCCGAACGCCGCCGCATCGTCCAGCACCAGCTTCTGGCGACCCGGCGGCCACATATCCATCGTGCAGTCGCCATCCTCCGGCACCAGGCAGTCCAGATAGACCAGGGCCGAAATGCGCGCGGGGACTCTGTCTGCCGCCCCTGTGATCACCATGCCGCCATAGCCATGGCCGACCAGCACGACATCGCCCGCGGGAGTCTCGGTCAGCACCGCGACGATGTCCTGGATATGGGTGTCCAGATTGACGCCGGGGTTGCACAGCTCCTGCCGGTCGCCCAGCCCGGTGAGGGTGGGCGTGATCACCACATGTCCTGCCTCACGCAGCCGCCGCGCCACACGGTCCCAGCACCAGCCGCCCAGCCACGCCCCATGCACCAGAACATAAACCGACATTAAATCTGCAATCCGACATTAGGAACGCAACGACATGGCAGACTCCGTATCCGGTGCCAAGCCTGGCTCAGCCAGGACTGCGCGCGATGGGCTAGCCGTGTTAGCGATATCGTGGCAGATTTCTGAATGCCGCTGCGTTGCGGCCAAGAGCTGAGGAATTCCGCCGCATGACCAGCCACACCGCCCATCGCTCCCCGCAGGATCTGCGTTCCGCCCGCTGGTTTGGACCGGCCGATCTGCGCAGCTTCGGTCACCGCTCGCGTGCGATGCAGATGGGCTACGCGCCGGAGGAATGGACCGGCAAACCGGTGATCGCGATCATCAACACCTGGTCCGATCTGCAGCCCTGCCACATGCATTTCAAACAGCGCGTGGATGACGTGAAGCGCGGCGTGCTGATGGCCGGCGGATTTCCTGTCGAACTGCCGGCCTTGTCGGTGAGCGAGAGCTATGTGAAGCCGACCTCCATGCTCTACCGCAACATGCTGGCGATGGAGACGGAGGAGCTGCTGCGCTCACACCCGGTCGATGGCGCGGTGCTGATGGGCGGCTGCGACAAGACAACCCCAGGCCTGCTGCTGGGCGCCACCTCGATGAACCTGCCCTGCGTGTTCCTGCCGGCGGGCCCGATGCTGCGCGGCAACTGGGCCGGCAACACGCTGGGCTCCGGCTCCGACAGCTGGAAATACTGGGACGAGCTGCGCGCCGGCACCATCACCGAGAAGGATTGGCTGGGGGTGGAGGCGGGCATCGCGCGCTCCTACGGCACCTGCATGACGATGGGCACGGCATCGACCATGACCGCCATCGCCGAAGCGGTCGGCATGGTGCTGCCGGGCGGCTCCTCGATGCCGGCGGCCGATGCCGGGCATATCAGGCTCGCCTCCGAATGCGGACGCCGGGTGGTGGAGATGGTGTGGGAGGATCTGACACCTTCGAAGATCCAGACCCGCAAATCCTTCGAGAATGCGATCGCCGTCGCCATGGCGATGGGCTGCTCGACCAACGCGATCATCCACCTGATCGCCATGGCGCGCCGGGCGGGCACCGATATCGGGCTTGCGGATTTCGAGGTGGCGTCGCGCAAGGTGCCGGTGATCGGCAATGTGCGCCCGACCGGCAAGACCTATCTGATGGAGGATTTCTACTACGCCGGCGGCATCCGCGCCCTGATGGCCAACATGCGCGAGCATCTGCATCTCGATTGCCTGACGGTGACGGGCAAGACGCTGGGCGAGAACATCCAAGGCGCCAAGGTCTACAACGAGGATGTCATCCGCCCGCTGTCCAACCCGATCTATGCCGAGGGCTCGCTGGCCGTGCTGCATGGCAATCTTGCCCCCTCCGGTGCGGTGATCAAGCCGGCCGCGATGGATCAGCGCTTCCTCAAACATTCCGGCCCGGCCGTGGTGTTTGACGATTATCCGAGCATGAAGAAGGCGGTCGAGGATGAGAGCTGGGACATCACCGCCGATCACGTGATGGTGCTGCGCAACGCGGGCCCGCAGGGCGGGCCGGGCATGCCGGAATGGGGCATGCTGCCGATGCCGAAAAAGCTGCTGAAGGAAGGCCATCGCGACATGCTGCGGCTGTCCGATGCCCGCATGTCCGGCACCTCCTATGGCGCCTGCGTGCTGCATGTGGCGCCCGAATCCTGGATCGGCGGGCCGCTGGCGCTGCTACGCACCGGAGACATCATCACGCTTGATGTCGAGACCAGGTCGATCCGCATGGAGGTATCCGATTCCGAGCTGGAGGCGCGCCGGGCTGCCTGGGTGAAGCCGGCGCCGCGCTATGAGCGCGGCTATGGGCAGATGTTCACCCAGCATATCCAGCAGGCCGATCAGGGCTGTGATTTCGACTTCCTGCGCACCGATGCGGGTGCGCCTGTGCCGGAACCCGTGATCTACTAGGCTTGAACACAAAGGAAGCAAGCGCTTCTTTTTGAAAAAAGAAGCAAAAACTTTTATCCGTTCGGCCTGCACAACAGCCCGAGCAATGCACGGCAAACACGCATAGTGCCATCAGCAAACGGATAAAAGTTTTTTTGCTTCTTTTTGTTCACAAAAAGAAGACCTTCCTACTCTTACAGGACCCAAAACGATGAACGAAGCCACCCGCACCAAGCTCCGCGGTGTCAGCACGGCAACCCTTGCCACCGCCCTCTACAAGCGCGGCCTGCGCAACCAGATGATTCAGAACGTGGTGCCGCTGGGTCTGCCCAAGGGCGGCTCGATGGTGGGGCCGGCCTACACGCTGCGCTACATCCCGGCGCGTGAGGATCTGAACCAGCTTGCGGTGTTTCGCGAGCCGTCCCACCCGCAGCGCAAGGCGGTGGATGAGTGCCCGGCCGGGGCGGTGATGGTGATCGACAGCCGCAAGGACCCGCGCGCGGCCTCGGCCGGCGGCATTCTGGTCACGCGGCTGATGGTGAAGGGCGCTGTCGGTGTGGTGACCGATGGCGGGTTTCGCGACAGCGCGGACATCGCGACGATGGACATCGCCTCGTTCCATCAGCGCCCCCCGGCTCCGACCAACCTCACGTTGCACCAGGCGATCGGCATCAACGAGCCGATCGGCTGCGGCGATGCGCCGGTGTTCCCGGGCGATGTGATCGTGGGCGATGCGGATGGCGTGATCGTCATCCCCGCCGGCATCGCCGACGAGATCGCCGATGAGGCGGTGGAGATGACGGCGTATGAGGATTTTGTGCAGGAGCGTGTGAAGGCGGGTGCCAGCACGTTCGGCCTGTATCCGATGACCGATGACAGCAACGCCGCACTGTTTGCCGCCTGGCGCGCGCAGCACGGCCGCTGAACGGTTTCACTGAGGCCGGGTTTTCATCGCCGGGGCAGGTGCGCCTGGCTGCGGGCGATGGATCTGCTGGGGGGATATAAAAATGGGTGGCATGCGCATCAGCGGCGCCGATCGTCGTGTGACGATCGTGACGGCTGCAAGCGAGTTGTTTTCCACCAAGGGGTTTTCCGCCTCCACGCGGCAGATCGCAGCCGAGCTTGGGGTGACGCAGGCGCTGCTCTACCGGTATTTTCCGAGCAAGGACGCGCTGATCGACGCGGTGTTCGAGCATTTCCGGCAGCGCTGGGATGGCTCGAAGGCACTTGTGCTGGAGGCGCCGGGGCGGCCTCTGGTGGATCGGCTGTCGGAGTTCTATTTGGCCTATATCAACCGCCATGCCGGCACGCCGATGGTGCGGCTGTTTGTGCGCGCGGCGCTGGACGGCATCGATCTGGCGGCGCGTTATCGCGGTGATCTGGACCAGACCGTGCTGCGCCCGATTCTGACGGCGTGCCAGCGTGAGTTGGGCCTGCCGCCTCCCCCCCAGTGTCTGTCACGCGATGCGCGCGAGCTGATCCTGGGGCTGCATGGCGCCGTGGTGTTCGTGGGGCTGCGCCGGCATGTCTATCACGCGCCGATAGACGATGAGCGGCATTTTGCGCTGGTGCATCAGGTGCTGGAGAGCTTCACACCCGGCATGCTGGCGCGGATCGCGGCGTCGCAGGATGTGGTGTTCCAGGCAGCCCAGCCCAGCCTGGCGCCGGCCTGAGCGCCCTGCCCTTGTCGCGCCTTGACGTTTCCTGATCGTTATGTTACCGGCTTTGGTGTGTTTGGGCTGGAGCGCGGTGCATGGCATTCCCGATATCCGCAGGGCGTAGCACTTCGTCCAACAGGCTGATCGCAAGGATCGCCCGGATTGCGGCGGTGACTGTTGGCATGATCGCATCGCCCTGCCTTGCCGTGGCCTATCCGATGGTCGCGCAGGATTTCACGTCAACAGTCACCGCGAATGTTGATGAAACGACGATCCTGCAGTTGTTTGCCGGCTATGATTCGGGCTTCACACCAACTGCCACCACTGATTCGGTCCAGATTTTTTATTCGTTCAGTACCAGCCAGGTGGGCTTTATCTTTCAGAATTCGGGCGATCGGATTCTGGTGAACCTTGCCTCGGATGTGCCGAATTTCTTCAGTTTCGTGTCAACCTCATTGCAGAATGCGACATGATCCGCCAACGGCAGGACCGGCACTCGGTGGACAGTCTGGCCCAGCGCTGGAGACATCGCTGAGATTGACCTCTGCGCCAATGGACGGACGCCTTTAGAAGCGCTCTTCACCTTGAACGATTCCAACACGATCGATTTGAATTTTCTTCTCCCCTTTACGCCAGGCACCGTGGCGCCGAGCAATTTTGATGGCATGGTCACGTCGTCGATCCCCGAGCCATCGTCGATGGCGATAATTGGGACCGGGCTTGCCGGGGCGGCGTGGTCGGCGCGGCGCAGGCAGCAAGGGCCGCGTTCGCGGACGTAACCCGCGCGGCTCAAAGGTCCTGTTTGTCGGCGAACTCCACGTCGCGGTGGACATAGACCGACATCAGAATGCCCATGCCGATCATCACGGTGATCATCGCTGTGCCGCCATGGGAGACCAGCGGCAGCGGCACGCCGCCCACCGGGATGGCGCCGGTGACCATGGCGATGTTGACCAGCACATACATGAAGAAATTCATCGAAAGACCCAGCGCCACCAGACGCCCGTATTGATGCCGGCAGCGCAGCCCCATCAGCAGTCCGCCCAGGATGATGGTGGCGAGCAGGCCCATCAGCACCAGACCGCCTACCAGCCCCCATTCCTCGGCGAACAGGGTGAAGATGAAATCGGTCTGCTTCTCGGGCAGGAAGTTCAAATGGCTTTGCGTGCCCTGCAGGAAGCCCTTGCCCCACATGCCGCCCGAGCCGAGTGCGATCTTGGATTGGATGATGTTGTAGCCGGCGCCAAGCGGGTCGCTCTCCGGGTGCAGGAAGGTGGTGATGCGGGCGATCTGATAGGCGTGCAGATGGCTGTAGGCCACGGGCAGGGCGGCCACGCCAAGCCCCACAATGGCCAGCACCATCCACCAGCGCATGCCGGCGGCAAAGAAGATCGAGCCGCCGACCACCGCGGTGATCACCGCGGTGCCCAGATTGGGCTCCTTCAGGATCAGCCCCACCGGGATCAGCACGGCGATGGCGGGCGGGATCAGGAACAGCGGATTGCCCATCCGCTCCCAGGATGCCTTGTGGAACCAATGCGCCAGCGCCATCACCAGCATGATCTTCATCAGCTCGGAGGGCTGCCATTGCTGGCCGCCGAGATCGAGCCAGCGCTGCGCGCCCTTGCCGGTGTGGCCCATCTTCAGCACCAGGATCAGCAGCACCACGCCCGCCAGATAGCCGAGCCAGGAGAAGCGCGCGATGAAGCGTATGTCGATCAGCGCGATCGACAGCATCAGCACCAGGCCGAAGCCGAAGCGCAATATATGCTTGGAGGCGAAGGGCTCCGGCGCGCCGCCGGCGGCCGAATACAGCGCCACATAGCCGACACCGGCCAGCGCGCAGAGCAGCAGCACATAGGTCCAGCTGATCTGCCAGAGCTTGCCGGTGAGGCCGAACGAGGCCTCCCGGATCAGGCGGCGTTCCGTGACACTCATGGCAGCTTCACCGGTGGTGCGGCGGCATCGGCCACGCGCTGCGGCTCCCGGCGGGAGACCGGATCGCGCAGCAGCACGGCCTGCATGATGTCGCGCGCAATGGGCGCGGCGGCGGCGGCGCCGGCATTGCCGTGCTCGACGACCAGCGAGATGGCGTAGCGCGGCTGGTCATAGGGGGCGAAACAGACGAACAGCGCGTTGGGGCGCAGCTCCCAGGCCTGGTTCTCCGATTTGTAGCCGTGTTCGCGCTGCTCGCGGGTGACGTTGTGCACCTGGGCGGAGCCGGTCTTGCCGGCCATCTGCACGCCCGGCATGGTCGGCAGGTCCAGCTTGGCGAGCGGGGCGGAGCCGCCCTGCTCGTTGACCACCGCCCACATGCCGTCGCGCACCGCGTGCAGCGTGCGGTCGGCGACACCGAGCAACGGCCAGTCCTCCGGGCGGGCGCCGGGTTGCAGCTCTCCGTCGATCGCGCG
This sequence comes from uncultured Rhodospirillales bacterium, assembly GCA_903924855.1. GTDB lineage: Bacteria > Pseudomonadota > Alphaproteobacteria > Acetobacterales > Acetobacteraceae > CAIQQQ01. The sequence goes on along the minus strand of CAIYCW010000006.1, from coordinate 8,679 downwards.
GGTCAGATGCGGCTGCACGGCGCGGCCGGTGGCGATGCGCGAGACCATGGTGGCCAGTGACAGCGGGGTGAGCTGCATATAGCCCTGGCCGATGCCGGAGACGATGGTGTCGCCGATGTTCCAGGCCTTGCCCTGGCCGATGCGCCAGGCGCGCGTCGGCATGAAGCCTTTGCGGATGCCGGGCAGCTCGATGTCCAGCGGCACGGCGAGGCCGAAGCGGTTGGCCATGGCGGCGATGCGGTCGATGCCGGTGCGGCGGGCCACCTCGTAGAAATAGACGTCGCAGCTGTTCTTCAGCCCGCCATGCAGATCCATGTTGCCATGGCCACCTTTGCTCCAGCAGGCGAAGCGGCGATCGCCGAAATCCAGATAGCCGGGGCAGTTCACCGTGTCGGATGCGGTGATGGCGTGGGATTCAAGCGCCGCCATCGCCACCACCATCTTGAAGGTGGAACCGGGCGCGTAGAGGCCGGATGTGGCCTTGTTGATCAGCGGCGCCCGGCGGTTCTTGGTCCATTCCAGCCATTGCGCCTGGGAGACGCCGGAGTTGAACAGGCTGGGATCGAAGGACGGGTTGCTCGCCATCGCCAGCACCTCGCCGTTGCGGCAATCCATCACCACGGCGGAGGCGCTTTCATCGCCGAGCCGGTCCAGCACGGTCTTTTGCAGATCGGCGTCGATGGTGAGCTGGATGGTCTGGCCCTGCACGCCCTCCTGGCGGTCCAGCTCGCGGATCACCCGTCCCACCGAGTTGACCTCGAGCTGCACAGCGCCCGCGCGGCCGCGCAGCGCCTTGTCGTGGAATTTTTCCAGACCGGCGCGGCCGATGCGCATGCCGGGCAGCGCCAGCATGGTGTCCTGTGCCACATCGGCCTCGTTGGGCGGTGCCACGTAGCCGATCATATGGGCCAGCGCCGGGCCGAACGGGTAGAGCCTCGTGGTGCCGACATCGACGACGATGCCCGGCAGGTCCGGGGCATTGACCTCCAGGCTCGCCATCTCGTTCCAGGACAGGAATTCACGCACAGTGATCGGGATGAAGCGGCGATGCCGGCGCATCTCGCGGTCGATGCGCGCGCGCTCATGGTCGGCGATCGGGACCAGCTTGTTGAAGTTCTCAAGCGTGGCATCCACGTCGCCGGCCTGCTCGGCGATCAGCAGAGCGCGCCAGTTCAGCTTGTTGGCGGCCACCGGCACGCCGAAACGGTCCAGCAGGCGGCCGCGCGGCGGTGAGATCAGACGCGAGGAGACGCGGTTGCTCTCGGCCAGCGTGGTGTAGCGGCTGCCATCGATGACCTGCACCTGATACAGCTTGGCGGCCAGGCCGCCTAGCGCTGCCAGCTGCGCGCCGCCGACCAGCAAGGCGCGCCTGGTGAAGATGGTGGTGCGTTTGGTGTCCCGCTTCATGCGAGGTCCGGCTCTGCGATGCCCTGATGCGCGCGGGTGAGCACCACGGCGACCAGCGGATAGAGGCCCACGCTCAGCACCGCCTCGAACATCGCGGCGTGCGGCGGCAGCAGATGGAAGGACAGCAGGGATGTCATCAGCCATTCCAGCCCGGCGGCTCCCACGGCCGCGGTGATGAAGGCGAACCACACCAGCACGAAGCCCAGCCGAACAAGAGAACGGCGCCAGCGCAACGCCAGGCCATGCACCAGAAGCCACGTCAGCACCGTCACCCCGGGCGGGGCGTAGAACAGCAGATCGGCGAGCAGCCCGAGCAGAAACACCGCAAGCGGCGGCATTGAGCCGGGGCGGAACAGCGACCAGAAGAACACGCAGCACACCGCCGCCGCCTTCTGCAGCTCCGCCTGCGCCGGCAGACCGATCGGGGCGGACATCACCAGCAGCAGCAGCGCCGTGGTGGTGGCGGGGAAGCTGACCCGTGCTGCCATGTCCAGCCGGCGCCACAGGCTGGGCCGCGGATGGATGCCGGGGATGCTGCGGAACTTCATTTGCGGGCGGGCGGTGTCGTCTTGGCGGCACTGGCCTCGGGCGGCAGCACGCCATGTAGGCCGTAATCGAACAGGCGCACCATCTCCAGCCGGTCAAGCCGCGCCAAAGGCTCCACCTCGGCAACCTTGCCCTGGGTGTAATGCACGATGCCGACCGGAAGGCCCGCCGGGAAGGCACTGGCCTCGGCGCTGGTGACCACGCGCTCCCCCTCCGCAGGGGTGACGCCTTCGGGCCAGAACATCAGCCGGGGGCGCGGGCCGTTGTTGCCGGCGAGCACGGCGCGGGCGCGGCTGCCTTCCAGAATCACGGGGATGCGGCTGTTGATGTCCGTGATCAGCAGCACGCGGGCGGAGCGTGCGCCGAGTTCGGTGACGCGGCCGACCAGGCCGTGATCATCAAGGGCGATCTGCCCCTTGCTGATGGCGTTGTTGGGGCCCGCGGAGAGCAGCACAGCGCGGGCATAGATGCCGCCGGCATCGGCTACCACATGGGCGGTGACATAGGCGGGGGCCGGGTCCGGGATCCAGCGCAGATTGGCCTTGAGGGCCGCGTTCTCGGCGTCCAGCGCCATCGCGACCGCCTGCCAGCGGCGCAGCTGCTCGTTCTCGGCGCGCAGGCGCGTGTTGTCCTCATACAAGGTGAGCATGTTGCGCGCATTGTCCACCGCGGTGCGGGCATGGGCGAGCGGTTCGGCCAGCACGCCGTAGATCGGCGCCAGCGCATCGGCCAGCGCCATGCGGGCGCGCTCGGCCAGGATGGTGTCGGCCTTGCCGAGCAACATCAATCCGAATGCCGCTGCGATCAGCACCGGCAGTGTCAGCTTCGAGAGAGCCTGTCGCAGTGGGATCGACAGTCGGAACACGCACCCTGCCCTTTGCCTGATAGCCCTTCGCCGGAACCCTGAGCAAATGCCCCGGGCCCATGCCCCTAACCGCCGAGCATAGCGATCCGGAAGCGATGAGTCCTCACATCTTCATGTCATCTGCCGGAAAAAACCGAGTCCCGCGAAGTGCCGGACAAGGCGACCGGCATCAATACATCGACGTCAGCACGTTGCGCAGACGGCGCATCTCCTCCAGCGCACGGCCGGTGCCGAGCACCACGCATTGCAGCGCGTCCTCCGCCACCACAACCGGAAGACCGGTGGCATCGCGCAGCACCTGGTCCATGCGGAACAGCAAGGCGCCGCCGCCGGTCAGCACGATGCCCTTGTCGACGATATCGGCGGCGAGTTCAGGCGGCGTGTTCTCCAGCGCCACCTTCACCGCATCCACAATCTGGGTGATCGGGTCGGACAGGCTTTCGGCGATCTCGCGCTGGGTGACCACCACCTCGCGCGGCACGCCGTTCATCAGGTCGCGGCCCTTCACTTCGCGGAACACGCTCTCATCGCCGTCATAGCCGGGGGCGGCGGCGCCGATATCCATCTTGATGCGCTCGGCCGAGCTTTCGCCGATCAGCAGATTATGGTTGCGGCGGATATAGGAGATGATCGCCTCATCCATCTTGTCGCCGCCGACGCGCACCGAGCGCGAATAGACGATGCCGCCGAGCGAGATCACCGCGACCTCGGTGGTGCCGCCGCCGATATCGACGACCATCGAGCCGGAGGGCTCGGTGACCGGAAGCCCCGCGCCGATCGCGGCCGCCATCGGCTCCTCGATGAGGAACACCTTGCGGGCGCCGGCGCTCTCGGCCGATTCCTGGATGGCGCGGCGCTCGACGGCGGTGGAGCCGGAGGGCACGCAGACGATGATCATCGGCGAGGAGAAGTTGCGGCGGTTGTGCACCTTGCGGATGAAATGCTTGATCATCTCCTCCGCCACTTCGAAATCGGCGATCACGCCGTCGCGCAGCGGGCGGATCGCCTGGATGTTGCCGGGCGTGCGGCCGAGCATCATCTTGGCTTCTTCGCCCACGGCAAGCACGGCCTTCTTGCCGCGGATATCGGCGATGGCGACCACGCTCGGCTCATCGAGCACGATGCCGCGGCCCTTGACATAGACCAGCGTGTTCGCCGTGCCGAGGTCGATGGCCATGTCGGCCGACAGAAAGCCGAGCAGATGAGAGAACATGGGGCAACCCTCTGGGAAACCGCTCAAAGCGGCGGCGTCAACATCCGGCGGGGCTTAGCCTTGCGCGGGAGCTTGGGCAAGAGGGTGGGCGGATGGCAGGGGTGCGGGCGTGGGACGCGATCACGCGACGCCCCCCACAGTGATGGCACTGCGGGGGGCATGGTGGGGCGGCCTTGTGAAGGAGCTGGAATTGCCTGGTCCTTCTGCGTCAGGCTGTCTGGCGCGTGAGCACGGCGAGCAGGGCTTCCGGCTCGGGGCGCTGCGTGTAGTCCGGGTTGACCTCGCGGTAGAGCACGCGGCCTTGCGGGGACAGCACGAAGCGGGCGGGCATCGGCAGCGTCCAGCTGTCATCGCCGTTGACCAAGGGCAGGTTGTTGCCGAGCTGCCTGTAGAGATCGACCAGATAGTCCGGCAGGGCGAAGCGCAGGCCGAAGGCGGCGGCAACCTGGTTGCCGGGATCGCTCAGGATCGGAAAGCCCAGCTTGTTCTCCCGCTGGGAGCGGCGGCTGTTCGCCTCACGCTGCGGGGAGATGGCGATCAGGCTGGCGCCGGCCGCTTCATATTCCGGGCGGGCGGCTTCGAGCGCCTGCAGCTCCATATTGCAATAGGGGCACCAGACGCCGCGGTAGAAGCTGATCACCAGCGGACCGCGGGCGAGCAGTTCGGAGGAGGCGACCTTGTGTCCGTCCGGATCGTTGAGGGTGAAGGCTGGGGCGAGATCGCCCACTTGCAGCGCGCGATCGGAGGCGCCGGAGGCGATCAGCTCCTCTGTCGCGCGCTCCATGATCGGGTGGACGAAGGCGGGGGCGTTGTAGGGCGGGCGGCCGGCGCGGAAATCGGCCTTGAAGGCGTCAAGCCTGGCTTGCAGGGACATGGGATGTCTCCAGAGGGAAAGGCCCCGGCAGGCTTGCTGCCGGGGCAGATGCGATCAGGCGGCGATGGCGGGCTTGGTCCACTCGGCGCCCTTCATGAAGCCGTCCAGCTCGGTGTGGACGATGTGGTTGGTGTAGTTGCTCAGCGTTTTCACACCGACGCCGAGCACCACTTCGAGCACGTTCTGGCGGGTGAAACCGGCGGCGAGGAAGGCGGCAACGGCGTCATCACCGGCAAAGCCGCGCTCGCGCACCACGCGGCCCACGAAGCTGTGCAGCGCCTCCAGCCTTGCATCGGCGATGGCGGTGCCGCGGCGGATGGCGGCGACGATCTCGGGGTCGATCTTCTGCATGCGGGCCAGCATGGTGTGGCCGGCCATGCAGTAATGGCACTCATTCTCGAAATTGACGGTCAGATAGACCACCTGCTGCTCGGTGGTGGAGAGCGAGGTCTTGGAGAACAGATCCCACAGTGCCGAATAGCCGGCCAGCAGCTCCGGGCTTTCGGCCATGTTGGCCTGCAGATTGGGGATCATGCCCCAGGCGGCCTGCACGCCCGCGAGCTGCGGCTTGCTGGCTTCGGGGGCGGTCTCGACGGTGTGGGTGGTGAAGATCGACATGGCTTGGGGTCCTTGTGGTTCGGTGACGTGCGGTGATCGCCGCGTCTGAACACTCAATTAGACCCCATGAAGCAGGCACAGAACGCCGCGTGTTTGACTGTGTTTTATTCCCCTGAGGAATACGTTGTGCTCAGCGTTCCGCCGTGCCGAGGCAGGTGGCCAGGTGATCGATGAACACCCGGATCTTGCCGGGCGGGTGCAGCCCCGCCGCATGCACGGCGTGGACGGGCATGGTGGTGCCGGGATGGTCGAGCAGCAGCTCGACGACGCTGCCATCGGCCAGATCGCGGGTGAACAGCCAGCTCGGCGCCTGGGCGATGCCGCGGCCGGCCAGCACGCAGGCGCGCAGGATCTCGGCATCGTTGGTGCGCAGTGCTCCGGCGGGGATGAGGGCGATCTCGCTGCCCTTGCTGAGGAACTGCCAGGGGCGCACGGCCCGCCTGAAGGTGAAGGCGATGGTGTCGTGCTGGGCAAGATCGTCCGGCACGATGGGCGCGCCGCGGGCCTTCAGATAGGCGGGGGCGGCCACGGTGATGCGGGGGAAGCGGGCGATCAGCCGTGCGGTGAGGCTGGAATCGCCCAGATCGCCGATGCGCAGGGCGATATCCACCCCTTCCTCGATCAGGTCGACATAGCGGTCCGACACCAGCAGCTCGACGGTGATCTCGGGATAGCTTGCCTGGAATTCGCCCAGCAGCGGGACCACGTGCAGGCGGCCGAAGCCGGATGAGACCGAGACGCGCAGCAGGCCGGAGGGGCGGAGCTGGCGGAAGCCGACCTGGGATTCGGCGGCCTCCAGATCGGCAAGCAGCCTGAGGCTGGAGTCGTAGAAGCTGCGGCCGGCATCGGTGAGCAGCAGCTTGCGGGTGTTGCGTTGCAGAAGCTGGGCGCCGAGATGGCTCTCAAGCGCTGCGATCTGCTTGCTGACCGCGGGCTGGCCGATATTGGCCTCCCGCGCCACGGCGGAGAAGCTGCCGGTTTCCACCACGCGGATGAAAAGCTGCATCCATTGCAGGCGGTCCATTGCAGTCCTTTGGGGATGGAGGGTCGTGGGGGCGGGTCGTGGACCCGCCTTACGGGATGGTGGGTTGGGCAGCAGGCGTATGGAGGGTCAGAGGCCGAGAGCGGTGAGGCCTGGATGATCATCCGGGCGGCGGCCAAGCGGCCAGTGGAATTTGCGATCGGACTCCCGGATCGGCAGGTCGTTGATGCTGGCATGGCGGAGTGCCATCAGGCCTTCGGCGTCGAACGCCCAGTTCTCGTTGCCGTAGGACCGGGTCCAGTTGCCGCTGTCATCGCGCCATTCATAGGCGAAGCGCACGGCGATGCGGTTGGCCTGATGCGCCCAGACCTCCTTGATCAGGCGGTATTCCAGCTCGCGGTGCCATTTGCGCTGCAGGAAGGCTTCGATCTCGGCGCGGCCTTGCAGGAACTCGGCGCGGTTTCGCCACTGGCTGTCCGGCGTGTAGGCGAGCGCCACGCGGGCGGGGTCGCGGCTGTTCCAGGCGTCTTCGGCCATGCGGGCCTTCTGGGCTGCGGTTTCGGCGGTGAAGGGGGGAAAGGGCGGGCGGCTCATGGCGCGTTCCTTGGCAATCCGGTCATTGTGCCGGCCGCAGCCGACACAATGACCCTGGTTACGAGATGATCAGATCCGGGCCGCCGCAGCCTCGGCCTCGGCCATGGCGGCCGCAAGTGTCGCTGCCGGATCGGCGTTCAGCAGCGTCGGCTGGAAACGCAGCGAGGTGATGTCCTCGATGCCGATCGAGCGCAGCCATTCGTTGAAATAGGTCGAATGGAAGTCCTGACCGTATTGCGGCGCGGCACCCTGGGCGTAGACGCCACTTGTGAACACGGAGGTCGCCCGCTTGTTGCGCAGCAATCCGGAATAGCCGGTGGCGGGATCGAAGCCGAACAACAGCCCGGGTTGGTTGATGATGTCGATATAGAGCTTGAGGCGATAGGGGATGCTGTAGTTCCACATCGGCACGGTGAACAGATATTCATCGGCCGAGGTGAAGCGTTGGGCGATCTCGGTGATCTCATCCCACGCCGTGCGACCAGCGCCGGCGAGTTCGCCGCCGGTGATGACGGTCATCTTGGCCTCGGCCTTGTCGCCGTCGAACTCGGGCAAGGGCTCCTGCCAGATGTCGAGCTCATCGACGATGAGGCCGGGCACGGCACGCTGGCGCGCGGCCAGATAGGCCTGCGCCACCTTGTTGGACTGGGAGGCATTGCCGCGCGGCGAGCCTTTGATGAAGAGAAGCCTGGTCATGGTCGGAACCCCTTTCAGACGGTGTGCAGGAAGACGCGGGCGAGGAAGGGGCGGATGAGCGCCACCATCTCTTGCAGGTTGGATTCGAGTGGGAAATGGCCGGCCTCGATGAAGGTGATCTCGGCGTCTGGCACATCACGCCGGAAGGCTTCGGCGCCTGCTTGGATGAAGAACGGGTCGTTGCGGCCCCAGGCGGCGAGCAAAGGCGGGTTTGCGTTGCGCAGCCAGGCCTGGATGGCGGGGTAGAGGGCGACATTGCTCTGATAGTCGAGAAACAGATCGAGCTGGATCTCGTCATTGCCTGGGCGGTCGAGCAGGGCCTGGTCGAGCGTATAGGCTTCGGGGGCGATGCCGGCGGGGTTGGTGGCGCCCGCGCTGTATTGGGAACGCGTGGTCTCCGGGGCGAGGAAGCCGCGCAGCGCGTTCCGGTTGGCGGTGCTCGGATCCTGCCAATAGGCCTGGATCGGGTTGAAGGCCCCACTTACGCCTTCGAGATAGGCGTTGCCGCTTTGGGTGATGACGCCCGCGATGCGCTCCGGGTTGCGCAAGGCGAGGCGGAAGCCGATCGGCGCGCCATAATCGAAGAGATAAACCACATAGTGGTTAAGCTGGAGCGCATCGGTGAACTTGCCGATGATGCCGGCAAGATTGTCGAAGCTGTAGGTGAACACGTCCCGCCCGGGCATGGCTGAAAAGCCGAAGCCGGGCAGGTCGGGGGCGATGACGTGGTAGCGGTCCGAAAGGGCCGGGATCAGATGGCGAAACTGGTGCGAGGAGGTGGGAAAGCCGTGCAGCAGCAGCACGGTGGGCGCGGTGGGATCGCCGGCTTCCCGGTAGAAGATGTCGAGCCCGTCGATGTTGATGGTGGCGTGGGTGGTGGTCAT
>CAIYCW010000005.1 GCA_903924855.1 uncultured Rhodospirillales bacterium | reverse complement strand
TGCCAAGACCAACACGCTGGTGCAGAAGATCGCCATGGTCGGCAACAGCACGCCGCATTCGGTGGCGGTGGATGACAGCAACGGCCATGTGTTCGTGCCGGGCGGCGGCGAGAAGGGCGGCTGCAGCTGTGTGATGGTGTTCGCACCGAAATAAGGCGTGTCGTGGGTGGCGGAGGCGCTTCGCGCTTCCGCCCTTCGGCCAGGGGGACAGCGGAGGGGCATGGCATCTCCGCCCTTCGGCCAGGTAGACCGCCAGAGACTGTCCAGGACCAACAACCGCTTGCGGAGGCTTTTTAGGTAGTTTGCTTCCTTGCGTTCGGGTCACCAACCAACAACCGGCGCGCCATTCGGACTGCTGGCGCGTCAACATATCGCTCACCAAGCGTCGCAATGGCGATTGACATTGAAATACTAGTGACGATTACCAGCCACTGTGCCACAATATATTTTACATAATTGTGTAAAAATATAAATAATGAACATGTCAATGTCATCATTATCGGGTGATGAACTAAATATAGCGAGTATGATATTCTACCTAAAAATGTTGCAATACGGTTTGCAAAAATCTCTTTTGCAAATTCGCTTACAAATACAAAATAAAAAATTGAAATTGCCGATATTATTGTTGATAATGCATAGTCGCTACCAAACAGTGGCAGCCTTTTCGCGGGCAAGTATTTGTAAATTAATATGAATTTATCTTTAAAAAATCCAACGTATAGCATAAATCCAAATATAAGAGAGATTATCTTCATCGTCATCAAGTTTTCGCGCAGAATATAATCCTCGTATTTGTAGAATAAATATCCCACCAGAAATAAAGAAACATAACTACCAAAAGTTGCGGCTATTAATACAGATAATATGATTGCATTATATCTTGATTTGTAAAAATAATTACAAAAAATTATCAACATAACTGAACCGAAAAATTCTGTATGCAGCGTCCACAGGACAGGTATAATTGCCTTATTAACAACAACACTCCCGATGTTTGATACAATCGAATAGGGCAAGTTCGATGCGTTTGGGAACCCTACAACAATACTTTCCAAAAAAATTTCGTGAAAAAGATCATATATTCTCAGATTATCAGGGAAATTGTTAAAAAACACAGAAGGGTTATAGTTTTGTATGCCAATATGCGCAGAACGGTTGGACAAAAATAACGCGTAGGCGAACACCAAAGCAGCTGCGGCAGGCAACCATAGCCGGAGCAGTCTCTGAACGATTGAAATGTATATACCTAGTTTATTTTGTGAATATTTTTTTGTAAGCACATAGCCACTCAAGATAAAAAATATCGGAACCGCAATTGAAAAATTGAACAATAGAACGATAAATTTATTTATTTTATCCAATATACCAATATCATTTTGTTTGTTTATCAGAAATATCAAGTTATGATCAATACACACCCCGAGCGCCGCAACCCCCCGCAGCCCATCCATCCAGTTTATTCTTGGATTAATCCTTGCTGAAAAAATTTTTTGATTGAAAGCATCGCTGGTTTTTTCTGGAATCATATTGGCTATACCCTATTTTTATGAAGCCGATACAAGGAATTATTTATCCGACGATCTGTCCTCCGTGATGCAATAAAACTTGAGCGCACGCATCGAGGATGGCGGACACGTCCAGGCCGTATTCGCGGTAGAGATCGGGGATGTCGCCGGCCTGGCCGAAATGGTCCGGGCCGAGCGGCACCACACGCTGGCCGCGCACCGAGCCGAGCCAGGCATGGGCGGCGGGGTGGCCGTCCAGCACCGTCACCAGGCCCGCGTTGCGTGACAGCGGCGCCAGGATGCGTTCGATATGCGAGATCGCATCGCCTTGCCCTGCCCGGCGCGCGCGCATGGCGGCGAGCCAGCCGGCGTGCAGACGGTCTGTGCTGGTGATGGCGAGCAGGCCGCAGCCGGGCTCCTCCGCCTGGAGCTCGGCGAAGGCTTCCATTGCTTCGGCGGCGACCGGGCCCTGATAGGCGATGGCGATGCGGGCATTTGGCGCGGGCTCGACCACCCAATGGGCGCCGGCGATCACCGCATCGACATCGAGCGTGCGCACCGGCTGATCGAGCTGGCGGGTGGAGAGGCGCAGCCAGACGGCCGAGCCGTCCGGGCGCTGCATGAAATCCAGCGCGTGGCGCAGCAGGATGGCCAATTCGTCCACATGGGTGGGCTCGTAGCTGGCGAGCCGGTCGGCCGCGATGCCGATCAGCGGCGTGTTGATCGATTGGTGCTGACCGCCCTCGGGGGCCAGCGTGATGCCGGAGGGGGTGGAGACCAGCAGGAAGCGGGCATCCTGGTAGCAGGCATAGATCAGCGCATCGAGGCCGCGATTGACGAAGGGGTCGTAGACGGTGCCGATCGGCAGCACGCGGGCGCCGTGCAGGGAATGCGACAGCCCGGCCGCCCCCAGCAGCAGGAACAGATTCTGTTCGGCGATGCCCAGCTCGATATGCTGGCCGGTGGGCGCCATGCCCCAGCGCTGGGCGGAGGCGAGCTTGGCATCGCGGAAGACGTCGTTGCGGGTGTGGCGGTCGAACACGCCGCGGCGGTTCACCCAGGGGCCGAGATTGGTGGAGACCGTCACATCCGGGCTGGTGGTCATGATGTGGGCGGCGAGTTGCTTGTAGGGCCCTTCGGCGCGGCCGATCTCGGCCAGGATCTCGCCGAAGCCGGATTGCGTGGCCATGCGGCGGCCGGCGGTGTCGGGGGCGGGCAGACGCTCCGGCACCGCCACGATCGGGGCCTGCAAGGCGCGGCCGGATGGGGTGAGTGTTTGCGCGAAGGGCCTGGTTGCGATGAAGGCCGCCATCTCCTCAGGCGTTGCGTCCAGCCCCTCGAACAGGTCGAACTCATGGCCGGGGCGGATGCGCATGGCGGTGCGGAACAGCTCCATCTGCTCCTTGGTCATCAGGCCTGCGTGATTGTCCTTGTGGCCGGCAAAGGGCAGGCCCATGCCCTTGATGGTGTAGGCGATGAAGCAGGTGGGCTGATCGCCGGCGGCATCGGCCTCGCGCAGATGATCGATGATGCTTTCCACATCATGCCCGCCGAGATTGGTCATCAGGCTGGCCAGCTCGTCGTCCGACAGCGGATCGATGATGGCGCGGAAGCCCGGCTCGCGGCCCAGCTCGGCCAGCAGCGCCTGGCGCCAGGCGGCCCCGCCCTGGAAGGTGAGCGCGGAATAGAGGCTGTTCGGGCAGTCATCGATGAAGCGGCGCAGCGCCTCGCCGCCCGGCTTGGCGAAGGCGGCTTTGAGCCTGCTGCCGTATTTCATCGTCACCACGTTCCAGCCCATGTCGCGGAACAGGCCCTCGATGCGGCCGAACAACCGGTCCGGCACGACGCTGTCGAGGCTTTGACGGTTGTAGTCGATGATCCACCAGACATTGCGGATGTCGTGTTTCCAGCCTTCCAGCAGCGCCTCGTAGATATTGCCCTCATCGAGCTCGGCATCGCCCGCGATGGCGATGTGGCGGCCTGGGGGCACGGGGCTCGGGGCAAGGTCGTGCAGGCGGACGTAATCGGCCATCAGTGCCGAGAAGCTGGTGATGGCGACGCCGAGGCCCACCGAGCCGGTGGAAAAATCCACCTCGCCGCCATCCTTCACCCGGCTGGGATAGGGCTGGGCGCCGCCCAGTTGGCGCAGGCCCTCCATCTGCGCGCGCGTCTGACGCCCCAGCAGCAGGTTGACGGCGTGAAACACCGGGCCCGCATGCGGCTTCACCGCCACCCGGTCCTGCGGGCGCAGCATCTCGAAATACAAAGCGGTCATGATCGAGATCACCGAGGCGCAGGAGGCCTGGTGGCCGCCGACCTTCAGCCCGTCCCGGTTGGGGCGGATGTGGTTGGCGTTGTGGATCATCCAGGCGGACAGCCAGAGCAGCTTGCGCTCCAGCTGATGGAGCAGGGCCACGCGCCGATCGGCGGTCAGGCTGGATTGATCCATCGGCGCTAGACCCAGCCGCGCGCCAGCTTGCGCACCACGGTGGAGGCCTGGCGCTTGCCTTCGCCGGCATATTCCTCGTGGTTCGCCTCGATCCGGTCCGGCGCGTAGAGGTAGTTGACCATCATCGATGCGCTCTCCTTCATCCCCTTGGGCGAGACATCGGCGCCGACATTGATCCGCTCCACACGGGCGCCGTTGGAGAGGTGGAAATGCGCCACCGGATCGGCGGCGCGCTTGCCCTGGCCTTCCGCCAGCAGATAGCGCGCGCAGAGCCGGGTCAGCACCGGCTCCACCACGCGGCGCTGGGCGGCATCCTCCACCCAGCTGGGCCGCGCCAGCAGGGCGTGCAGCGCCATGGCGGCGTCCTCCGCCGGCATCAGGGCGAGGAGGGCGGGTGCCTCCTCCTCGGTGAGCAGGGTCGCACCTTCCTCACCGATCTTTTTGTCGAGCCAGCGGCAGAAGCCGGGGATGGGCGAGAGGGTGGCGAAGGTCTTGAGGTTGGGGAACTCGGCCGAGAGCTCGCTGACGACGCGTTTGATGAGGAAATTGCCGAAGCTGATGCCGGCCAGGCCGCGCTGGCAGTTGCTGATCGAGTAGAAGATGGCGGCATCGGCCTCGCCGGGGTTCTGCACCGGGGCGTCCTCGTCGAGCAGGCCCTGCACCGAGTTGGCAAGGCCGCGGACCAGGGCGACCTCGACGAAGATCAGTGGCTCATCGGGCATGCGCGGGTGGAAGAAGGCGTAGCAGCGGCGGTCGCTGTCGAGGCGGTTCTTCAGGTCGCGCCAGGAGGTGATCTCGTGCACCGCCTCGTAGCCCACGAGTTTTTCCAACAGGGCGGCGGGCGAGTTCCAGTCGATGCGGCGCAGTTCGAGGAAGCCCACATCGAACCAGTTGGCGAGCAGGCCGCGCAGATCAGCCTCGAAGGCGGCGAGCAGCGGGTCGGTGCGGGTGTGGCCGAGCAGGGTGTTGCGCAGCTCCACCAGGAATTTCATGCCGTCCGGAATGGTGGTGAACTGGGTGACCAGGCGCTGGCGTGGCGGCTCCAGCACGCGCCTGAGGGCGGATTTGGCGGCGGCCTTGTCGGCCGGCTCGCGCGCCTCTGAGATGCGGGCGACGGCCTTGGTGATGGCGGCCTCGTCGGCGTCGAACCCGGCCAGGGTGCGCAGGAACTGGCGCTGGCCGTCAGCATCGAGCGAGAGATAGGTTTCGGCCAGCTTGGCCGCACGGTTGCGCGCCGAGACCTCACCGCCGCGGCCTTCGAGGCAGGCGCGCATCTGGGCCTCGATGTCGTCCCCCTCGTCGCGCGCGACACTGGAGGCCATGTCGCGCCAGACACTGGTGATGCGGCGCAGTGCCCGGTCCAGCAGCCCCGGGGTGGACTGCGCGGCTTGGGATTGGGCGATCACGGCGGCATCGGTCATCGGGCTGCTCCTGGTTGCGAACAGACTAGCGGTTTTGGATTGGCAAGGCGATGCTCCCTCCAGGCAGGCTGATCGCCGCAGGGGTAGCATGACATGGCCGATATCATCGCCGTCGCACAGCAGAAAGGGGGGGCCGGCAAGACCATGCTGGCCGCCAATCTGGCGGTCTGTCTGGGGCGGCACGCGAGCGTGGCGCTGCTGGACATTGATCAGCAGGGCAGCCTGACGCGCTGGCACAGGCTGCGGCAGGGTGCGGGCAAGGCGCAGGTTGTGCTGCATCTGAGCGAGATCGCGAGCTGGCGGCTGGCCGCCGAGCTGGAGCGGCTGAGCCGGGTGCACGATATCGTGATTATCGACACGCCGCCGCAGATCGAGCTCGATGCACGGCTCGCGATCCGCTCGGCGACCTTGGTGCTGGTGCCGATCCAGCCGAGCCTGCCCGATCTGTGGGCGGCCGAGGGTACGCTGGCACTGGCGGCGGCGGAGCGGCGCCCGGCGCGCGTGGTGCTGAACCGGGCGCCGGCCACGGGCGCGCTGCGCCGCCAGGTGGAGGCTGCGCTTGCGAAGAGCGGGGTTGCACAGTTTGCAACCGTGATCGGCAACCGGGCGGGGCTGTCCACCGCATTCGCAAGCGGGCTTGCGGTCGGCGAGACGGCGCCGAAATCGGCGGCGGCGGCGGAGATGGCGGCACTCGCGGGTGAGATCACGGCCCTGCTGGGCCGAGGGGCGTAAAGCGTGGGGCGTTACGCCAGCATGTCGTGAATGGCGTCGAACACGGCGTCGGTGGTCAGCGCCAGCAGGCCGATGAGCACGGCGCCCTGCAGCACATAGGCGGTGTTCTCGGCGGACAGGCCGAGCAGCACCGGTGAGCCCAGCGTGGTGACACCGACGGTGGAGGCGATGGCGGCGGTGCCGATGGTGATGATGACGCTGACCCGGAGACCGGTGAGGATGAGCGGGGCCGCGAGCGGCAGCTCCACCTGCCAGAGCCGGCGCCAGGGGCCAAAGCCGAGGCCGGTGGCAGCGTCCTTCACCGCATCGGGCACCTGGATCAGGCCTGCGATGGTGTTCTGCACCGCCGGCAGCAGGCCGTAGAGCAGCAGCGCCAGCACGGCGGGCTCGGGTCCGAATCCCATCGAGGGCACCGCGATGGCCAGCACTGCCACTGGCGGGAAGGTCTGGCCGGCGGCCGAGATGGTCTCGGCAAGGCCGCGATAGGCGGCACCCCAGGGGCGGGTGACGGCGATGCCGATGGCGATGCCGATCAGCCCCGCGAGCGCGCTTGCCACCGTCACCAGCTCCAGATGCGCCAGCAAGAGGGCTGCGAAACTGTCCTGCATGTAAACCGGGCGTTCCAAAAGCGGGAACAGCGACGTAAAGAGCGGGCGCAGCGAGGTCATGCCGAAAGTGGCCGCGAGCAGCAGGCCGAGCCAGAGCGCGGGGCGCAGCAGGCGGATCATCCGGCGATCAGATCGGCAAGGTGCAGGCTGCCCAGGCGAGTGCCATGCTCGTCCTGCACATCGAGCACGCTGACGCCCAGTTCCGCCATGCGCGACAGGGCGGCGCGGCAATCGGTGGCGGCGGCGATGGCGGGCGCGGATGCGGGCCCGGGCTTGCGCATCACGCTTTGCACCGGTCGCAGTGCCAGCCGTCGCAGACCGCGATCCTCACGGCCGAGCAGGTCGCGCACCCGGTCATCGGCGGGATGGGCGAGGAGGCCAGAGGGTGTTGCGTCCTGCACGACGCGGCCCTGGTCGAGCACCACCACCTGGGTGGCAAGGCGCAGCGCCTCGTCCATGTCGTGGGTGACGAAGACGATGGTCTTGCCGGTCTCGCGCTGGATGCGCGCGAGCTCGGTCTGCAGGGCTGTGCGGGTGACGGGATCGAGCGCGCCGAAGGGCTCGTCCATCAGCAGCAGGTCGGGGTCGGCGGCGAGGGCGCGGGCCACGCCCACGCGCTGGGCCTGGCCGCCGGAGAGGCTGGCGGGGGATGCCTTGGCCAAACGCGGATCGAGCCTGAGCAGCGCCATCAGCTCGGTGATGCGCGCCTCGATGCGTGGCCGCTCCCAGCCGAGCAAGGCGGGGACGGCCGCGATGTTGCGCGCGACCGTCCAATGCGGGAACAGGCCCACGGATTGGATGACGTAGCCGATGTGCCGGCGCAGCTGCTCGGGGGCGAGGCTGCGGACATCTTCGCCGTCCAGCAGAACGCGTCCGGAATCGGGTTCGACGAGGCGGTTGATCATGCGTAGCAGGGTGGATTTGCCGCTGCCCGATTCGCCGATCAGCGCGCAGAAGGCACCGCGTTCGACGGTGAGGTCGACGCCGGCGACAGCTTCGCGCCCGGCATAGGCGCGGCGGACCTGTTCGAGGCGGATCATGCGATGGCCCTCGGGCTTGCCAGGCGCAGCAGCAGATCGGCCAGCACGGCAAGGCCGATCACCGGGATGGCGCCGAGCAGAGCGAGGTCGAGCGCGCCGGTGAACAGGCCGTCGAACATGATGGCGCCGAGGCCGCCGGCGCCGATCAGGGCCGCCACCGCGGCGAGGCCGGTTGCCTGCACGATGGTGATGCGCAGGCCGGCAAGCAGGGCCGGGAAGGCGAGATGCAGATCGACCTGCCAGAAGATCTGCGATGGTGTCATGCCAAGGCCGCGTGCGGCGTCGCGCACCGGCTCGGGCACGCTGGCGAGACCGGCTGCCGTGTTGCTGGCGATCGGCAGCAGCGAATAGAGCAACAAGGCGAGAACGGCGGGCGCCATGCCGACACCGCTGATGCCGGCGCGGGCCAATTCTGGCTGCCAGGCGGCAAGGGCTGCCAGCGGGGCCAGCATCAGGCCGAACAGGGCGATGGACGGGATGGTCTGCACCACGCCCAAGGCGGGCAGCACCAGCCGGCCGAGCCCGGGCCGGCGCTGGCAGGCGATGCCAAGCGGGATGCCGATCAGCAGGGTGGGCAGCACGGCGAGGCCCACGATCTCGACATGGCGCAGCAGGGCCATGCCCAGCACGTCGCGCTTGTTGGCGTATTCGCGCAGGATGGAGAGCTGATCGAGCGTGCCGGAGAGCAGCAGCAAGGCGAGGATGGCAGCGACCAGCGCGGTTGCGAGCGACGTGCCGGCGCGGCCGGTCTGGCGCGCCGCCTCCACCAGGCACAGCGCCGCGAGGCCCAGCATCAGCCAGAACCCGGCGCCGAGCGAGACGCGCGCGGTGGGCTGGGAGGCGGAGAGGGTCGTCGCGTAATCCCCCGCGATCCAGCCCAGGGCGGCCATCAGCAAGGCTGCGGCGATGATGGCAAGCCAGGGGCCCCGCCGCAGTGCGGCCAGCGCCAGCAGGGCCAGGCCGGCGAGGCCGAGCAGGGCGGCAGGCCCCTCGGCTGCCTCCAACAGCGCCACCGGCCGGCCGGAGACCAGCCGGTTGCGCGCCGCGGTGACGAAGGCAAAGCCAAGCGGGGTGACACACAGCGCCCCCACCAGCGGCAGGAGCACCGGGTCGGGACGCAGACGGGGCATCAGCCCTGTTTCAGCAGGCCGTTGGAGACCAGCCAGGCCTGCGCCACCTTGGCTGCGATCTGGCCTTCCACCTCCACCTTGGCGTTGAGGGAGCGCAGCGTCTTTTCATCCAGCCTGGCGAAGACCGGGGCCAGCAGATCCGGGATTTTGGGGTAGGCGGTGATCACCGCCTCACGCGCGATCGCGGCCGGCTCGTAGACCATCTGCACGGATTTCGGATCCTCCAGCACCACCAGGCCCAGCGCGTCGATGGCACCATCGGTGCCGTAGACCATGGTGGCGTTGACGCCGGAGGTGCCTTCGGCGGCGGCCTTCTCGGAGGCGGAGGTGCCGCCGCCGGCCAGCACCAGCAGCTGGTCCTGGCTGAGCTTGAAGCCGTAGGCCTGCTGGAAGGCGGGAAGGGCTGCCGCACTTTCGACGAACTCGGCCGAGCCCGCCACGCGCACCTTGCCGCCGCCATTCACGTAGGCGGCGAAATCGGCCAGGGTTTTCAGCTTGGCCTTGGCGGCGAGATCGCCGTTCACGCCGATGGCCCAGGTGTTGTTGGCGGGGGCTGCCGCCATCCAGACGATGTGGTTCTGGGCGGCATCCAGCTCGCGCACGCGCGCGGCCCCTTCCTTGGCGTTCTTCCAGACCGGATCGCTGTCCACATGGAAGAAGAAGGCGCCGTTGCCGGTGTATTCGGGATAGAGGTCGATCTCACCAGCGAGCAGGGCCGCGCGGGTGATGCGGGTGTTGCCCAGGCGCAGCTTGTTGATTGTGGGGATGCCGGCCTGGTTGAGGATGGCGATCACCATGCTGCCGATCAGTTCGCCCTCGGTGTCGATCTTGGAGCTGACCCGGACCGGGTCCGCGGCGCGGGCGGGCAGAATCGGCAAGGTGAGGGCTGCGATCAGGGTTGATCCCAGAAGGGTCGACCGACGGGTGATCAGGGCCATGTTGGGTACTCCGGTGCGGCTTGAGAGGGATGGTCTTCGGTGATGGTCTGGTCTTGGATAACGGAGCGCATTGCGCTGCAACCTGCAACGCGGCCCCCGACACGTAACGTGGACATGGCGATGAAATTACAGATGCGCCCCCTGCTGGTCGTTTTTTTCCTAATGTTCGGTGGGATTTCCGCATGGGCGGCCGATCCGGTGAAGCTGAGCTTTGGCACGGACTGGCTGGCGGAGGCCGAGCATGGCGGGTTCTACCAGTCGCAGGCGCTGGGGTTGTATCGCAGGCACGGGCTCGACATCAGCATCCGCATGGGCGGGCCGCAGACCAATGGCAGCCTGGCGGTGGCCGGCGGCCAGGTGGATTTCATGCTGGCCTCGGGCGCGTTGTCAGCGCTTTCGATGGCCGAGCAGGGCATTCCGGTGCAGGCGGTGGCGGCGTATTTTCAGAAGGATCCGCAGGTGCTGATCGCGCATCCCGGCACCGGCGCTGACACGATGGAGGAGTTGCGCGGCCATCCGATCATGATGTCCGCCGGGGCGCGCGCCACGCTTTGGGAGTTTCTCAAGCGCCGCTTCGGCTATGAGGATGCGCAGTACCGGCCGTATAATTTCGCGCTTGCCCCATGGTTGCGCGACAAGACGATGGTGATGGAGGGGTTTCTGTCCTCCGAGCCGTATCTGATCGAGAAGCAGACCGGCGAGCGGCCGGTGGTGCAGCTGATCGCCGATCATGGGTTTGCCAATTATTCGGATGTGATCCTGGTGCGCAGCCGGATGATCGCCGAGCATCCGGACTGGGTGCAGGCGTTTGTCGATGCCAGCGCCGAGGGGTGGTATTCGTATCTGTATGGCGACCCCTCGCCCGGCAACGCGCTGATCCGCCACGACAATCCGGACATGACGCAGGATGTGCTGGACAACGCGATTGCGGTGATGCGCGCGCATGGCATCGTTGATTCCGGGGAGTCTCTGACCAACGGGATCGGGGCGATGAGCGATGCGCGCTGGGCCGCCCTGCTGGACAGCATGACCGAGGCGGGGTTGTTCAAGCCGGGGCTTGATGCGCGGCGCGCCTATACGCTGCGCTTCGTCAACCGCAAGGTTGGCATGGAGCTGCGCCCGCGATGACGGGGGCCGCCATCGTCAGCCTGGATCGGGTGGGCAAGGTGTTCGAGGGGGGTGCGGCGGCGCTGGAGGCGGTGAGCCTGGCGATCGCGGCGGGCAGCTTCACCAGCATTGTGGGCCCTTCCGGCTGTGGCAAATCGACGATCTTGCGGTTGATGGCGGGGCTGGCCGCGCCGAGCAGCGGGCGGGTGGTGCGTAGCGCGCAGGCCGCGCGGCTGGGCTTTGTGTTTCAGGAGCCGACGCTGATGCCGTGGCGGCGTGTGCTGGGCAATGCGGCGCTGCCGCTGCGGCTGCAAGGTGTGGCGGATGCCGATGCCAGGGCGCTGCGCGCGCTGGGCCAGGTGGGGCTTGCAGAAGCGGCAAGGCTGTATCCGCGTCAGCTTTCGGGGGGGATGAAGATGCGGGTTTCGATCGCCCGCGCCTTGGCCACCACGCCTTCGCTGCTGCTGATGGACGAGCCGTTCGCGGCGCTGGATGAGATCACCCGCGCCCGGCTGGGCCGCGATCTGCGCCGGTTGCATCACGAAACCGGGCTTTCGACCGTGTTTGTCACCCATTCGGTCTATGAGAGCGTGTTCCTGTCCGACCGGGTGGTGGTGATGTCGCCGCGTCCTGGGCGGATTGTGGCGGATCTGGCGATTGCGGGGCCGGCGTTGCGCGATGAGGGGTTTCGCGATGATCCGGCCTATCACGCGCAGTGCCGCGCGGTGTCGGCGGCGTTGCGGGTGGCGATGGGGGAGCAGGCGCTTGTCTGAGCGGATGCGGCTTGCGGTGATGCCGCTGGTGATGGGCGTGCTTGCCTTGGCGGGGTGGGAGGCGCTGGTGCGCATCGCCGATCTGCCGCCCTATATTCTGCCGGCGCCCAGCAGGATTGCCGAAAGTCTTGTCGAGAACTGGCCGAGTCTTGCGGCAAGTCTTGGGGTGACGCTGCGTATCACCTTTGCCGCCCTGTTCGCGGCCATTCTGGGCGGGCTTGGACTTGCGCTGATCTTCGCACAGTCCCGCGCGCTGGAGGCCAGCCTGTTTCCCTATGCGGTGATCTTGCAGGTGACGCCGATGGTGGCGATCGCGCCGCTGATCCTGATCTATGTGCCCAACACCAGCGCTGCCTTGCTGCTGTGCGCCTGGATCGTGGCGTTCTTTCCGATCCTGTCCAACACCACGGCGGGGCTGAATGCGACCGACCCCAATCTGTTGCAGTTGATGCAGCTCTACGGCGCGTCCCGCTGGCAGGTCTTGTGGCATCTGCGCCTGCCGCAGGCGCTGCCGTATTTTCTGGCGGGGCTGCGCATCGCCGGTGGTCTGAGCCTGATCGGCGCGGTGGTGGCGGAATTTGCCGCGGGCACCACAAGTGCTGGTGGAAGCGGGCTCGCGTTCCGGATCCTGGAGGCGAGTTACCGGCTGGACGTGCCGCGGATGTACGCAGCGCTGTTTTTGTTGTCGCTGAGCGGGATTTTGATCTTTGCGGGCATTGGCGTGGTGTCTCGCTTGTTGCTGTACCCCTGGCATGAGAGTGCCAAAAGACCTGAATGATTTTAAATTCCTTAAAATCAATGCAGAGATTGCAACCGGTTTGATATATATCAACAACTCACCTTTCTGTGAGTGACATTTCCCGAAAATTGCTTGATTAAATCAACTTAACCTTTTCAGTGTGTGTTGTATTGTTCAGATGCAGAAGAGGCCGGAGATCGACAGGATGCCGAAACCGACCAGACTTCAATAAAGTGCGGAATGACCCGCACTTACATTTGGGAGAGCTTTTGATGAAAATCCTCAACGCTGCCAAGAGCCTCTGGGCGGACAACCGTGGCGTCACCGCCGTGGAATATGGCCTGATCGCCGCCCTGGTTGCCGCCGGCCTCGTGACGTCGGTTGGCCTGCTCACCTCCGGTCTGACCAACGCATTCACCAAGATTGCGAACTCGCTCTAGCATCTACAACACTTTCTGTGTTGCTTGGATGCAGGCGTGGTCTTGACAGGAAATGGATTGCCAAAGCGTAGAATACTCTACGCTTTTAATTGGGAGATCTTGTGATGAAAATCTTGAATGCTGCCAAGAACCTGTGGGCCGACCGTCAGGGCGTCACCGCCGTGGAATATGGCCTGATCGCCGCCCTGGTTGCCGCCGGCCTCGTGACCTCGGTCGGCCTGCTGACCGGCGGTCTGACCAACGCCTTCACCAAGATTGCGAACAGCCTCGGCTAAGCTGTGCAGAGACATCGCCGGATCGGCATCACCCAGGCCGATCCGGCTGATCTCTGACCAAACCATCTGTCGCCTTGGCCAGGCCTGCTCCACGCTCCTCAACAAGGCCAATTCTCCATGCCCGCGCCGCTCCAGGACATCACAGCCGCCCTGCCCGTGCTTTCCGGCACCGGAGCGGCGTTGATCGCACCCTTGTCCTGGGTTGGCTCCCTTCTCCTGCTGCCGGCCTGCTGGACCGATCTCGCGGCGCGGCGCATCTCCAACACCATCGTGCTCGCCCTGCTGCCATTCGGCCTGCTGCGCCATTGGCTGGAGGGTGATCTGCTGACAGCGCTCGGCCTGACCGTGGCGATCTTCGCCGTGGTGGTGGCCGGCTGGCGCGCGGGGCTGCTGGGGGGTGGCGACACCAAGCTGCTGACCGCGGCAGCGCTGCTGATGCCGAGCGAGCAGCTGCCCCTGTTTCTGGCGCTGACCGCGCTGGGCGGAGGAGCGCTGGCACTTTCCATCATCGCCGTGCGGCCGATGGCGCCCATGATGGTGCCGGCGGTGGTGCCCGCCGGCCGAGCCGCACGCCGTTGCAACCCGGCCACCACCTTGCGCCGGGTCTGGAACATCGAACTCTGGCGGCTGCGCCACGGCGGCAGCCTGCCCTATGCGCTGGCGATCACCACCGGCGCCATGCTCACCCTTTGGATGAGCGGAGGTTGAAGACGCCATGATCATCCGTCTCGCCATGTTTCTTGTGATGGCCCTGGGCCTGGCGGGCTTCGGGACCGTGACGTGGATTTCGGTGCACCCGTCCAACCAGCCGGGCAATGCCGCGGTCGCGGCGGCGGCCGATGTGCGCGTCTATGCGGCGGCGCATACGCTCCGCCCGGGCGCGCTGCTGAAATCGGACGATGTGACGCTGATCAAGCTGCCGGCGACCGATGTTGCCGATGGCGCGCTGCGCGAAGGCAGTGTGCAGCCTGGTGACATCACCGGCAGCATGCTGCGCCGCACGCTGCGCCAGGGCGAGCCGATGCTGGGCACCGACCTGCTGCACCCGGCCGATCGCGGCTTTCTGGCCGCCGTGCTGGCGCCGGGCATGCGTGCCATCTCGGTGGGGGTGGATGTGATCACCGGGGCGGCCGGCCTGATCTGGCCGGGCGATCATGTGGATGTGCTGCTGACCCAGTCGCTGGACGATGCAACGAGGCCGGCCGGCCAGCGTGTCGCCGCCCACACCGTGCTGTCCGACATCAGGGTGATCGCGATCGACCAGAAACTGGCCGAGGGCGCCTCCCCCGACGGGACCGGCACCAAGCCCGCGGCCACGGTGACGCTGGAGGTCTCGAGCCTGCAATCCGAGCGTGTTGCGGTGGCCGCGCGGATCGGCCGGCTGTCGTTGGTGGTGCGCTCCACCGAGCCCGGGCAGCCGGAGGCGACGGAGGATCACGTGACCTGGGGGGGCGATGTGTCTCCGGCCTTGACCGTGGGCGCGGCGCAACCCAGCGTCGAGACCATTCGGGTCTATCGCGGCAGTGCCGACGCAAAGGAATTCCATTTCTGATGAAAACCCTGCTGGCTGCCTGTCTGGTGTGTGTGGGCCTGGTTGGGGCGGCGCCGCTCCAGGCCCAGGCGTTGCGTGCCCCGGCCACAGCCCCGGCCATGCTGCGTGCGCCTGCAGCACCGCGGGCAGCGATCCGCGTGACGCTGGAGGCCGGCAATGGCCGGCTGATCGAGGCGCCGGACGGCACCTCCGATATTTTCGTGGCGGACCCGAAGGTGGTGGATGTTCGCCCGGCCAATGCCAGCAACCTGTTCATCTTCGGTGTCGGCCCCGGCCACACCACGGTTGCAGTGCTGGATCATGACGGCCATCCCGGCACCTCTTTCGATGTGACGGTGACACCGTCCAGCTTTGCCGCAGGCCAGGCGGCGGCGGCCATCGCCAAGGCGATCCCGGGCAGTCATATCCAGGTGGACACCTCACCGCACAGCCTGGTGCTGACCGGCCATGTGGCCAGCGCCGCCATCGCCGAGGAGGCGCAGGCGATCGCGCATGGGTTTCTGGGCGAGGGCCAGGATGTGGAGAGCAGGCTTACCATCGCAGCGCCGCAGCAGGTGGGGCTGCGGGTGCGCATCGTGGAGATGACGCGCGCGGTGACCAACGCGCTGGGGATCAACTGGCAGACGGTGGGGCGGATCGGCAGTGCGCTGAATCAGCAGCCGTTTCAGATCGGCTTGACCACGGCGGCCGCCGGTTCGACGCTGAGTTTTGGCACCAACGCGTTTCCAGGCAACAACCTCGGCTCGCCCAATCTGGATGCGATGATCAACGCGCTCGCCACCGAGAATCTGGCGCGGGTGCTGGCCGAGCCGAACCTGACCGCGATGAGTGGCGAGCAGGCGAGTTTCCTGGCGGGTGGCGAGTTTCCGATCCCGGTCGGCCAGGCCAACAACACGGTCTCGATCGAGTTCAAGCAATATGGCGTGGCGCTGGCCTTCGTGCCGACCGTGATCTCGGACCGGCAGATCCGCCTGCATGTGCGTCCCGAGGTGAGCGAGCTGACCCAGCAGGGGGCGGTGCAGATCAGTGCCGGCAACTCCGCCATCTCGGTGCCGGCGCTGACCGTGCGCCGGGCGGACACCACGGTTGAGGTGGGCAGCGGGCAGAGCTTCGCCATTGCGGGACTGCTGCAGTACAACGCCAACACGATGGCTAATTATCTGCCCCTGCTGGGCGATGTGCCGGTGCTGGGCGAGCTGTTCCGTTCCGAGAGCTTCCAGCGCAACGAGACCGAGCTGGTGATCATCGTCACCCCGTATCTGGTCACACCGAAGGACAATGCGGAGACGCTGCGCGTGCCGGGCGAGGCCGGGCGGCCGCTGTCGGATCTGGAGATTCTGGCGGCGCGGCGCAGCGGCACCGTGGGCGCCACGCTGCCACGCCCCCTTGGTGCCGCAGGATTCATGATGCCATGACCGCCATTCGGATCACCCGCTTTGTGCTGCTTGCGGCCCTGCTGGCCGATCTGGGGGGCTGCGCCACCTGGAGCCGCTATCGCCATCTGCCGGCCGGCGGTGATGCCGAGATCTGGCGGCCGCAGGGGGTCGCCGAAATCGATCTGGAGCAGCAGCTGGCCGATCCGGCCGATCTGCAGGGCGGTCGTGGGCCGATCTTCATCGATGCTGGCAGTGCCGCCAGTGCCGTCGACCGGGCCCGCCGCGGACGGGCGGCGCCCTTGCCGGAAAGCTCGATCTCGCGGATCGGCAGTGGCACCGGCGCCACCATACCGCCTGCGACGGGAGGTCCATGATGGGCGACGATACCTCCGAACGTGCAAAGCGGGCGGCCGACCGCAGTTCGCTGACCACAGATCTGCCGGCAGCACGGCATGACCGATCACGGCTGGCGGCGTTTGTGTCTGACGCGCAGACCGAGGTGGCGTTGCGGGAGGGCCTGGCCGACCTGCTGACCAGCGGCGGGGATTTTCACCGCGGCGGTCTGCACCACGCCATCACGGCGTTGCGGCGGATGCCGAGCCCGCTGGCGCTGATCGTTGACATCAGCACCGAGGAGTCGCCGCTGGCACAGCTTGCCAGGCTGTCCGAGGTGGTGGAGCCCAGCGTGCAGGTGCTGGTGGTGGGCCAGATCAACAATCTTGATTTCTATCGCGAGCTGACCCGTGGCCTGGGCGTGCTGGAATACCTGCCCAAGCCGATCACCCGCGATTCGGTGCGGCGGCATTTTCTGCCGCTGCTCTCCGACAAGCCGATTCCGGCCGAGTCGATCGCAACCGGCCGGCTGATCACCGTCACCGGGGCGCGGGGCGGTGTGGGCACCACCACGATCGCGGCCAATCTGGCCTGGCATCTGGGGGTGACGGCGCAGCGTCACACGGCGCTGCTCGATCCTGATCTGCAGCTGGGCAGTGCGGCCATGCTGCTCGACACGCCCACCGGGCGGGGGTTGCGCATCGCGCTGGAGGAGCCGGAGCGGGTGGATGCGCTGTTCATCGAGCGCGCCGCCCAACCCGCGGCCGAGCGGCTGCATGTGCTCGCCGGCGAGGTGCGGCTGGGCGATCGGGTGAACTACGCCAATGGCTGCGCCAAGGCGCTGGTGAGTGCGATGTGCGGGCGTTACGCGGTGGTGGTGGCGGACACGCCGATGCGGCCGCTGCCGTTGTTTCGCGATCTGCTCGACCTGGCGCATCAGCGCGTGGTGGTGACCCAGCCGACGCTTTCGAGCCTGCGCGACACGCGCCGTCTGCTGCAGCTGCCACCGGGGCCCGAGCAGCCGGGACGGCCGCTGGTGGTGCTCAACCGGGCCGGGATGCGCGGGGGGCTGAACCGCAAGCAGGTCGAGGAGACGCTGGAGATGAAGCCCGATCTGGTGATCCCGGATCTGCCACGCCTGGTGGAGCAGGCGGCGAGCATGGGGCAGGCGATGGCCGACAAGCGCAACCCGTTCGCCCGTGCGATTGCCGATCTGGCGCGGCAGACCGCCTTTGTCCGCCTGCTCGAATCCCCGCTGGGCGTACAGGGCGGGCCGGCGCCCAGGCGCTGGTGGAGGCTGTTCCGATGACCCCTTCGGTGACAACCCTTCTGCCCCGGGCACGGCCGTTCGGCCGCAACGTGCCGCAGCCGGAAGAGGCTGCGAAACCCGCGCCGGCAGCGGCGCCCGAGCCGCGCGCGCCGGAGCCGGCACCGCCGCGGCGGATCATCACCGATCGTGCGATCGCCGAGCTGCGCGCGCTGTGCCTGTCGCGCATCGATCCGGCGGTGGTGGCCTCCACCCCGTCCGAGACGCTGATCCCGGAGGTGGAGCGGCTGATCTCGGACATCGCGACCCAGCGCCGGGTGCAGCTGAATGCGCGCGAGCAGCATCTGCTGGCCGGCGAGCTGGTGCAGGACATGCTGGGGCTGGGCCCGTTGGAGCCGCTGCTGGATGATCCGTCGATCAACGATATTCTGATCAACGGGCCGGATCGCATCTTTGTCGAGCGCGGCGGCAAGCTGGAGCTGTCCGGGGCGCGGTTCCGCGATGGGGCGCATCTGTCCAATATCTGCCAGCGCATCGCATCCGATGTGGGGCGGCGCGTCGATGAATCGAGCCCGATGTGCGATGCGCGGCTGAAGGATGGCTCGCGCGTCAACATCGTCATGCCGCCGTTGGCGCTGGACGGGCCTTACGTGTCGATCCGCAAATTCGGCAACAAGGTGATCGACTTCCACGCGCTGGTGGGGTTCGGCGCGATGACCGAGCCGGTGGCGAAGGTGCTGGAGATCGCGGCGTCGTGCCGGTTGAACGTGATCATCTCGGGCGGCACCGGCTCGGGCAAGACTACGCTGCTCAATGCGATGTCGCATCTGATCGCGCAGGATGAGCGCATCGTCACCGTGGAGGATGCAGCCGAGCTGCGGCTGCAGCAGCCGCATGTGGTGCGGCTGGAGACCCGACCCGCGAGCCTTGAGGGCAGCGGCGAGATCACCCAGCGCGATCTGGTGCGCAACGCGCTGCGTATGCGGCCGGATCGCATCATCATCGGTGAGGTGCGCGGCTCGGAAGCCTTCGACATGCTGCAGGCGATGAACACCGGACATGACGGCAGCATGTCCACCATCCACGCCAACACGTCGCGCGATGCGCTGAGCCGGATGGAGAACATGGTGCAGATGGGCCAGCTGGGCCTGCCCTCGCTTGCCATCCGCACGCAGATCGTCAGTGCCGTGAACCTGATCGTGCAGGTCGAGCGCCAGCGCGATGGCGGGCGGCGGATCACCCAGGTGACCGAGGTGGTGGGGCTTGAGGGCGATGTGGTGCTGCTCAACGACATCTTCCAGTTTGTCGTCGATGCGGAGACGGTGGAGGGCAAGCTGGTCGGCCATTACGAATCGACCAAGGCGCGGCCGGGCTTCATCACGCGGTTGCAGTATTTCGGCCAGGAGCGCGCCTGGATGAATGCGGTGCAGGGCGAGGTGCTGGCATGAGCTTCAATCTGGTGACCACGCTGAGCCTTGCGTGTCTGCTGCTGGCGGGGCTGGGGTGCACGGCTTTGCTGGTGGATCGCGACATGCGCAGGCGCCAGGCGCTGCAGGCGCGGCTGGCCAAGGCGAAGAAGGCCAATCTGCGCACCAGGCCGGTGGCGCTGCGCTCGCTGCTGCGCACCGCGGAGGCGCGGCCGCAGCTGCATATGGTGGATGTTCTGGCCAATCTGCCGGGTTTTGACGTGCGCCACCGTGCGGAATACCCGCGGGGCTGGGGCGTGCTGCTGATCGCGGGGCTGCTGGCGGGCCGGCTTGCAACAGCCCTTGCGCTGGAATTCGTGGGTCCGTTCGGCTGGCTGCTGTGGCCGGTGGCGGCGGTTGCGGTGATCCGCTGGAGCTATGCCTGGCAGCGCGCCAAGCGGGATGCGGCGCTGCTGCTGCAGTTTCCGGACGCGCTGGGCATGCTGGTGCGCTCGGTGCGCGCGGGTCTGCCGCTGACCGATGCGATCCGTGTGGTGGCGCGCGAGGCGCCGGCCCCAACGTCGGAGCAGTTTCAGGTGATCGTCTCCGATCTGATGATCGGCATGGGCGTTGCCTCGTCGCTGGCGCGGCTGGCGCGGCGCACCTCGCTTGCCGAATATCACTTCTTTGCAACCGCGCTGACGGTGCAGAGCCAGACCGGCGGCAAGCTGTCCGAGACGCTGGACGGGCTGGCCGAGATGATCCGCAAGCGTGTGGCCGCGAAGGACCGCGCGCTGGCGCTGGCGTCGGAGGCGCGCACCAGCGCTCTGATCCTGGCCTCGCTGCCGATCCTGGCGGCAGCCGGTCTGTCGGCGCTGAACTGGCCTTATATGTCCGTGCTGTTCACCGACCCGCAGGGCCATATGCTGCTGGGTGGTGCCGCCGGCAGCCTGGGCTTTGGGCTGCTGCTGATGCACACGATCATCCGTAAGAGTGTGACATGATCGCGCTGCTGTCCGGCGCCGATCTGGGCATGACAGCGGCCTTCGCCCTGCTGCCGCTGGTGCTGGCGGCGGCGCTGGCGTTGCTGCTCAACGAGGCGGCACGGCGCGAGCGGGTGACGCGGCGCATCCAGGATGTGCGGCGCGGGCAGAGCACCAGCACGATCAGCGGACAGGGTGTGGCGACGCGGATGGTGCATGGCATCTCCAATTTCGGCCAGCTGGTCGCGCGCAGCGGTGTGCTGTCCGGCAAGGCGCTGGATGGTATTCGCCAGCAGCTGGCCTCGGCCGGTATTCGCGGCGGCAATGCGGTGGGGCTGTTCCTGGGCAGCAAGCTCATTCTGGTGGCGCTGCTGCCGACGCTTGCCATCACAATGCTGCCGGCGGAGACGATGTCGGGCGCGTTGGGCAAGCTGCTGGTGGCGGCGGCCGGTGTGGCGGGCCTGCTCACGCCGGAATGGCTGCTGCGCTGGCAGAAGGGGCGCTACACCAAGGCGCTTGAGGCCGGCCTGCCGGACATGCTGGACATGCTGGTGATGTGCACCGAGGCGGGGCTCAGCCTGGACCCGTCGCTGGCGCGTGTGGGCCAGGAGATTGTGGCCATCCATCCGGTGATCGCCAGGGAATTGGCGCTGACCACGGCGGAACTGCAGGTGCTGGCGGACAGCCGGATGGCATTGACCAACATGGGGGAGCGCAGCGGGGTTACAGGCCTGCGCCGCCTGGCGAGCACGCTGATCCAGACGCTGCAATACGGAACGCCGCTGGCACCCAGCCTGCGCGCGCTGACCACCGAGATGCGCACCGAGATGCTGACCGGGTTTGAGGAGCGTGCCGGCCGGCTGCCGGCCCTGCTCACGCTGATCATGATCCTGTTCATCCTGCCCAGCCTGTTCATGACGGTGGGCGGGCCCGCGATCCTTGAAGTCATCCGGCAATTCGGGAGTTGACCATGCGCCGCCCCATCATTGTGCTGATGTCCACCTTGCTGCTGCAGGCCTGCGGTGGTCCTGGCAGCGTGGTGCCGCAATCCTCGTTGAGCTCGGCGGACAAGGTGATGGATGCCGCCATGCAGGCGGCGATGCCGGATGTGGCGCTGCGGCTGGCGACCGAGCAGGTGACGCAAAATCCGCAGAACGCCGTGGCCCTGGCCCGGCAGGGTGACGCGTATCGGGCGATGGGCCAGGACGCGGCGGCCCAGGGGGCGTATGCCCGCGCGGTTGCGATCGACCCCTCGCTCCAGCGCGCGCAGCTTGGTCTTGGAGCATTGCTGCTGCACCGCGACCCGGCCCAGGCGGAGGTGGCGTTCCGGCGTGTGCTTGCGGCGTCCGCGCAGAATCCGCAGGCGCTGACCGGGCTTGGCATCGCGCGTGATCTGCAGAACGACCATGAAGGGGCCCAGGCCAGCTATCGGGCGGCGCTGGCGGTGGCGCCCGATCTGCGCGCGGCGCAGGTTGATCTTGGGCTGTCGCTGGCATTGTCCGGCCATGGCGGTGACGGCGTGACCTTGCTGCGGCCGCTGGCGAGCGCGCCGCAGGCGGATCGGCTGACGCGCGACAACCTGGCCTTTGCGCTGGCCAGCACCGGCCAGAGCGCCGAGGCCGCCAGCATCCTGCATGAGGAAATGCCGGATGATGCGGCCGCGCGCACGCTTGCCTTCTATCACACGCTGTTCTGAGACGATCATGCGCCGTCCCCTGCCCTCTCTGATCCGGGACCGGCGTGGCGCCATTGCCATGTCGCTGGCGTTGCTGATGCCGGTGGTGCTGGGTGCGACCGGGCTGGTGGTGGAGGTGAGCAGCTGGCAGGCGCAGATCCTGAAGCTGCAGCGCACCGCGGACGCGGCGGCCCTGTGTGCGGCGCAGCTGCTCAACACCGGTTCGACCGCGCAGGTGGCGGCGACCGCTGCGGCCAATCTGATCGAGATGAACGGGATTCCGGCGGCAACCCGCAGCTGGAATGCCGGCACCAACACGCTGACCAACAGCTACATCACCATCACGCTGACCACCGGCGTGCGCAGCGCCACCGACCAGGCGTTCAAGGTGCGCATCTCCAAGCCGGCGACGCTGGTGCTGGCCAAGCTGGTGCTGAGCGCCAGCACCGTGCCGCTGGCAGCGCAGGCCTGGGCGGAGCTGATCCAGTCCGGGGCTGCGACACCGCAGCCCTGCATCGTGGGGCTGGCCAAGGAGGCGACGCCGGGGACGGTGACCGGGGTGAGCATCTCGGGCAATTCGCCGCTCAACAGCGGCAACTGCGCGGTGCGGTCCAACGCCGATATTCTGGTGACCGGCGGCGACGCGGTGACGGCGAATGCGGTCTATAGCGGGGGCAATGTGACGGTCTCGGGCGGTTCCAGCCTCACGGCCACCAATGGCGTGTTCACCACGGCCGACATCAATGTGAGCGGCACCAGCACGATCACCGGCAACACCGCATCGCACGGCAACACCAACCTGTCCGGCAACGGCAAGATCGTGGGCACGGTTGCCGCCGGTGGCAACATCTCGATGTTGAGCTCCACCATCAACGGCAACACCTCTGCCACCGGCAGCACGACGGTGGATGGGTATTCGTCGCTGAACGGCAATGCGGCCTCGGGCAGCATCTCGGTGCCGAACGGGTTCATCAACGGCAACACCACATCGGTCAGCGCGCCGAGCGTGAACCAGTGGTCCGGCCATGTCAGCGGCAGCGAAGGCACCGGCGCCGACCCGACCGCGCCCAGCTCTCCCGGCACGATCTCTGATCCTTATGGCAGCAATGCCGCCGTCACGGCAGCGCTGGCCAAGCTGGGCAGCGGGGGGACTGCAATCAACCAGGGTTGGGCTGCCAACCCCGTGGTGTTGCAGCCGGGCACCTATTCGTCGATCACCACCGCGGATTGGCAGACCTTCGGCAATGCCACGGCGGTGACGTTTGCGCCGGGGACGTATTATGTGAACGGCAATGTCAGCCTGTCCGGCTATGTGGCGGGGTCGGGGGTGACGATCGTGGCCTCCGGCACGGTGCAGATCCAGGCCGGCACGGTTTCGCTGTCCGCCCCGCTGGCCACTGCGACGCAGGGCATTCCGGGCATGCTGCTGGTGGGCAAGACGAGCACCGGTTTCACGCTGATCTCGAGCGGCAACACGGCGAGCCTGGCCGGGGTGATGTATTTTCCCAATGCTCCGGTGACGATCACCGGTGGTGTGACGGCGACAGCCGCGGGATGCCTGGAGTTGATCGCCTCCACCGTGACCATCGGTGGCGGGTCGACGGTGGGGGGGAATTGTTCGAGTTTCGGGGCCACGTCCTTCTCGGCGACGGCGCCGGTGACCGTTGTGGCGTTGGTGCAATGAGCGCGCCTGTTCCCCTGTTCGGCCGGATGTGGCGCGATCTTCGCGGTGTGGCCGCCGTGGAGTTCGCGATCTGCGCGCCGCTGCTGCTGTTCACCTTTGGCGGTGTGGCGGATATGGGGCTGAGCCTGCGCTATCAGGAGCGCCTGGCGCAGGCGGTGGCCAATGGCGGGCAATACGCGTTCAAGGTGGGCCCCACCGTGACGGCGTCCAGCGTGCAATCGATGGTGCAGGCGAGTTCCGGCCTGTCCGGTGTGAGCGCGGTGGTGAGCGGTCCGAGTCTGGGCTGTGCCAGCGGCAGTCCTGCGACCTTGGTGGCCGGCACGGCGGGGCATGCCTGTGCGGATGGCACGCAGCCCGGCACCTACATCACCATCACGGCCACCGTGACCTACACGCAGATCCTGCCGCATATCTCGACCTTCATCAGCCCGACACTGCAGCAATCCGAAATTGTGAGGTTGCAATGAGGGAGCTGATCCGCCGGTTGCGGCATTGCCGCCGGGGCTCGATGTCGGTGGAGTTCGCCATTGTCTCGGTGGTGTTCTTCCCTCTGGTGATCACCCTGTTCGAGTTGGCGCTGCTTGTGCGCGGGCAGAACGCGTTGCAGATGGTGGCGGACATGACGGCACGCTGCGTTGCTATCTCGTCGCCGGCCTGTGCGACACCCTCAAGCTTTGCCACGTCTGCCGCGACAAAATGGGTCAACGCCTCACTGCTGCCGGCGAGCGGGGTTTCGGTGACAAAGGGCACCACCTGTTCGACAGCACCGGGCACGGCGGTGAAGGTGGTTTTGACCAGCGCCTATTTCGCCAACCAGTCCTGGCCGGCACCCTTCAACACGATCACGATCAGCGCCACGGCGTGCTACCCGACGAGCCCCTAGCTCCACCGAATCGGGACGGCATGGCAGGTGCGCCAGGTTGCCGAGCGGCAAGCATTGCAAAATGTGCAAGAGTTAACGTTCAGAATAACAAAATCGACATGTGTGCCTTGGCATCTCTCGGCATTTTTATGGAAAATGATGGTCCGGTAACGCATTTCTGCGCTGAAAATTCGATGGCGAAGCGCTATCTTGTAGGCGCTCGCTTCCAGATGAAATGACCGCTTGCAAGCCCGCACGGTGAATTTGTAATGACAAGGGTAGGCACGATTTCGTGATGTGGCACACTCCGTTGGATGAAAGACTCGAATCAGCGATGAGCACCCGCGGCGCATCAAACCTTGCGGTGCTGGTGGTTGATGACGAGGAGCGCATGACCGTCGAGTTGGCGGAGGCGCTGTCCGACGATGGCTATGTTACGTTCACCGCAACATCGGCGCGCGAAGCGCTGGACCTGCTGGCGAGCAACCCTTCGATTGCGGTGATGATCTCCGACATCCGGATGCCGGATTGCGATGGCATCGAGCTGACACGCCAGGTGTTGCACAATCGCGGGGATGAGCTCGCGGTCGAGGTGATCCTTGTGACCGGCCATGCCATGTTCGACGACACGCGGGTTGCGGTGGCGCACGGCGCGTTCGATTTTCTGCGCAAGCCCTTCAAGCTGAACGACATCTATTCGGCCACCGAGCGTGCCATGCAGC
Organism: uncultured Rhodospirillales bacterium; assembly: GCA_903924855.1. Lineage (GTDB taxonomy): Bacteria > Pseudomonadota > Alphaproteobacteria > Acetobacterales > Acetobacteraceae > CAIQQQ01. The sequence goes on along the minus strand of CAIYCW010000005.1, from coordinate 21,517 downwards.
GCTCCTCGTCTCGCCGGCAATCGGCATCGATGGCCAGCTGACCGTCTGGCCGGCGGCAGGAATGGCCGCAAACGGGGCTCAGAAGCCGTGGATCACAGTGATCCCGGATATCGGGTGCTCCCGCGCACCGCAATTTTCAACACAAGGCTCATCACGCGCGGCATGCTGAAGGCCGGCCAGGTCAGAAGCCGGCGTCATTCGGCTTGATCAGGCTTTGTCCCGTCGCCGGCAGCGCGATCTGGAACTCGCAGCCGCCTTGCACGTTGCGCACCGAGATGGTGCCGCCATGCTCGCGCACCACGCCATAGGTGATCGCAAGGCCAAGCCCGGTGCCCTGGCCGATCGGCTTGGTGGTGAAGAACGGCTCGAACACCCGTGCCAGCACCTCGTCCGGAATGCCGCCGGCCCAGTCCCGCAAGGAGAGATCAACCCAGCCGGCCCGCGCCTGGGCGGTGATCACGACGCGGCGGCCCTCCGGCGGCGGTGCGCCCAGGGCCTGATAGGCATCGCAGCTGTTGCTGAGCAGGTTGAACAAGGCCTGCTCCAGCGCCAGTTCGCGGCCGGTGACCGGGGGCAGCCCGTCTTCGACCTGCTGTTGGACGACGATTCCCAGACCACCCACCCGCCCCTCCAGCAGATGCACGACATTGGCGATCAGACCGGGCAGCATGATGCGGGAGACCGGGGTTTGCGAGCTGCGGCCGAACATGCGGATATGGTCGATCAGGTCCGCCGCCCGGTGCGCCTGTGAGACGATCACATCGAGCTTGCGCGACAGGCGGGCCTGGTCGAGCGGGGCCACGCCCATCAGCCGCACCGCGTTCTCCGCCGCCAGGCTGATGCTGGCCAGCGGCTGGTTCAGCTCATGCGCCATGCCGGTGGCGACCTCGCCCATCTGGGCCAGTTTGCCGGCCAGTGCCACGCGATCGGCCAGTTCCTGCTCGCGGGTGATGTCGTTCCAGATGCAGATCACCTCCGGCACGCCAAGCGGGCCGCGATAGCCGCGCATGGTGGCGCGGATCCAGATCCATCTTCCGTCCTTGCGGCGAAACCGGAAATTGGCGCTGGTCTGGCCGCCGGCCACGGCGACATCGAGCAGATCCTGCAGCCGCGTCTCGTCGGCGGGGCTGATGTTGGACTGCCACCAGCCGAAGGCCCGCGCCTCCTCGGCGGTGTAGCCGGTGAGTTCCTCGATATTGTCGGAGACAAAGGTGCGCACCCATTTGCCGGGACCGCCCAGGGTCTGGCGCAACAGCGCGCCGGGCATCGCATCGATGAGCATCTGCAGGTCGTGCATCGCCACTTCGGCGTTGTGGGTGGCGTTGGCAAGCTCCGTCACAGCGGTGTCGGTGACGATGAAGCCGCCGGCCTGGACCGGGGTGCTGACGATCTGCACCACGCGCCCTGCGATGTCGCGCCGCAGGAAACTGTGACGCCGGGTGCGATCGGCGGTCTTCTTCTGGCGCAGCAGCTCTGTCGCCTCCGGCCCGTCTCCCATCGCGCCGTTGCGCATCATGTCGTCCAGGATGTCGTGCAGATGCCGGCCCGGACGCATTCTGTCTGGCACCACCCGCATCATGGTGGCGGCCTGGCGGTTGGCGCCGATCAGGCGGCCATCGGCGTCGTAGATGGCGATGCCGAGTTGCATGGTGTCGAGCATGGTCTGCATCAGCGCGATCGATGCCACGCCCACGCCGCTTGGCAGTTCGGACGCCACCTCATGCGCCTCATGGGAGAGCATGACGCCGAACAGCGAGAGGGCCTCGACCTGGCTTGCCAGCAATTCAAGCAGGTCCTTCATCACCACGACGAGCCCGCCCTCGGCCGTGGGCATCGAGCAGATCTCCAGGATCATGCCGTTGGCGCGCTGGCGGATGAAGCGCGATGGCCGGTTTCGTTGGATGGCCAGACGTTCGTGGCGCAGGCGCTCGGCCCGCTCGCCCGTGCCGAACTCGCCGGTGTCGAGCAGGGCGTTGATCAGATCGGAGCGGGGCCGCCCGGTGGCGAGCACCTCGGCGGGCAAGCCGGTGAGCTCACCCACGCGCGGATTGGCGAAGATCAGCCGCAGCTCCCTGTCATAGAGTGCGATGCCGTGCCCGGTTGCCTCCAGCATGGCACGCGCATCGGCAAGCTGCGCCTCAAGCTCGGCACAACGCCTGCGGAGTTGCTCCGTCTCGTTTTCCGTCCGCGCATCCATGCCGATCGAAAACCCTCCGTGGAGGCCGAATATCCGGGCAGATCAGTCTGCCACCGGCAGTTCAAGCCGAAACACCGCCCCCCCGCCCTGGACCATGACCGAGATGGAGCCGCCCATCTCCTTCATCAGGCTGGCGCTGATCGAAAGCCCGAGCCCGGTGCCCTTGCCGGAGGGTTTGGTGGTGAAGAACGGCTCGAACACATGCGGCAGGGCGGAGGGTTCGATGCCGCCGGCACGGTCCCGCACGGTGACCACCACGCGGCCGCCGCGTTCCTCGGCCGCCAGACGCACCACACGCTCCCCCGGGGCCAGCCGGGTCTTGCCCTCCGCATAGGCATCGCAGGCGTTGATCACCAGGTTGACCAGGATCTGCTCGAGCGCGATCGGCCGGACGCGGATCCTGGGCAGGTCGGGCGGGATGTCGATCGACAGGGCGACCGATGTCTCGTGCAGCTTGGCCTGCAGCAGCATCATGGTGTCCTTGACGACATGCGGCAAGGCGAGGTCCACCAGCTCGCCACCATCCATGCGGGCGAAGACGCGCATGTGCTGGATCAGCCCCGCGGCGCGCTGCGACAGCTCGTAGATGGTGTTGAGCTTGTCGGACACGCGTTGGGTGGTGTCCGGCAGGCGTTGCATGGCGCGCATCGCGTTTTCGGCGGCAAGGCTGATCGCGGCCAGCGGCTGGTTCATCTCATGGGCCAGGCCTGCCACCAGCTCACCGAGTTCGGCGAGTTTCACCGCCTGGGCGAGCTGGGCCGACAGACCGCGTTCGCGCGTGACATCGGACAGGATGCACACCGCGTGGCGGCCGCCATCATGGGTGCGGAAGCCACGGACGCGGGCCTGGATCAGGCAGATCCGGCCGTCTCGGTGCAGGAAGCGGAATTCGGGCGATGCGGTGCTGCCATCGCCGGCCTGGCGCAGATGGTCTTCGAACTGTTTGAGATCACTTGCCTGCAGACGCTTGGACAGCCAGCCCGGCTGCACCGCCTCGGCCGACCTGAAGCCTGAGAGCGCTTCGATGGAGGGCGAGACGAAGAGCAGCTTCCAGCTGCCATCCGGCTGCAGGCCGAGACGCAGCATGGCGCCGGGCATGGCGTCGAACATCGCCTGCATTTCGCGGATCGTGGCACGATGGCGTTCGGAGGCCTCGATCTGGGGGGTGATGTCGCGCTGGACGGCGACGAAATGGGTGCAGCGCCCCGCCTGATCGCGCAGCGGTGCGATGTTGATGCCGATATGGCGGATGGCGCCGTCGGCCCGGTAGTTGACCAGTGTCTGGCGGACCGGGCGGCCGGCGGCAAGGGCCTGGCGGATGGCGGCGCGGGCCTGCACCGATGTCAGCTCGCCCTGGAGGAAGCGCGGCGAGCGGCCGATGACATCGGATCTGCGATACTGGGTCTCGGCCTCGAAGGCCGGATTGCAGTAGATGATGCTGGGTCCTGGCCCATCGAGATCGCGCGCCTCGGTGATCAGCACGGCATCGGGCAAATGCTCGACCGCACGGCGGAACAGGGCGGCCTCCTCGTCCGCCTGCAGGCGCTGCACCAGCGGGGTGAGGGCGTGGACCATGTCGCGCAGCGTGTCGATGCGGGTTTCGAAATCGGCGATCGTGGTGTCGTAGCCGACCACCACGCCGATGCTGCGGCCGAGCAGTTCGAGCGGCATCATGGCAAGGGCCGCGTTGCCGGCCTCCATCAAGGCCTGGGTGGCCGGCCACAGGCTGAAGTCAAAGCCGGTCACATCGGCGATGGCAACCGGAACACCGGAGACCATCGCCCGGCCGATCATCGAGTTCTGCGCATGCAGGCCGCGTTCGGCCCATTGGTGGAGCAGCATCTCCTGGGCCGCCCGGGCGCAGGACGCGGCGAGCAGGGCTGCGTGGCCGGTCTCCGGTTGCAGCTCGTAGAGCGCGCAGAAGCTGCCGGCGATGGTGTTGCGGATATGGTGTGCCGCCTCCAGGCTGGCGGCCTTGGTGTCCGCCGCCAGGGCCATGGCGCGCAGCATGTCGTGGATCTGGGCCAGGCATTCCGCGGTGCGGCGGGCGCGTTCGCTGCGCCTGCGGCTTTGCATGGCGTCCATCGCGAGGCTTGCGAGGTCGCGCAGCATGGCGAGCTTCCCCTCGTCCGGGGGCTCATGCGGGGTTGCATCCATCACGCAGAACGAGCCGATGGCCTGGCCGGTGTCGGTGAGCAGGGGCACCCCGGCATAGAAGCGCAGATGCGGGGCCTGGGTCACGAAGCGGCTGGTGGCGAAGTGCGGGCTTTGGGTGGCGTCCGGCACCACCAGCAGATCCTGGCCATCCGCCATGTGGCAGGCGACCAGATGATCGCAGAAGCTTTGGCTGCGCGGCAGTTCACGCGCATCGACACCGGTTGCGGATTTCAGCCAGAGGCGGTCCTGATCGACCAGCGAGACGGCCGCGATCGGCACGTCGAACAGGCGCGCGGCCATGCCGGTCAGCCGGTCCAGCGTTTCATCCGGCGGGGTGTCCAGGATCCGCAGATCGAACAGTTCGTGCAGGCGCCGGCGCTCCTGATTGGCGGTGGCATCGCAGGCGCCGGGCACTTCGTTTTGCGCATGCACAAACGTCTCGGCTCGCAAGTCCGATGCCGGCGCGGCCGATCGTGTGGTCTGCTCATCCATGTCAAAAACCTGGTGCCTGGCGCTGCCCCACCAGGGCGGCCGGTGGGTGCATCCTGCCGATCCGACTGACGCTAGTTGGCAATATCTCCTGACGTCGATCTCAGATTTGTCAGATTTTTTTGTCGCAACATCGCTGAAAAAGGAGACATATTATGACCTCACCAGATGCCGCCGCATTCGCAGCATGTTAAAAATCTGCTAATCCTGATGCCACTCGGAAAGTGTGCCAGCAGCGAAGGCTTTGAATGTTGTGACTGTTAAATCCGATAACGCGACGATCCTCATCATCGACGATGATGTCGTATTGCGAAATGAGCTTGCAGAGGCATTCACCGATCACAACATCGCCTGCCGGCAATGCGGTGACTGGGAGTCGACCCTGGAGCTGCTGGAGACCTGGCAGCCCGATCTGATCGTGCTCGATCAGCGCCTGGGGGCGGTGGACACGTTGCTGCTGCTGCCCACCATGCGGCAGCTGACGGCAGCACCGGTGCTGTTCCTGACCGGCAGCCGCAGCGAGGCGGACCGGGTGATCGGGTTGGAGCTTGGGGCGGATGACTTCCTGCTCAAGCCGATCAGCGGACGTGAGCTGGTGGCGCGGGTGCGGGCGCATCTGCGGCGCACCCACAAGATCGAAAAGGCCGAGGGCGGGGAATGGCGCATCGTGCAGGCTGAGCGGCGCGTGCTGCGGCCGGACAACACGGTGGTGCCGCTGACCTCTGCGGAGTTCGACCTGCTGGTGCTGCTGACAGCCAAGCCGGGCACGCCGGTGGACCGGGACACGCTGTCGCGCTCGGTGCTGCGCCGGCCGTTCCAGCCGGAGGATCGCTCGCTCGACAATCTGGTGCATCAGATCCGCCGCAAATTCGGCCGCAGCGGCGCGGGCGAGGTGATCGCAAGCGTGCGCAACCTGGGCTACGTGTTCCGCAGCTTCCCGGAAAACTGAGACGCTGCAGGCGTGACGCCGCAATGAGGGCCGGGTTGCAGGTGCGACCCGGCCCTTTCGTTTGTGAAACTCAGCTGACGGCACCACTGACCGGGCGGGGATGTTCCTGCCAGGCCATGCGGGCCAGCATGGAAAGCGCTGCCGCATAATAGTCCGGGGCCGCGGCCTGGGCCGGCAAGGCGGGTGGGGTGCCGTCCGCTGCGACCAGGGCGGTGGCGAGCTCGGCCACCGCCTGGACGCCGGAATGGCCGCGATAGGGCGCCAGTTCGCCGCTGCGCAGATCGATCCAGGCGATCGGCAGGCCCTGCTTGCGGATGTTCCAGAACCGCACCGGGGCCTGCACGCCGGCGCTTGCGGTCTCGCCGGCCCAGCCGAGGTAGAGCGGCACGCGGATCGCATCCCAGGAGAACCGCTCCAGCCAGCCTTCGGCGAGGCGGATGGCGCCGGTGCTGAGGTCGATCTCGACCCAATCCGGCGTGAGGCCGTTGGCGCCGAAGCGGGCGCGGTCGATCAGCCACAGGCTGTCGCGATCCAGCCTGGTCCAGCGCGGATCGCCGCTGGCTTCGGCAAAGGCGCGCATGGCCGGCAGGATGCTGTAGGACGGATTGACCACGATGCGGCCTGTGCGGTCGAAGCCGTGCGCACCGGGGGCGAGGAACAGGCGGCCGGCGGCCTCACGCGTGGACAGGCGCAGCAGATCGTCCGCGATGGCGAGGCCCGCCTTGTGCCAGGCCGGCATGTTCCAGCGCTCGCCGGCGCGCAGCAGCGCCCAGGCGATCATGATGTCGCCATCGGTTGCCGAGTTGGTGTCCGGCACCGGGTTCGGCAGGCCGGGCTGCCAGCGCCAGGCGTGCAGTGCGTCCTTCGGGCGCGACAGATTGGCCTGTGTCCAGCCGAGCAGGCGTTCGAAGGTGGCGCGGTCATCGGCCCAGGCGGCGAGCAGCATGCCATAGCCCTGGCCTTCGGAGTGCGACACGCCGCCATTGCCGGTGTCCACCACGCGGCCCTCGGCGGTGATGAAGCGGTTGCGGAACGGGGCCCATTCGGCGAGATCGGTGGCACCTGCCGTGGCGGTGCGGGGGGCGGCCTGGAGGGAGGACGGCAGGGGCTGCACCCTGTCGGTCACGGCCGAGCGCCGTGCGGTGAGCAAGGGCTGCAGCACGCCGACATGCAGGACGGCAAGGGCCGCACCGCCGGCGAGGCAGGACAGCAGCAGGCGCCGATTGACCGGGTGCGACGGCGCGGGGCTGCACAGTTCGATCTCGTTCTCGTCATAGACATGAGAGCTGTACACCGCGACCTCCTGACCGCGGCTGGATTTCTCAGGTCGGTCTGACCTTTGATTGCCGTGCCGCAGATAGAGTCATTGCGCAGCACACTTGCAAATTCGAGACATGTTAAGTCAGGTATTTGGATTGTGGAGATAAGTAGATTGGGCATTTCTTTGATTCGTTCTGATCAGCCGATCATTTGTTTGGATTTTTGTTGTAAGTTTTGACCTTTCGGCGATACCGGCGACAAAAGGCCAGCAGGACTGGAATTGTCTGGAAAGATGGTGCCGTGTCAGAAGCGCAGCACGGCCAGGATCAGTTCCACGAAGATCAGCAGCAGGATCGCCGCCTCCATCAGGGTGGAGCGGATCGAGCTCGCCTCGTCGTAGAGCGAGGTGTAGGTGTCGCGGATGATGGCGAGTTTGCGGTCCACGGCGCGGGTGAAGTTGGGCACGCGGAACAGGTCGAGGGCGGTTGCGTAGATGCGCGCGAGGTAGACGTCCTCGGTGACCTGCAGGGCGTTGTCCACCTTTTCGGTGAGTTCGGTGACCTCGGCGACCAGGGTGGTGAGTTCGCGCGCGAGATTGGCGTATCTGCGGGCGGCGACGAGGTTCCAGCGCGAGCGGGCGGCTTCGACGAGGTCGTACATGCGGGGCAGCTCGTCATCGAGGCGTTCGTCGTAGTAGCGCATCTGCAGCAGCTGGGCGTTGGCGACCTCGATGACATCGGCCACGTCGTTGTCGCCGCGCGGCTCGACGATGAAGGCGCGGTCCCAGGTGAGGATGACCAGGTCGTCCTCGTAATAGGAGTAGCGGCTGCGCAGCAGATCGGCGCGGGCCCCTTCGGACAAAGCGCGGGTCTCGCCGGAGAGCAGCGGGATGAGGTCGAGGCCCCTTGGGATGTCAGAGGCCAGGATGCGCGTGTCGAACTGGCGGACGGAGGCGATGAGGTAATCCTCCCACACGGTGGAGGGGGTGGGTTTGACCAGGGCCTCGCGCAGGATGCCGCGCAGCTGGACCAGGATGGGCTCCCAGAAGCCGCCGCCAGTGGCCTGGCCCACCTTGTTCATGCGGGCGGTGAAATCGGCCCATGCCATGTCCCTTGTGGGGACGCGCAAGGCGAGGGAGAGCGTGCCGAAATCGTAGAGCCGGGCGGTGACCACGGCCTCGACCTCCTCTTCGCCGAGATCGAGCAGGATGGTGTCCAGCGCCACGGCCAAGGGGGGCACGCCGAAGGAGACGGATTTCGGCTGGGTGGCGCTCAGCCGGGAGCGGCTGGTGCGGTCGGTCGCGTGGCGGGCCCAGAGCTGTTCGGCGCGGGCAAGGTCGATCGCGTAGGCGATGTCGAACAGGCGCAGCGCCAGGATATGGCCGCTGACGACGCGCGGCGTGGGTTGGGGTGCCTGGTCTATGATCTCTGCTCCAGCCATGAGAGGCATGCCTTGCTTGCTGCGATCGCGGTGCTGAAGCAGGCCTGCAACAGATATCCGCCGGTTGGCGCCTCCCAGTCCAGCATCTCGCCGGCGGCGAACACGCCTGGGCGGTCGTGTAGCATGAAATCGGGCCCGATGGCGGACCAGCGCAGGCCGCCGGCGGACGAGATGGCGCGGGCCAGCGGGGCGGGCGCGAGCAGGCGGATGGGCAGCGCCTTGACCAGGTTCGGGATCGGGGTGGTGTTGCCCTGGTGGCGCAGCTCCTGGACGAGGGCGATGGCGGCCGGGGTGAGGCCTGCGTTGCGCAGCTGGTTGGCAAGGGTGCGGCTGCCGAGGCCGGAGGGCAGGTCGGACAAAGACAGATCGGGGCGCAGATCGATGGTGATGTCGGCGTGGCCGGCGCTTGCGATGGCGTCACGCAGCGGGCCGGAGAGCGCGTAGATGGCACCACCCTCCAGGCCGGTTTCGGTGATCATCGCCTCGCCGCGCACGGTCTGGCCCTGGAATGCGATGGCGATGCGTTTCAGCGGGCTGCCGGCATGGCGGGTGCGCAGATGCTCGGACCAGGCGACAGTGAAGCCCATGTTGGAGGGGGCGAAGGGGGTGGTTGCGGTCTCGGGCAGATAGGCCCGCCAGCTGCCATCGGCGCCCAGGCGCGGCCAGGAGGCGCCGCCAAGGGCGAGGATGGTGGCGTCCGGGTGCAGCCTGATCTCCCCCTTGGGGGTGGCGAAGCGCAGCGCGCCATCATCAGTCCAGCCCTGCCAGTGATGGCGGGGGGCGAGTTCCACGCCCATCGCATCCAGCCGTGCGAGCCAGGCGCGCAGCAGCGGAGAGGCCTTCATGGCGCGGGGGAAGACGCGGCCGGAGCTGCCGGTGAACATCTCCTGGCCGAGCGCCTCGGCCCAGCTGCGCAGGGCCTGCGGCGGGTGGGCGGCAATCGTGCGCAGCGCGGAGGGGGCGGCGTTGCGGTAGCGGGTGAGGAAGAGGTCGAGATCCTCGCTGTGGGTGAGGTTGAGGCCGCCGCGGCCGGCGAGGAGGAATTTGCGCGCGGGGCTGGGCATGCGCTCGAAGACGCGCACGTGGGCGGCGGGCGCCAGTGTCTCGGCGGCGGCCAGGCCCGCGGGGCCCGCGCCGATGACGGCGATGAGGGGTTTTGTCATGGCGGTGTGCATAGCATGACCGGCGTGGCATGACAGAAATGTGCGGAACACCGCAGGGCGTTCTTGCGTTTGGGGCGTTTGGCCTTATAACGCGCGGCTTCCCTGCCAGTTTCACCGGCTGAAGCTGGCTATGCTCGCGTACCATTGCGGTGCCGCACCCAGACCCGGGTGCTGAGCTGAACAACCCAGAGGGAGCGCACATGCCGCTATATGAAACCGTGCTGATCGCACGCAATGACGTGACGCAGCAGCAGGTGGAGACGATTGTCGACACCCTCACCGCCCAGATGGACGCGGAGATCGGCGCAGAGCCGAACACCGAGACCTCGGTTGTGAAAAAGCGCGAATATTGGGGCCTGCGCAGCCTGGCCTATCGCATCAAGAAGAACCGCAAGGGGCATTACATGCTTCTGGGTCTGGATGCGAAGCCGGCCGCGATGGCCGAGATGGAGCGTCAGCTCAGCCTGAATGAAGACATTCTGCGCTACATGACCATCCGCGTCGATGCGATCGATGCCGAGGCGCCGTCTGCCATTCTGGCGCGCAAGTCCGATGAGCGGGAGCGCGGGTTCCGCGGCCCGAAGCCGGCCGGGCGCTTCGAGAGCGGCCGCAAGCGCGGCTATGACGATCGCGAGGAATTCCGGGCCCGTGGCGACGAGCCGTCCGGCCGTGATGAATTTGGCGGCTTCAACGCCGGCACCGAGGAGTAATCGGCATGTCCGAAACTGATGCAAACCTGAACCCCGCCGGCCGCCGCTCGGCCGTTGGCGCCCGCCGCCCGTTCTATCGGCGCCGCAAGTCCTGCCCGTTCTCCGGCCCGAACGCGCCGGTGATCGACTACAAGGATGTGCGGCTGCTGAGCCGTTTCCTCTCCGAGCGCGGCAAGATCGTGCCGAGCCGTATCACGGCGGTGTCCGCCAAGAAGCAGCGTGAGCTGGCCAAGGCCATCAAGCGCGCCCGCTTCCTGGCGCTGCTTCCCTACATCGTGAATTGAGGAGGCAGTCATGGCCGCCGTTGAATTGATCCTGCTGCAGCGCGTGGAAAAGCTGGGGCAGATGGGCGATGTGGTGAAGGTGAAGCCGGGCTATGCCCGCAACTTCCTGCTGCCGCAGAAGAAGGCGATCCGCGCCAACAAAAGCAACCTGGCGCAGTTCGAGGCTCAGCGCGCCCAGCTTGAGGCGCTGAACCTGAAGCGCCGCGACGAGGCGGAGCGCATCGTCGAGCGGATGGAGGGGCTTACGGTCACCATCATCCGTCAGGCCGGTGAGTCGGGCAGCCTGTATGGTTCGGTGTCGTCGCGCGACATCTCGGATGCGTGCGCCGAGAGCGGGCTGACCATCAACCGCTCGCAGGTGGTGCTGGAACAGCCGATCAAGTCGCTGGGTCTGACCAAGGTGCGCATCGTGCTGCATCCGGAAGTGGACATGCCGGTGACGGTGAACGTGGCGCGTTCGCTGGAAGAGGCCGAGAAGCAGCTGCGCGGTGAGCGCGTGGTGGGCGAGGTTGAGGCGCCGATCGAGCTGGAAGGCGACATTCAGCTGTTCGACCCGAACGCGGAACAGCCCGATATCGGCTGATCCGCCGGTCTTTGGTTGTGATGATCTGCGAAGGGCCCGGAGGATCTCCGGGCCCTTTTGCGTTGGGGCGGGGCGGGATCGACCTTGGGGCAGTTCCCCTGCCCTGCCGGTCTCTGCTAGTGGCTGGTGTTCAGGCGTATGGCCGGGACGGCCTTAATGGGGATGCGGCGCGGTGGGCAGGAAGATGATCGTTGCAACCCGCAGGCAGGCGCTGCGTTGCGTGGTGTCGGGCGTGCTGGTGTGGAGCCTGGCCGGCTGTTCGGATGATGCGCCGGATCAGGCCGATGCGCTGGAGCAGATCACCCAGCGGATCCGCCAGAGCTTTCCCAACGGGGAGAGGCGTGTGGACAATCTGAGCTTCGTCAGCGGCACGTTGGGCGGGGATGGGCGCTACACGGCGGTGGTGAACTATGATCTGGTGACGGTGATGACGTCGATCGATCTGTTCAACACGGTCAACAAGCCGGGTGAGAGCGACCATGTTGTGGGCGAGCGGTTTGTGTTCGGCAAGACGGACAAGGGGTGGGCGTTGGTGAAGTGAGGCCTTGGCGGGTCGTGGACCCGCCTTACGGGTTGGGTGCAGGCTGGGCTATGGTCGGCCAGCGCCGGAGCGGGCGCGGCGGCGTTGCCATACCAGGCCGAGCCCCGCCAGGCCGGCGCCGAACAGCAGCGAGGATTTGGGTTCCGGCACGTCCACGGAGACGAAGGAGAGTGTGACGGCGCCGTTGCCGGTCCGCACGCCGGCCTGCAGTTCTGGGCTGATCAGGCTTCCGGCATCCACGAAGGATCCGCCGCCTCCGCCGGCGCCGCTATAGGTGTTGAAGCCGCCGCCGCCACCGCCGCCGCCGCTGTAACCACCACCGCCACCGCCGCCACCGCCGGGGGGCCCATCATTGCCGGAGTTGGGCGATCCGCCGCCACCGCCGCCGCCAAAGCCGCCCGTGCCGCCGCCCGTGCTGCCGGCGCCACCGGTAAGCCCCGCGGCAAAGCCGGAGCCTCCCGCCCCGCCGGTGGCCGTTGTGGTGCCGTTGCCGAGAAATCCGCCACCACCACCGCCCGGCGTGCCGAAGAAGGAGGCGGGGGCGATGGTGTCAAACTGGATTTCGCCGCCGGCGCCACCCGCCCCGGCTGTACCGCCACTGCCGCCCTGACCTCCCGAGGCTGCAACAAGGCCGCTGGTCCCGGCGGCTCCCGCGCTGCTCGCCTGGCCGGGCGATCCATTTGACTGACCGTACAGGCCATTCACCACCTCGGCCCCGCCAGCGCCGCCGCCGCCACCCGCGACGACCAAGGGGGTGTTCGTCCCCTCAGTAACGAAGCTGCCACCGCCGCCGCCACTGCCACCGCTGGCGAGCTCGCCGCCAAATTGTATGCTGGACCCCGCGGTCCCCGCCCCGCCAACAGCGATTTCCAGCGTTGTCCCGGCGGCCAGGTCAAACTCGCCGGAGGCGGAGGCGCCCAATCCGCCCGTGCCGAAGGTCGATGCGGCACCCTGGGCCCCGTAGGCGGTGATCAGATAGATGCCGCTGACCGAGATGTCGCAGGTGATCAGCCCACCGGTGTAGGCGAAGCTGGTGCCACAGGCGGCGGCCATGGCGAGATTAGGCAGGGCGAGCAGACAGGCCAGGATGACCACACCGGCCGGCCGCGCGAACGTCTTTCCCGTCATGGCTTGTCACCCGATCGATATCAACATCATATGTTAATAAAGTTGCGCGGGGGGATTGTGATCGTCAATCGATGAAGAGTTGCCGGCAGACCTGAGCGCTGCCGGCAGGTGCTGCGTCACCCGCCGCAGCAACCGTTTCTTTGTCGTTTGACCCGAAACGATGAAATCAGCGCAAGGGCTGAGCGCCAGCCTTGCAACAAGAGGGGTGGTTGTTTGCAGAGATTGAGACTGAGGCACGCATTCAACGAAACAGCATCCGAGGTGGCCTGTGCAGGCGGGGTCGCGAGGGGCTTTTCGTCAATGGCGTGCAACACGGCTATGGGTGGCGTTGGGCGGGGATGGCGGGTCGTGGACCCGCCCTACGGTTGCGTCGCCAAACGCCGATAGATCGCCACATAATCCTCGGCCATGCGTTCGGCGCTCCAGCGTGCTTCGAAGCGGGCGCGGATGGCGGCGCGGTCGAGCGTGCCAAGCCGCCCCATTGCGGCCACCGCCGCGTCCTCGCTGCCCACGATGAAGCCGGTCAGGCCGTCCTCGATCACCTCGGGCACCGAGCCCAAAGGTGTTGCGATCACCGGGCAGCCGCAGGCCATGGCCTCGATCATCACCAGGCCGAAGGGCTCGGGCCAGGTGATGGGGAAGAGCAGGGCGCGGGCGCCGGAGAGGAAGGCGGGTTTTTGCGTGTCGTCGATCTCGCCCACGAATTCCACGCTGCCGCCTGAGAGCAGCGGGGCCACCACCTGGTCGTAATAGGCCTGATCCTCCGCCCCCACCTTGGCTGCGACCTTGAGCGTGAGGCCGGCGCGGGCGGCGATGCGGATGGCGGCCTCGATGCCCTTCTCGGGCGAGATGCGGCCGAGGAAGGCGAGGTAATCGCCTGGCTCTCCCACCGGGCGCAGCAGATCGCGCGGCATGCCGTGCAGCACGGTGCCGGCCCAGTGCAGGCCGGGCTGGGGCCTGCGCTGGTTCTGCGAGATGGAGACCAGATTGGCCTTGGGGTAGAGGCCGTAGATGCTGGGGATCCAGTCCTGGTCCATGCGGCCGTGCAGCGTGGTGAGGAAGGGCACGCCGAGGCGGCTGAACAGCGGCATCGGGTGGAAGTCGATGTGGAAATGCAGCACGTCGAACTCCTGTGCCTGTCGGGCGACGAGTTCGAGCATGCGGGCATAGGGGGCGGTGTTGGCCTCGAAGATGGGCACGAACCGGCGCGCCTCGGGCACCACGGGGATGAGTTTGGCCGCAGTTGTGCTGTCGCCGCTGGCGAAGAGAGTGACGTCGTGGCCCATGGCCACCAGGGCTTCGGTCAGCCAGGAGACCACGCGTTCGGTGCCGCCATAGCGGCGGGGCGGGACGGTTTCGAACAGCGGGGCGATCTGGGCAATGCGCATGGGGGTCTCCGGCCGGGGCTTGGTTCTGGCACGAACCGGGCCCGCCGCACCACCCTGTGTGGGGGCTGCGTTATCCACAGCTATCGACACCTATCCACAGCGCGCATCGTGGTGTTGCGGTGTAGAATGGCGGGATCATGAACGCACCGATGACACCCTTTCCGGTTCCACCCCGGCTGCCTCCCACCAATCTGCAGGCCGAGCAGGCGCTGCTTGGCGCTCTGCTGGCCAACAACCGCGCCTATGAGCGGGTGAGCGAGTTCCTGATTCCGGAGCATTTCGCGGACCCGATCCATGGCCGGATCTATGCCGCGATCGCGCGGCGCATCGAGCGGCAGGAGCTGGCCGATGCGGTGACGCTGCGCGCCGAGTTCGAGCATTCCGGCGTGCTCGATGAGGTGGGTGGGACGGCGTATCTGGGACAGCTGCTGTCGGCGATGGTGGGCATCATCAATGCCGGCGATTACGGCCGGGCGGTGACGGATGCGTGGCGCAGGCGGCAGCTGATCGATATCGGCGAGACGATCGTCAACAACGCCTATGGCACCGACACCGAGCTCGACGCCGAGGAGCAGATGCAGTCCGCCGAGCAGCAGCTGTATGATCTGGCGGCGAAGGGCGGCGACAAGGGCGGGTTCATCGTCTTCAAGGATGCGCTGAGGAACGCGATCGACACCGCGGAGAAGGCGTTCACCCGCAAGGGCGGCATTGCCGGGCTGACCACCGGCCTGCGCGATCTGGACACCAAGACCGGTGGGCTGCACCCATCCGACCTTGTGATCCTCGCCGGCCGTCCCGGCATGGGCAAGACGGCGTGTGCGACCAAGATTGCGTTCTCCGCAGCCCAGGCGCTGATGGAGGAGGCGCAGGCGCAGGGGCCGGATGTGCTGCCAAAGGCGAGTGTTGCGATCTTCTCGCTGGAAATGAGTGCCGAGCAGCTGGCGGCGCGCTTGCTGTCCGAGAATGCGCGGGTGTCCAGTGAGCAGATCCGCAAGGGCGACATCAAGCAGGATGATTTCAACAAGTTCGTGCGGGTGGCGCGCGATCTGGCGGCGTTGCCGCTGCATATCGATGACACGCCGGCGATCACCATGTCCGCGCTGCGCACGCGCTGCCGCAGGCTGCAGCGGACCAAGGGGCTGGCCTTGGTGATGGTGGATTATCTGCAGCTGATGCGCCCGGCGGTGGGCACCCGGCCTGAGAACCGGGTGCTTGAGATCAGCATGATCACCCAGGGGCTGAAGGCGCTGGCCAAGGAGCTTTCGGTGCCGGTGCTGGCGTTGTCGCAGCTGTCGCGCGCGGTGGAGAGCCGTGAGGACAAGCGGCCGATGCTGTCCGATCTGCGTGAATCGGGCTCGATCGAGCAGGACGCGGATATGGTGATGTTCGTCTATCGCGAGGAATATTACATCCAGCAGCGCAAGCCGAAGGCGATCGCGTTCGACAATGACGAGAAATTCCATGCGGCGACGGTGAAGTGGCAGTCCGACATGGAGGCGGTGCACAACAAGGCGGAGCTGATCATCGAGAAGCAGCGCCACGGGCCGACGGGGAAGATCGATCTGTTCTTCGAGGGGGAATACACGCGGTTTGCCGATCTGGACCCGCATCATGGCGGGCCGGACGGGTATTGAGGCTGGCGGCGGTCTTTGACGCTGCCCGTGCCCCCTGCTACCCAGGCGGGCGTTTTGTGTGCAGGTGCCGCAGGGCGTTGATGCTGATTGGTTTGACCGTGAGGTGCCCCGCGTGACCGCTTTGCTGGACCTCGTTGCCCTCGTCGGTCGTGTGCTGGTCGGCGCCTGCCGCAGCTCGGGCCGGCTTGCGCTGTTCGCCGCGGAAGGCCTGTCGCATATCGTGCGCCCGCCTTTCTATGGGCGGATGTTTCTGCGGGCGCTGGCCGAGATCGGGTATTTCTCGCTGCCGGTGGTGGCGCTGACGGCGGTGTTCACCGGGATGGTGCTGGCGCTGCAGAGCTCCACGGGGCTTTCGCGCTTCTCGGCTGATTCGGCGGTGGCGAGCCTGGTGGTGCTGTCTGTGACGCGGGAGCTGGGTCCGGTGTTGGCGGGGTTGATGGTGGCCGGCCGGGTGGGCGCTGCGATCGCCGCCGAGCTTGGCACGATGCGGGTGACGGATCAGATCGATGCGCTGTCCACGCTTTCGACCAACCCGATGAAATATCTGGTGGCACCGCGGCTGCTGGCCGGGCTGATCGCGCTGCCGCTGCTGGTGGTGGTGGCGGATATTCTCGGCGTGATGGGCGGGTTCATCATCGCCACCGTCAAGCTTGGCTTCAACAGCCAGACCTATATCGCCAACACGGTGAACTTTCTGCAGACCGATGATTTCGTCTCGG
This sequence comes from uncultured Rhodospirillales bacterium, assembly GCA_903924855.1. Taxonomy (GTDB): domain Bacteria; phylum Pseudomonadota; class Alphaproteobacteria; order Acetobacterales; family Acetobacteraceae; genus CAIQQQ01. The sequence goes on along the minus strand of CAIYCW010000005.1, from coordinate 4,875 downwards.
GGCTGGTGAAGGCCGCGGTGTTTGGCGTGCTGATCACGCTGATGGGCTGTTATCAGGGCTATAATTCCAAAGGCGGCGCGCAGGGTGTGGGCGCTGCCACCACCTCGGCTGTGGTGGCGGCCTCGGTGCTGATCCTGGCGTTCGACTATGTTCTGACCGAACTGTTCTTTGCCCGATGAGCGCCGAGCCGAAACTCACGATCCGCCTGCGCGGCGTGTCCAAATCCTTTGGTGACAAGAAGGTGCTGGACGGGATTGATCTGGACGTGGCCACCGGCACCTCGATGGTGGTGATCGGCGGGTCGGGCTCCGGCAAGTCGGTGCTGCTGAAATGCATTCTGGGGCTGATCGAGCCGGATGAGGGTGTGATCGAGATCGATGGCATCGACATTCTGACGGCGCCGCGCGAGCAGCGGGCCGAGCTTAGGGCGCGGATCGGCATGCTGTTCCAGAACGGGGCGCTGTTTGACAGCCTGCCGGTGTGGGAGAACGTGGCGTTCGGCCTGCTGGCGCGCAAGCTGTGCACGCGGGCCGAGGCGCGGGCGCGGGCCTCGGATATTCTGGCGCAGGTGGGGCTGGCGGCGAGCGTGGGCGAGCTCTCGCCGTCCGAGCTGTCGGGCGGCATGCAGAAGCGTGTGGGGCTGGCGCGCGCCATTGCGGCGCAGCCTGAGATATTGTTCTTCGATGAGCCGACCACGGGGCTGGACCCGATCATGGGGGCGGTGATCGACGGGTTGATCGTCGATTGCGTCAAGCGCATGGGCAGCACGGCAATCGCCATCACGCATGACATGGCCAGTGCAAGGCGGATCGGTGATCGCGCGGCGATGCTGTACAAGGGGCGGATCGTGTGGGAAGGCCTCGCCTCCGAGCTGATGCAGACCGGCAATGAGATGGTCGATCAGTTCACCCATGGCAGGCGTGAGGGTCCGATTCAGATGGAACTGCGCAAATAGGCGCCATGCATACATTTGCACCTGAGATCGTCCGTGACATGCCCGAGCTGCGCCGCCGCGTGGCGATCTGGCGGCAGGCGGGGGAGAGTGTTGCCGTGGTGCCGACCATGGGGGCACTGCATGAGGGTCATCTGAGCCTGGTGCGTCAGGCGAAGGCGGAAGGCGGGCGGGTGATCGTGACGATCTTCGTCAACCCTTTGCAGTTCAACTCGCAGGCCGACCTGGCCCTTTATCCGCGTGACGAGGCGGGGGATGCGGCCTTGCTGGCCGGCAGTGGCGCTGATCTGCTGTATGTGCCGGAGGCATCCGACATGTATCCGGCCGATTTCAGCACCAGTGTCGCGGTGGCGGGGCTGACCGATGGGCTGTGCGGTGCGAACCGGGTGGGGCATTTCACCGGCATGGCGACGGTGGTGACCAAGCTGTTTCTGCGCAGCGGGGCCGATTGCGCATATTTCGGTGAGAAGGATTTCCAGCAGCTGCGCGTGGTGCAGCGCATGGTGCGCGATCTGGATCTGCCGATCCGGGTGATCGGCTGCCCCACCATCCGCGAGGCGGACGGGCTTGCGATGTCCTCGCGCAACCGCCGCCTGCCGCAGGCGGCGCGGGCGGTGGCGCCGGCGCTGTATCGGCTGATGCAGGAGGCGGCTGTGGCGCTGGAGGCGGGCGGCGATGTCGGGGCTGTTCTGGCCGAGACCGGGGCCGCGGTGCTGGCGGCGGGCTTCGCGCGGGTGGAATATCTGGAGCTGCGCGCCGAGGATGATCTGACCCGGCTTGAGCGCCTCAGCCGGCCGGCACGGCTGCTGGCCGCCTGTTGGCTGGGCGAGGTGCGGTTGATCGACAATGTGCCGGTGCGTGCCCCCGCCGGCCGGGAGGACCGTGATGCGCCTTGCTAGACGCAGCCTGCCTGTTCTGCTGGGCGTGCTGATCGCCCCGCGTGCCTTTGCCAGCTGGCAGAGCTGCGGCGGCCAGCCTTTGGATGAGACCGAGATTCGCTGCCCGGACGGCTCGATCCCGAATTTCGAGTATGGCGATCCGCCGGTCCCTGTGAAGCGGGGCGCGCAGGCGGGGGATGCCGGCAATCCAGTGCAGCGCTTCCCTTGGGTTGGCGTGTGGCACACGCGCGAGGAGGGGCTGGGGCAGAGCCGGGTTGATGACATACCGGGGGCGTCGACCCTTGGCATGGGGGCCGGGTTGCGGGCGGGTGATCTGACGCTGGCGCCGAACGGGGCGTTTGTGTGGAACCGGCTGCGGGCAACCTGGGGGCGGTGGATTCCGGCGCAGCCGCCCTGGCAGATCGTGATGTATGATTCGAGCGGCACGCAGCGCTGGCTGGCGCGCGTGGAGCAAAGCCAGCTGCGCATCGAGCAGAGCGGCGTCACCCAGTTCGGGACACGCTGAGCGTGGCGGCGCGACCGACACGGCAGTTTGTGTGCGCGGCATGCGGTGCTGTGACGCCGAAATGGGCGGGGCGGTGCGAGACCTGCGGAGAATGGAACAGCATTGCCGAGGAGGTGGTGAGTGCCGCCCCCGGCATTGCGGTGAAATCCGCCAAGGCGCCGACACGGCGGATCGATTTCGTCGATCTGGCCGGCCACACCGCCCCGCCGCCTCGGGCGGAGACCGGCATCGGCGAGCTGGACCGGGTGTTGGGCGGCGGGCTGGTGGCGGGGTCGGCGGTGCTGCTGGGCGGTGATCCGGGCATCGGCAAGTCGACGCTGCTGCTGCAGGCGGCGGCGAGCCTGGCGCGGGCCGGGCGGCGGGTTCTGTATATCTCGGGCGAGGAGGCGGTGGAGCAGGTGCGGCTGCGCGCGCGCAGGCTGGGCCTGACCGATGCCAGGCTGGAGCTCGCGGCTGCGATCAATCTGCGCGACATTCTGGCGAGCCTGGAGGCGGCGAAGGATGCGGCGCTGGTGGTGATCGATTCGATCCAGACCATGTGGCTCGATGAGATCGACAGCGCGCCCGGCACGGTGAGCCAGGTGCGCGCCTGCAGTTTCGAGCTGATCCGGGCGGCGAAGACCAGCGGGTTCGCGGTGGTGTTGGTGGGGCATGTGACCAAGGATGGTGCCATCGCGGGGCCGCGTGTGCTGGAGCACATGGTGGATGCGGTGCTGTATTTCGAAGGCGATCGCGGCCATCAGTTCCGCATTCTGCGCGGGGTGAAGAACCGCTTCGGCGCCACCGATGAAATCGGCGTGTTCGAGATGGGCGAGGCGGGGCTGGCCGAGGTGCCCAACCCGTCCGCCCTGTTCCTGGCCGAGCGGCGCGGCAACATCGCGGGATCGGCGGTGTTCGCGGGGCTTGAGGGGACGCGGCCGGTGCTGGTGGAGATACAGTGTCTGCTGGCCGGCAACACCGGCGGCTCGCCCAGGCGCTCCACCGTGGGGCTGGACAGCGGGCGGTTGTCGATGCTGCTGGCGGTGCTGGAGACGCGCTGCGGGGTGAAGTTCAACGCGACCGATGTGTATCTGAACGTGGCCGGTGGCCTGCGCATCACCGAGCCTGCGGCCGATCTTGCGGTGGCGGCGGCGCTGATCTCGGCGGCCACCGAGACGCCGACCGACCCTGGCATGGTGTTCTTCGGCGAGGTTGGGCTTTCCGGCGAGATCCGCCAGGTGGCGCAGGCGGAGGCGCGGCTGAAGGAGGCGGAGAAGCTGGGCTTTGACCAGGCCTGCCTGCCAAGGCGGGTGGCGGCCGGCAATCGCAAGCTGTCCGCCCCGGCGGGGCTTGTGCTGCGCGAGATCGGTCATCTGTCCGACCTGGTGGCGCGGTTTGCGGGGCCGGGCGGCAAGGCTGAGAAGGCGGAGGGGAAGGGTCAAGCCCCGTCCCGCGCGCCGGGCGCAACCATGTCATCCAGATGACAGGCTGGCGCTGATACGGATGCGGGCGATATAGACGGGCAACATTGCAGGGAATCTGACGTGAACTGGGTCGATCTCACCATCCTGGCAGTGATCGGCATCTCGGCATTGCTTGCGTTCATGCGCGGGCTGGTGCGGGAGGTGCTGAGCGTTGGCAGCTGGGTGGGGGCGATCTTCTTTGCGATGTGGGCCACGCCGTTTGTGCAGGATCGGTTTCTGCACTGGCTGGTCAATCCCGATATCGCCAATCCGGCCGCGTTCGGCGCGATGTTTCTGCTGGCACTTCTGGTGCTGTCCTCGGTTGCCGGCATGGTGGGCGCTGTGGTGCGCGGCTCCATGCTGGGTGGGATCGATCGGACGCTGGGCATGGCCTATGGCGTGCTGCGCGGTGCGGCGCTGGTGGTGTTCGCCTATATCGCGGGCGGCCTGATTGTTTCGGCCGATCACTGGCCTGATCCGGTGGTGGAGGCGATCAGCCTGCCCTATGCCTATAAGGGTGCCGAGTGGGCTGTCTCGCTGGTGCCTGACGCCTATCGCCCGATGCTGACATCCCCGCCCGCCAGCCGCGTCGCGCGATCGGCGGATCTGCTGCATGCAACGCCGCAAGGCCGCGCCATCACCGCGCGGCCCTGAACGATGGAAAAGGTCTTGCCCATGGATCAGCTGTCCAGCGATTGCGCCCCTGGTTGCGAGACCGGGCATGACGACAAGATGCATGAGGAATGCGGCGTCTTCGGCCTGTGGAACTGCACGGATGCCGCGACGATCACCGCCCTTGGCCTGCACGCGCTGCAGCATCGCGGCCAGGAGGCGACCGGCATCGTCTCGTATGAGGGTGGGCGGTTTCACTCCCATCGCGGGCTGGGTCTGGTGGGGGAGAATTTCTCCGATGCGCGGGTGATGGCACGGCTGCCAGGCGCGCGGGCGATCGGGCATAACCGCTACGCCACCACCGGCGAGACGGTGCTGCGCAACGTGCAGCCGCTGTTCGCCGATTTCGAGTTTGGCGGCTTTGCGGTGGCGCATAACGGCAATCTGACCAATGCGGCGACATTG
>CAIYCW010000004.1 GCA_903924855.1 uncultured Rhodospirillales bacterium | reverse complement strand
GGCCTGATAGAAGCCGTGATCATCCCACAGCCGCGACAGCGCCGCTGTCCAGTCCTCGATGGGCGATCCCAATGGCAGCTGCACCCCACCAGGCCCCATCGCATCGGGCAGCCCGCCACTGTCCGAGGTCAGCGCCGGAATGCCGCTCACCTGCGCCTCCGCCACCACCCGGCCGAACCCCTCCGCCCAGACCGAGGGCGCCAGCAGCAGCCGCGTGCGCGCGTAGAATGTCCGCATATCGAGGCCGGATGGCGACATGCTCACATTGCCAAGGCGCTGGGCCTGGGCGGCATTCTCGGCATGCTCCTCCGGCGTCACATGCCACGCCTCCACGAAACGAAACGGAATGTCCTGCCGTGCCGCCGCCAGCGCCCAGGCGATATCCACCCCCTTCTCCGCCCGCGGATTGACGAACAGCACCTCCTCGCGCGTGGAGGAGACGCGATACTCCGCAGGCTCCACCAGTGGCCGCACCACAGTGGCCTTGAACCCCTGCTCGGCCAGCAGGCAATCCGCCACAAACTGGCTGCAGGCCATGGTCGACAGCAGCTCCTGCGGGTCATGCGCGCGCGCCGGCGGACGGAAATCGCAGCCGTGATGATACGCCACCACCGGCACGCCCCGCTCCAGAAACGCCCGCGCCACCGCATAGCTCTCGCCCCATTGCATGATGGCAACCGTGGGGCGGAACGCCTTGATGATGCTGGGCACCGCATCGAGCACGTTCCACACCCGATAGGTCGGGTGGCCGGCAAACGGATCAGGCCAGGTATCGGCCTGCGGAAACACCCGCCGCGCCAACCGCTTCACCGAACTGGCCCGGCCATGCGGCGACAGACAGGCCAGCACCGCACTGGCAATACCACGCGCCTTCAGCCGCCGGCTCAACGCCTGGGTGTTGCGCACCACGCCCGAGACGAATTCCGGCGCATGCCGATAGTCCTGCACGAACAGCACCCGATATGGCGGTTGCCCCGTCGACTCTGTGCTGCGATTCATAAACGGCCCCCGATCGTATCGGCATGTGTCCGTTTCTTACTCGGCCGGCACGTGGTTGCGCTACCCGGAAGTCATTCTGATGTGCACCCAAATTCAACGCTCGTCAAGCCTTCTTGGTAAACAATGGCCTTGCGATGCAACAAGCGTCTGAGGGGGGCTGGCGTCGCTTCATCTCAATCAGACGCTGCGGTTCATTTTAAGCAGGAGAACTGATTTGAAAAAAAGGCACAACAGATGCTCCCCATCTTCCGATCAGAATAGACCGGACACGGTTATGATGATACGAATCGCCCACGCTGCGGTATTTATCGACCGACATCAGCATGTTGGGCGTTGAAATCGAAGGATCAGCAGTTTTGAGAAATGCCACAATCATTTCATACTCCCCACCGCGGGCCGGACGACTGAGCGGTCGAGATCATCGAACAAAAATATTGGTCTCTGGACTGTCAAAATATTATGAAAATATCTGTTTCATACATTTTGTGCCGAGAAAATTTCTCGAAGAAAACCTGCAGGCGGAGTATGATCCCCAAGCGGTCTGGGGTGTGAACTGCGACATCCAGTTCATCGTTATGGCTGAACGCCCCAAAACCAACTGGTCTGTGTTCTGTGCCGGAGTTCTGGATATAGCGCATGAGCATTCATTCCATGCCTATTGTGGCCCCAGCCAACTGACCGCTCTGCGCAAGGCATTGGAACTGCGTTCGGGCCTTGTGGTTCCCGTCTCCCTACGCATGATGGTGCCGCTGATCCGCACCGGAATAAGTGCGCCCATCCTGTTCGACCTCGACGATATTCTGCACCGCCAGCATTGGCGCCTCGCCGTTGCGCGGCCATTCCGCCTGTCCAGATTGGCGCGTCTGCTGCAGGTCCCGGCCATGATTTTGGCGGAGCGGCGCGCACTGCGCATCGCACAGGCCTCTTTGGTTTGCTCTGAGGCTGATCGCAAACAGATCGCACGGATGGGAGCAGGCTCTCGGGCGTTCAACGTACCAAACGCACTCAACGCACCGGTAACACCGCCACCCCCCACAGGTGAGAAAACGGTGATGTTTGTCGGCTGGCATCACAACAGCGCCAATTCACTGGCCGCAGAGCGGTTGATCCAGCGCATCTGGCCCCTCGTCCGACGCCATCATCCCGATGCAAAACTGCTGCTGGCCGGCGAAGGCTGTGAAAAATTCACTTCTTTGGTGCAGCCGGGAGATGGGATTGAATTGCTTGGATTTGTGGATGATCTGCCGGGTCTCTACGCACGCACCGCAGTGCCCTGCGCGCCAATCACAGTCGCTGGTGGCACGCGGATCAAGCTGATCGAGGCAGCAGCACATGCGCGCGTCAGCGTGGCCACCCGCGTTGCTGCGGAAGGCTTGGATTTTACTGACCAGAGCGAGATCATCCTGGCCGACACCGACCAGCAAATCGCTGCCCACTGTATCAACCTGCTCAGCAATCCTGAGCAGCGCGAAAGGCTTGGGCAAGCCGCCCGAAAGCGCATGCTGGACCTCTACGACGCAACGAGCGTGCAGAAACGTGTGACCGACATTGCCGGCCACTTGCTTTCCCAAAGCGGCCTCTAAAACAGGCAAAGCAGCCCGAAGCGGAGGAACGGGATAAGATTGGCCCTCTTACCCTAACATGGCTGCATCAGAACATCGCGGCGCCTGTTATCCAAGCTCGCGTGCCGGTTGATGCCTTCTGCCGGGCCATGGCAGCGGGTGGGGCTTCCTTCGTGTGGCGTCGCCCGGACCAGCAAGATGTCCCTGTCTCCTCTCCTCACATCCGCCCCAGGCCCGCCAGTCCACCGAACAGCCAGGCGATGACGAACACCAGCAACACCAGGCCCAGAACACCGCCCAGCCCCGCATTGCCGTAGCGGCCACGCGCGTAATAGCCGCCGCCACCACCAAAGACCACCAGCAGAACAACTATGATCAAAACAAGACTCATGGCGCGCACCCCTCATCGGCAAAGGTGAGATCTACCACGCATGGTCCGCCCGATCGGGGATCGGAATTCACTCAGACCGGGTCGCATCATGGGCCCGGTCCTTCGAAGTCCGCCAAATCCCCCCCATCAATCCGCCAGCGGGTCGGGCCTGATCTGGAAATGCATCGCAAGCGGCGTGGTGCCCTTGCCGCCCTCCTTCAGCCAGGGCGTGCGATCACCGTTGGTGGTCCACACCCCCCTGCCCTGCCAGCCCCCCGCGGCGTCGTCGATCCGCCCGTCCAGCCCCTTTGCGTAGAAGCTCAGCGGATACGGCACACGCAACACCACGAAGCGGCCGTCCACAAACGCCAGCAGCGCGTCATTCTCATTGCCGGTGGAAATCGGCACATCCTTGCCCAGCCCCAGCGTGTTGTGCTGGTCCACCCAGGTGTAATAGCTCGCCTCCGCCGAATTCGGGCCGATACCGTCAAACCCCGGGCCCGGATACTGAAAGAAGCTCCACCCTTCCGGGCACAGAATGCCGGACGGGCCAGGCCCCTGGTCGAGCGGCCCCTTGCACAGCCTGCGGTCGAACCGGCCCAGATGGCCGCTGGCAAGCGAGGTCCAGACCACGCCCTGGCTGTCCACATCGCCCCCGCGCGGCGCGAAGCCGGGCAGCGGCACCTTGTAGAACTCGGCCCGTGCGGTAGCAGGCGGGTTGGCGCCCGGCTCCAGCCGCAGAATGCCGGGCGTCCCGCGCGGCACGTTCATCGTCGCCCACACCGAGCCATCCCGCGCCGGCATGATCGCATAGGTCCCAGCCCCCGCCGACTGCTTGTCCGGCGTGATCGCAGCAATCGAGACCCACCCCTGCGAAGCATAGGCGTCATGGGTTTCCAGATATTTGCGAGTGTTGAGCCAGCCGATCACCGGCCCACCACCGGACAGCCACAGCGTGTTGTCCGCGTCATAGCCGAACATCAGATGCTGGGCACCAAAGCAGGTGTCGACATAGCTGAACTGCCTGGACGCCGGATCATACAGCGCCAATTGCCGCCGGCTGCCATCCAGCGGGAAGGCCCGGGCGGATGGATGCTCGGAGCCCTGCCGGCACACCGCCGGGTTGTCGAAGCCGCGGCCGCCCGCGGTCAGCCACAGCCTGCCATCCTGGTCGAACATCGAGTTGTGGTTGTTGATCCGGTTGGTCCAGATCTTCGCATCCCCCCAATAGGCGGAGGGCGCCACCGGCTCCAGCGTCGCGGCATGGCCGGGGCCCAGCGATTCCGGCATGCCGGCCGCCCCCGCAGGCGGCTGGAACTGGGTGGCCGTGTTGGTCCCGGGGTCCAGCACCGGCAGCAGATCGGTGCTGTATTCGGGCGAGCCCCAGATCGGACCATTTGCATTCACCGTGGGGTTGCGCCGGTCGGTTGAGATGCCGTCATGCAGATAGGTGTGATCCGACCCCCAGCCCCACATGGTGATCACCAGATTGCGCTCCACACCCTGCGGCCGCGGCGGTGTGGTCCTGGGCAACGCGCCGTTGGTGATCGCATCGGTGTAATCGGCCAGATACGAGAACGGCACACCGCCAAGCTTGCCGGCCAGCGGCTCGATCATCAGCGGTGCCGACTGGCCGGACTGGATGCGCCGCGCCCAACCGGCCGCCGTGCTGCCCTCATGCGCGAAGGCCGCCGGCAGCAGACGGGTCGATTCCTGGCCCTGCTGATGGCAGCCGACACAATCGCGGTTCTTGAAGGTGGTGATCCAGTCGATCTGGGTGATGCCGGCCGGAATATCGCCCTTACCCCCGAACTGTGCGGCATCGGGCATCTTCAGCAGCGAATACCAGTAGATCGCCGGGTAGTAATGCGCCGCGGCCTTGGGCGTGGGGGCCGGAACCGCGTCCAGATTGACATGCTGCCCCGGGATGGCGCGCTGCTTAGGGCTGTCCACCAGGCCATAGCCGCGCACCCAGACGCTGTAATCCGCCTGCGGCATCGCCGGCAGCACGTAGCGCCCCTGATCGTCGGTGACGACGATCTTGATATAGCGTGTGGGAAGTTCGGTGGTCTCGGCAATCACCCAGACCCCCGCCTCGGGGCCGTTGGGGCCTGTCACACGGCCTGCGATATCCACTTCAGGATGGGTCTGCGCCTGCGCCGATCCCAGACACAGCATGGCCCACGCAGCCCACACACACCACCGCATCGCATCCTCCCCCGATCTGTCGCCGGTCAGGGAAGGCTAGACACCGCCTTGCCGCGGAGCAAGGCGGCAAAACGGATGAAAGTTTCTTTGGTTCTTTCTTTTTAAAGAAAGAACTTCTTTTTTTGTAAAAAAAGAAGCAAAAAAACTTTCATCCTTTTGCTAAAAGGCGGAGTTCCGTTTTATTTCACGTCGGCAGCGACGCGCAGGTGGATGATACGGTCCGGCTCGCGCACAGCACCGCTGCCCGAAGCACCGCACTTGATGGCGGTCACATGCTCCATGCTCTGGCTGGCCACGTCGCCGCTGCGTGGGGAGAAGCCGGGAGGCGGCGCTGTAACTCCTTCGATCGGAGCCAAAAATCCTTTAAAATCAAGAAAATGAAATATGCAAAAATAAATTCTAGCTAATCAAGATCTAATATAAATATTATATTATGTTCCGATACCGAATCCAAAAGCAATAATTAATTTTGGATAGAAAATATATCTATGGCTTTGCCTTGGCTCAAAATCTGAACCGGCAACGCCTTTTTATCATAATCAACATCGAAGTGTACGACTATGAGGCAATCAAATTTTTGGCGCCAATTTATCCAATATTTAAGCCCCCCAGTCGAGGAGATCACCCCAGCTGATGGTTCTGGGACGACCTCCGCGGAGTCGGCCAAATCGATCAAAGACGGAGAAATGTCTCCCATTGTCGGGGTGGCCAAGGCAAGCTCCGGCTTGGCCTTCAACCATGAACCGCCAAGGAAGACACCGGGCATAAAGGTCTGGCGATTTGCTATCCCAAGTAAGATAGCATGGGGAGAGAGCCGCCATTCATTTGAACGATGCCCCAGAGCGCCAGGAAGTGTAATCGGCAGACAGCGTGCACCAAGTGGCACTTGCTCAAGTTCACTCAGCATTTCACGACCACTTCGTGCAGGTCCTTCCAGGTCATGCCGAACACTGATCGCCCGCCCTATATTTGCAGTCATGATCAGCGCCAATACAACGCCTTCGATCACGCGATGCGGAACGGTTCGAACTTCGATGACGCTGAGAAGTATGATTGCCGCCAGTGGCGGTACCCGATCATCTACGGACCACCATCCCTCCAGCATATGCGGGAGGAACACGGATGCCACGATCAACACCACAGCAGGAAGGCGCCAACCAGGGCGAATTTTGAAGCATCCAAGCAAAAACCCTGATGCCAGCGTCAAATAAATGATATACGTTATAATTTGGTCAAGGCGACCACCAAATGTTTCGAATGGCGCGGAAAGCATATGCCACTTAAAGCCCCATTCAAAGCGGGTGCTGGTCGGCCCCACATATATCGGTTGGGAAAAAAAGAGCAGTGCATGAGGTATGGCGACAGCCAGAGGCGCCGCGGATGCTGCAACAGCCCTCCAATGAACGCGGCCTGTTTGATAACAGCCTTCGATCAGGCGATCTCCGATCAACAGACCCAACAAAAAAAAGCTGAAAAAATGGCCGAAGTAGCAGGCCAGTGATAGAGCAAAATAAAATATAAAATCTAATGATTGTCGCTTCAGCCAGAATCGATCCCATGCAATCAAGGCAAACGGCACCAGATAGATTGCCGGTAAATAGTTAAAAAATCCCCAGCGCACGACGCTGTTAAATCCAACAAAAACCGCCGCCCACGCCACCATAGAGACACGACCGCTTACATGCCGTGAGAGACAAACAGCCCCAAGGGTAGGCAGCACAACAATTGCAGAAATAATAATACTTTCTGATGTTTGCCCACTGAAAAAAAATCGTAGAAACAAATATAAAGCATCAAAACTTTCATATGGCGGAATCAACGGGCGCAATTCAAAAAATTTACCCAACGCTCCACCCTGCCAAATATTTTCTAGAATCTCTGCTTTGACCAAATGATTTGGAAAATCTATCAGACTAAAAATTGCTCCATCGGACATGGCCCAGATCAGTGGCGCACTGAGCATTGCTGCCAACACAAAATTTCTGACTGTATTGGGCAACCAAAACTTCCTTAGAAATGCTTCAATGTCCCAATTCGAAATTCCCGTTTGCTGCGTAAATCGCAGCAAACGGGAACATTCGTCACTTCACGTCGGCAGCAACGCGCATGTGAATGATCCGATCCGGCTCGCGCACAGCACCGCTGCCGGGAGCCCCACGCTTGATGGCGTCCACATGCTCCATGCCGGAGATCACCTGGCCCCAGATCGTATACTGGTTGTCCAGGCTCGGCGCCGGGGCGAACATGATGAAGAACTGGCTGTTCGCCGAATTCGGGTTCTGCGTCCGCGCAGCGCCCACCGTGCCGCGCAGGAAGCGGCGCTTGTTGGTGAACTCGGCCGGCAGATCCTCATACTTGCTGCCACCCGTGCCGGTGCCGGTCGGATCGCCACCCTGCGCCATGAAGCCCTCGATCACGCGGTGAAACGGCGTGTTGTCGTAGAAACCCTCACGCGCCAGCTTCTTGATCCGCTCGACATGTTTCGGCGCCAGCTCCGGGAAGAGCTGAATGACCACGCGGCCGTCCTTGAGGTCGAGATACAGCTCGTTCTCCAGATCCGGCGTGGTCTGGGCATTGGCAGTGTCGGTCATCAGTGTTTCCAGAACAGGGGTTGCAACAAGACAGGCAAGCAGGTCACGACGGCGCATGATGGCCTCCGGAGTTTGGGGGAAAATCAGCCGCGTCTGGCGGTGCGATGCAGCGTCCGCTCAAGCGTGAGTTTGGGGACGAAGCTGGAGATGTCACCGCCCAGGGCCGCGATCTCCTTGACGAAGCGGCTGGAGATGAACTGATGCGTCTCACTCGCCATCAGAAAGATCGTCTCCACATCCGGCGCCAGGCGGTAGTTGAGACCCGCCATCTGGATCTCATAGTCGAAATCCGACACCGCACGCAGCCCGCGCACGATCACGCTGGCACCGATGTCGCGGGCGAAATGGATCAGCAGCTTGGAGAACGGGATCACCTCGATCGGTGTTCCGGTCAGCGCCGACACCTCGGCCATCTCCGCCTGCACCAGCTCCACCCGCTCCTCGATCGGAAACAGCGGGCCCTTGCCGGCATTCATCGCAACACCCACCACCAGGCGCTGCATCATCCGCGCCGAGCGGGTGATGATGTCGAGATGCCCGTTGGTGATCGGGTCGAACGTGCCCGGATAGAGACCCACACGCAGCGTGGGCTGGCCATCAGTCATTGGTGTCCTCCGGCGGCATGTCGGGCGGCGGCGTCTCGTCCGACGGGGCGGCCACCTCATCCGGGCCCTCCTCGTCCACCACCGGGAACACGCTCGTCACCCGTTCGCCGGTGTCGAGGCGGAACAGCGTCACCCCCATCGACATGCGCCCGGTGATGCGCACCTGGTCGGACGGAACCCGGATCAGCCGTCCGGCGTCGGTCACCATCATCACGCCGTCGCCGGGGCGCACCGCGAACGTGCCGGCCACCGCCTGGCCGGTGCGCGGGCTGAGCGTGATGCCGCCCACGCCCTGGCCGCCACGGCCCATCACGCGGTATTCATAGGCCGAGGTGCGCTTGCCGAAGCCCACATCGGTGACGGTGAGCAGAATCTCCTCCGCCGCCTCCAGCTCCGCCACGCGCTCGGCCGGCAACAGCACCTCCTCGGTCTCCTCCTCCGGCTCCAGCGCAAGCGGCAGCGCCGCCTCGTCATCCTCCGGCGCCCGCCTGCGCGCCGCCGCCAGTTTCAGATAGGCGGCGCGTTCCTCGTTGCTGACATCCACATGGCGCAGCACGGTCAGGCTGATCACCTCATCGCCCTTGCCCAGCTTGATGCCGCGCACGCCCGAGCTGTCACGCCCGGAGAACACCCGCAGCGTCTCATCGGTGATCTGGCAGCGCAGCGTGCGGCCAAGCTTGGTTGCCAGCATCAGGTCGTCGCCATCGCGACAGGTGGCAACGCCGATCAGCATGTCCCCCTCATCGAGCTTCATCGCGATCAGCCCGGAGGAACGGACATTCTTGAAATCCGACAGCCGGTTGCGCCGTATGCCGCCGGATTTGGTGGCGAACACCAGATGCAGATTCTCCCACAGGCTCTCATCCTGCGGCAGCGGCAGCACGGCGGTGATCCCGTCCGCCCCCAGATCAGGCAGCATGTTCACCAAGGCACGGCCCTTGGCGGTGGGTGAGCCTTCCGGCAGCTTCCACACCTTCTCCCGGTAGGCCTTGCCGCCCGAGGAGAAGAACAGCACGAACTGATGCGTGTGCGCGTTGAAGCTGCGGGTGACGATGTCATCCCCGCGCGTCCCGGCGCCGGAGCGGCCGCGGCCGCCACGGTTCTGCTGGCGGAAGATGTCGAGTGCCGTGCGCTTGATGAAGCCGTCGCGCGTGATGGTCACCACCATCTGCCCCGGCTCGATCAGGCTCTCATCGTCCTGATCGGCACCGCCCTCGACGATCTCGGTCATCCGCGGTGTGGCAATCGCAGCGCGCACGGTGGTCAGCTCCTCGCGCATCACCTCCATGCGGCGGATATGGCTGCCGATGATGGAGAGCAGATCGGCGATCTTTGCCGCCACCTCGCCCATCTCGCCACGGATCTTCTCCTGCTCCAGCCCGGTCAGGCGCTGCAAGCGGATGTCCAGAATGGCGCGGGCCTGTTCCTCGGTGAAGCGCACGGTGCCGGCTTCGGTCACCACGTTGCGCTCATCCTCGATCAGCAGCAGCAGCGGGCGCACATCCTCGGCCGGCCAGTCCCGCGCCATCAGCGCGGCACGGGCGGAGGCGGCATCCGGCGAGGCACGGATGACCGCGATCACCTCATCGATATTGGCCACCGCGATGGCAAGACCCACCAATGTGTGGGCCCGCTCGCGCGCCTTGCCGAGATCGAAGGTCGCCCGGCGGAGAATCACCTCTTCGCGGAAGCGGATGAAGACCAGAAGCATGTCCTTCAGGCCCATCAGCCGCGGCCGTCCGCCATCCAGCGCCAGCATGTTCATGCCGAAGCTGGACTGCATGGCGGTGAAGCGGAACAGATGGTTCAGCACCACATCCGCATTGGCATCGCGTTTGACTTCGATGACCATGCGCATGCCGGAGCGGTCGCTCTCGTCGCGCAGATCGGAGATGCCCTCGATCAGCTTGTTGCGCACCAGATCGGCGATACGCTCCAGCAGCGTCGCCTTGTTCACCTGATACGGCAATTCGCTCACGATGATGGCAGTACGGTCCTTGCGGATCTCCTCGAACTCGGTCCGCGCGCGGATCACCAGCCCACCGCGGCCGGTCTCAAAGCCGGAGCGGATGCCGGAACGGCCAAGGATGATGCCGCCGGTCGGAAAATCCGGACCCGGGACGATCTTCATCAACTCTTCCAGCGTCATCTCCGGGTTCTCGATCAGCGCCAGCGTGGCATCGATGATCTCACCCGGGTTGTGCGGCGGAATGTTGGTCGCCATGCCGACCGCGATGCCGCCGGCGCCGTTGATCAGCAGATTGGGATACGAGGCCGGCAGAACCTTCGGCTCATGCTCGCTCTCGTCATAGTTGGCCTGGAAATCGACGGTGTCGCGGTCGATATCCTCCAGCAGGAACCCCGCCGCCTTGGCCAGGCGCACCTCGGTGTAGCGCATCGCTGCCGGCGGATCGCCATCCACCGAGCCGAAATTGCCCTGCCCGTCGATCAGCCGCACCCGCATCGAGAAAGGCTGCGCCATGCGCACCATGGCGTCGTAGATCGCGCTGTCGCCATGCGGATGGTATTTGCCCATCACCTCGCCCACCACGCGGGCGGATTTGCGATAGGGCTTGTCCGCCGTGTAGCCGGCCTCCTGCATGGCGTAGAGAATGCGCCGATGCACCGGCTTCAGCCCGTCACGCGCATCCGGCAACGCCCGGCTGACGATCACGCTCATCGCGTAATCGAGATAGGAGCGGCGCATCTCCTCTTCGAGCATGATGGGCATCATGTCGCCGCGCAGCGGGTCAATCGGGCCGGCGGCGGCCGGATCCTCGGGGGTGTCGCTCAAGTTTTGCTCGATTCAACCGGTTTGCAGATCACGCGCCGCCAGGGACCCCCCGGAGACTCGCAGAACGGAGCATCAGTATAGCTTGGTGAAGCTGGGGTGGCCAGCGATGGGCGTCCCCCTGATCGTGCTTGAGCTTTGCGTCTGGCGCTGTGCTTGTCATGATAGGCCGGGGGAGAAAGCGCCAGCCGTAACCAGGATGGGAGTCCGGGTGGTCGCATGACCCTGCGTGTGTTGATCGTGGACGCGAATCTCGAACGGGCGGAGGCCGTGGCCTCAGGCCTCACGGCGGATGGCTGCCTGGTGGTCGGCACCGTGCCGGACCATGCGGACATCATCGCCCTGGTGCGATCGAGCGGGGCGGATGTGATCGTCTGCGATCTCGACCACGCCTCGCGCGATGCCATCGATGCGATGCGCGCCCTGCACCAGGACGAACCGCGCCCGGTGGTGATGTTCGTCGACCGCACCGACCCCGGCAGCACCGAGGCCGCCATGGCGGCAGGCGTTGCCGCCTATGTGGTGGAAGGCCTGCACCCCGGCCGCGTCCGCGCGGTGATCGACGTGGCGGTGGCCCGCTTCACCGCGCACCAGGCGCTGCGCGCCGAACTGGCCGAGGTGCGCTCCGCGCTGAACGAGCGCAAGCTGGTCGAACGCGCCAAGGGCCTGCTGATGCAGACCCGCCGGATGACCGAGGAAGACGCCTATCGCGCCTTGCGCCGCCTTGCCATGGATCAGGGCAAACGCCTGGCCGATGTCGCGGAAAGCGTCATCGCCATGGAAAAACTGCTGAAATTGTGATCGTATTGCCGAATTTATGATCATCTTCGCCTGATTTGCAGGCAGTCGCCCCGACCCATTCTGCGCGAATTCCGGTCAATACCCTCTGGCACGGCAGTTGCAGTGCATGTTGCGCTGCACTCGCAGGCACATCGCCTGCCCGGCCCCGGCAATGACGTCGGCACCGTGACGCATCACAATTCCCCTCGCGGTCCAATGGCGGCCCGCTTCCGACACCGGTCCTGCACCGACGGAGCCCTGCGCCATGACCTTGCACGAAGCCGCCCTCACCGTCGACCAGCCCCGCGCGTCACTCGCCGCGGGCAGCGACGTGATGCGCCTGGGCTTCATGCCGCTGATCGACTGCGCACCCCTGATCGTGGCCGATGAGCTGGGCCTGTTCACCCGCCACGGTGTCACCGTCTCGCTCACCCCGCTCAACGCCTGGGTGGCGCTGCGCGACCGCATCGCCATCGGCAAGCTCGATGGCGGCCAGATGCTCTGCCCGATGCCGATCGCCGCAGGCCTCGGCCTGGGCGGTGTGGCAAGCGCGCTCGCCGTGGTCTCGGTGCTGGCCAGCCAGGGCAACGCCATCACCCTCAGCGAGGCGCTGATCGCCGAGCTGGACCTGCCGCAAGGCGCCACAGCCGATCCGTCCAACATCGCAGCCAGCCTGGCCCGCGCCGTGCGCGCCCGCGCGGCGGCCGGCCGGCCCAAGCTCGTCCTGGCGGTGGTCTACGCCTATTCCTCGCACAACTACCTGCTGCGCCACTTTCTCGCGGCCGCCGGCATCGACCCCGAGCACGACGTGATCCTGCGCGCCGTGCCGCCGCCGCAGATCGCCGATGAACTGGCCGAGGGCCGCATCGACGGGTTCTGTGCCGGCCAACCCTGGGGATCGCGCGCCGTCGATCTGCGCTGCGGGCGCATAGCCCTGGCCACCGCCGATATCTGGCCCAACCACCCGGAAAAACTCCTGGCCATCTCCAGCGCCACGCTGGCGCGCGATCCGGACAGGGTCACCGCCGTGGTCGCCGCCACCATCGAGGCCGGGCATTTCCTGGCCGATCCCGCCAATCACGCCCAGGTCGCACTCTGGCTGCACGAGCGCGCCTTGCCGCAGGTGCCGCTCGCCGTGGTGCGCGCGGCCCTGTCGACCACGTTGCGCCGCGCGCCGGACGAGGCGCCCGCCTTGTTCGCCTCGCCCAATTTCGACCCTGCCCTGTCCTGCCCATCCCCCACGCATGGCGCCTGGTGGCTGCGGCAGATGCGCCGCTGGGGCCACGCGCCCCAGGGCACAGACGACATCATCGGCCAGATCTGGCGCCCCGATATCTGGCAGCGCGCAGCCCGGCTCGCACCGCCAGCCAACCGGCTCAGCCCGTCCATCCCCACACAATTGCCCTGCCCTGGAGACCTCGCATGACCTTGAAACTCACCCGCCGCGCGACGCTGTCCGGCACCGCCGCCCTGCTCGCCGCCGCCCGCGCCACCCTGCCCCACGGAGCCCGCGCCGCCTCCGGCCTTGAGACCACCAAGGCAACGCTCGGCTACATCGCGCTGACCGACGCAGCCCCGCTGATCGCGGCCAAGGAGCGCGGCATCTTCGCCAAATACGGCCTGCCCGATATCGAGGTGTCCAAGCAGGCAAGCTGGGGCGGCACGCGCGACAACATCGTCCTCGGTGGCGGCGCCGGCGGCATCGACGGCGCGCATATCCTCACCCCGCTCCCCTATCTGATCTCCGCCGGCAAGGTGACGCAGAACGGCCAGCCGGTGCCGATGGTCATCCTTGCCCGCCTGAACACCAACGGCCAGGGCATCTCGCTGTCCAACGACATGGCCAAGACCGGCGCCAAGCTGGACGCCTCGCCGCTCAAGGCCGCCTTCGCCGCCAAGAAGGACAACAAGGTCGCCATGACCTTCCGCGGCGGCACCCATGATCTGTGGCTGCGCTACTGGCTCGCCGCCGGCGGCATCAACCCCGATGTGGACGTGCAGACCATCGTCGTGCCGCCGCCGCAGATGGTGGCCAACATGAAGGTCGGCACGATGGACGCGTTCTGCGTGGGCGAACCGTGGAACGACCAGCTTGTGCATCAAAGCCAGGGCATCACCGCCTGCGTCACCGGCGAGATCTGGAAGGACCATCCTGAGAAGTCGCTCGGCATGCGCGCCGATTGGGTGGACGCCAACCCCAAGGCCGCCGAGGCGCTGACCGCCGCCGTCATCGAGGCACAGCTCTGGTGCGACAAGCTGGAGAACAAGGCCGAGCTGGCCGACATCCTTGGCAAGCGCGCCTGGTTCAACGTGCCGGCCGCCGACATCCTGCCGCGCTCCAAGGGCGACATCGATTACGGCGATGGCCGCAAGGTCGAGGGCTACGCCTACAAGATGAAGTTCTGGGCCGACCACGCCTCCTACCCGTTCCGCTCGCATGATCTGTGGTTCCTCACCGAGAACATCCGCTGGGGCGTGCTGGGCGGAGACACCGACACCGCCGCCCTGATCGCCCGCGTCAACCGCGAGGATATCTGGCGCGCCGCCGCCAAGACCGCGGGTGTGGCCGCAGCCGACATGCCGGCCACCACCTCGCGCGGGGTGGAAACCTTCTTCGACGGCAAGGTCTTCGATCCGGCCAACCCGGCCGCCTACCTCGCCTCCCAGGCGATCAAGAAGCTCGCGGCATAAGGACGACGCAGATGAGCACCACAATCGACAGCGTGAAGGTGCAGAACGCACCCAACCCGAAGGCCTCAGGGCCGGGCCCTGCCGCCCGGATCGGCTCCGCACTCTGGAACGCGCTGCGCAACGCCGCACCTTTGCTGGTGATGCTGGTGCTCATCTTCGCCATCTGGCAGATCGCGGCCGGCGGGGCGAAATCCTCCCTGCCGCCGCCCACCACCATCTGGGCGCAAAGCCATGATCTGATCCTGCACCCGTTCTACGACCATGGCGGGCTGGACAAGGGGCTCGGGCTGCATCTCTTCGCAAGCCTCAAGCGCGTCTTCCTCGGCTTCACCTTGGCGGCGATCGCCGGCGTGGCGCTGGGCATGCTGGTCGGCACCTCGATGATCGCGATGCGCGGGCTCGACCCGATCTTCCAGGTCCTGCGCACCGTGCCGCCTCTGGCCTGGCTGCCGCTGTCGCTGGCCGCCTTTCGGGAGGCCCAGCCGAGTGCGATCTTCGTCATCTTCATCACCGCGATCTGGCCGGTGATCATCAACACCGCGGTCGGCGTGCGCAACGTGCCGCAGGACTACCGCAACGTCGCCCGCGTCATCCAGCTGCGCGGCCTCGGCTATTTCACCAAGATCGTGCTGCCTTCGGCGGCACCCTACATCTTCACCGGGCTGCGCATCGGCATCGGCCTGTCCTGGCTCGCCATCGTCGCCGCCGAGATGCTGATCGGCGGCGTCGGCATCGGCTTCTTCATCTGGGACGCGTGGAACAGCTCCAACATCTCCGACATCGTCGTGGCCCTGATCTACGTGGGCGTTGTGGGCTTCTTCCTCGACCGTCTGGTGGCGATGGCAGGCAATTTCATCACCAAAGGCACCTCCGCGTAAGGCGCGTGAAACCCGCCAATCGGAATCAGGAGCAACTCACATGGCCGCCTATCTCGAAATCTCCAAAGTGGGCATCACCTTCAAGCCCGGCGCCGTCCCCGTGCTGGTCGATGTCGACCTGCAGGTCGCACGCGGCGAATACATCGCCATCATCGGCCATTCCGGCTGCGGCAAATCCACCCTGCTCAACATCGTGGCCGGCCTCACCCGCGCCACCACCGGCGGCGTGGTGCTGGATGGGCGCGAGGTGAACACACCGGGGCCTGACCGCGCGGTGGTGTTCCAGAACCACTCGCTGCTGCCCTGGCTGACCTGCCGGGAGAATGTGCGCCTCGCCGTCGATCAGGTGTTCGGCCGCTCCAAATCCCGCGCCGAGCGCGCCGCCTGGGTGGATGAAAACCTGGAGCTGGTGCGCATGACCGCCCATGCCGACAAGCGCCCGGCGGAGATCTCGGGCGGCATGAAGCAGCGCATCGGCATCGCCCGCGCCCTGGCCATGCAGCCCAAGGTGCTGCTGCTGGATGAGCCGTTCGGCGCGCTCGATGCCCTCACCCGCGCCCATCTGCAGGACCAGGTGATGGAGATCCATCACCGGCTGGGGATGACGGTGCTGATGATCACCCATGATGTGGACGAGGCGGTGCTGCTCTCCGATCGCATCGTGATGATGACCAACGGCCCGATGGCCACGATCGGCGAGATCGCAACCGTCAACCTGCCCCGCCCGCGCGACCGTCTGGCGCTGGTGGAGAACAGCAACTTCATCGCCGCCCGCCAGAAGGTGATGGAGTTCCTCTACGCCCGCCACCGCAACCCGGCACAGGCCGCGTAAATGCCGGGCGTTGTCATCATCGGAAGTGGCCCAGCCGGGCTTCGCTGCGCGCAGACCCTGGCCGAGGCCGGCCGCCGCGTCACGCTGATCGGCGCCGAGCCCGGCCTGCCCTACAACCGTGTGGCGCTGTCCAACTATCTGGCAGGCGATGTGGACGCTGACGAGCTGATCACCCATTCGGCGCAGCGTCTTGAGGAGCTCGGCATCGAGCTGCGCTCCGGCCTGCGCGTCACCGCCATCGATCGCAGCGCCAGGACGCTTGCCACCGATAGCGGCGAGACCATCGCCTATGACCGCCTGGTGCTGGCCACCGGCTCGCAGCCCTTCCGCCTGCCCTTGCCCGGCGCCGATCTGCTGGGCGTGCTGATGTATCGCACCCTGGCCGAGGTGGATGCCATGCTGGCCACCGCCCGCCAGGGCGGACGCGCCGTGGTGATCGGCGGCGGGCTGCTGGGGCTGGAGGCCGCGGTCGGCCTCGCCCGGCGCGGCATGCAGGCAACCGTGCTGCACGCGGTGGACCGGCTGATGGAACGCCAGCTCGATCACGCCTCGGCCGGGCTTCTCGCACAGCGCCTGCGCGCCCAGGGCATCGGCGTTGAACTTGCCGCAGGCTCGGTTGCCATCGCGGGCGACACCCAGGCCACCGGCGTGGTGCTGAAGGATGGCCGCGTCATCCCGGCCGATCTGGTGGTGATGGCGGTCGGCATCCGCCCGGAGACCGGCGTCGCGCGGGAAGCCGGCCTCACCGTGCAGCGCGGCATCGTGGTGGACGATCAGATGGTGACCTCCGATGCCGCCATCCAGGCGATCGGCGAATGCGCCGAGCATGCCGGCCTGTGCTGCGGCCTGGTCGCCCCCTGCTTCGCTCAGGCCGAGATCGCCGCCCGCCATCTGCTGGGCGAGCCCGTCGCCTACGCGCCGCAGACCGACGCCACCGCGCTGAAGGTGGCGGGTGCCGGCGTCTGGTCCGGCGGTGAGATCGACGCCGCGGATGCGCAATCCCTGATCTACGCCGATCCGGACGGCGCCGAATACCGCCGCTTCCTGCTGCGCGATCATCGCCTGATCGGCGCCGTGCTCTACGGCGAGACCGGTGATGCCGCCTGGTACAAATCCCTGCTCGGCCAGGATGTGCGCGCCCTGCGCAGCAAGCTCGCCTTCGGCCGCGCCCATGCCGAGAAGGAGCTTGCCGCATGACCGATCAACCCTTCTCCAGCGAGCAGCAGGAATACCTCAAAGGCTTCATGAGCGGGGTGGAGGCGCGCCGCACCGCACTCGGCCTGCCCGCCACCCCGGTCGATGCAGCCCCCACCGACCCGTCCGACCTGCAACGCCAGGCGCAGGACCGCGCAATCGCCCAAGGCCTCAAGCTGGTCCCGCAGGAGGAGGCGAAGCGCAAGAAACACCCGCTCGACCGTATGCCCGAGATCGAGGCGATGGCCGCCGAGGGCAAGTTCGCCAAGGGGCTGGATGATTTCCTGATCCGCTTCCACGGCCTGTTCTATGTGGGCCCGACGCAGGACGCCTATATGTGCCGCCTGCGCATCCCGGGCGGCATCATCACGGCCTCCCAGTTCCGCGGCGTCGCCGATCTGGCCGATGAGCTGGGCGGCGGCTTCGCCGATGTCACCACCCGGGCCAATCTGCAGATCCGCCACATCAAGGCGCAATCGGCCCCTGCCATGGTGCTGGGCCTGGTTGATCTCGGCCTCACCTCGCAAGGCTCGGGGGCGGACAATGTGCGCAACGTCACCGGCTCGCCCACCGCCGGCATCGACCCGCAGGAGCTGATCGACACCCGCCCGCATGCGCGCGCCATCCACCACCACATTCTGCGCAGGCGTGAGCTCTACGGCCTGCCGCGCAAGTTCAACATCGCCTTCGATGGCGGCGGCCGCGTGCTGGTGCTGGAGGAGACCAACGACATCGCCTTCACCGCCGTGCGGGTGCGCGGGCGGGACGAGGTGTTCTACCGCCTGGCGCTGGGCGGCATCACCGGCCATCGCGACCTCGCACGCGAGACCGGCGTGATCGTGCCCCCGTCCGACACCACGCGGGTGTGCGACGCCATTCTGCGCGTGTTCATCGCCCAGGGCGATCGCACCGATCGCGGCAAGGCGCGGCTGAAATACGTGCTCGACCGGCTGGGCGTGCCCGCCTTCCTGGAACTGGTCGAGGCCGAGCTTGGCGCCAGGCTGATCCGTGTCGACAGCGCCGACATCCTGCCCCGCCCTGTGCAGGACAAGCGCGGCCATATCGGCGTGCATCCTCAGAAGCAGCAAGGTCTGCATTATGTCGGCGTGGTCTGCCCGGTGGGGCGGCTTTCCACCCAGCGCATGCGCGGGCTCGCCGCCATCGCGGAGCGCCATGGCTCCGGCACCATCCGCCTCACCGTCTGGCAGAACCTGCTGATCAGCGACATCCCACAGGCCAATATCCCCGCCGTGCTGGCGGAGATCGCAGCTTTTGGCCTGTCCACCGAGGCCAGCGCCCTGCGCGGCGGGCTGGTGGCCTGCACCGGCAATGCCGGCTGCAAATTCGCCGCCTCCAACACCAAGTCGCACGGGGCCCAGCTGGTCGAATGGCTGGATGAGCGCATCGCGGTGGACAGCCCAATCAACATCCACCTCACCGGCTGCCACCATTCCTGCGCGCAGCACTACATCGCCGATATCGGCCTGCTCGGCGCCAAGGTGGAGCGCGGCGAGGAGATGATCGAGGGCTACGACCTGCATGTCGGCGGCGGCGCCGGGGCCGACCAGAAGATCGGCCGGCTGATCCGCCCGAAACTGGCCTTCGACGATCTGAAACCGGCCGTGCTGGCGCTGCTCAGCACCTGGCTTGCCGAACGCGCCCCGGGGGAGAGCTTCCAAAGCTTCACCGCCGCCCGTTCCACCGAAGAGCTCAACGCAATCTGCGACCGCGTGATGGAAGACGCCTGAGATGAACGCAATCTCCCCCCCAACCCCGATCATCCCGGACAACGCCCCCTTCACCCCCGCCCAGCGCGCCTGGCTGAACGGGTTTCTGGCAGGGCTCTATGGCGGGGCGCAGGCCGGGCAATCGGCAGCGCCGGCCCCAGTCGAGGCCGAGGATTTCCCCTGGCACGACCCGGCGCTGGAGATGGAGGAGCGCATGGCGCTGGCGGCGGGCAAGCCGCTCAAGCGCCGTCTGATGGCGGCGATGGCGCAGCTCGATTGCGGCCAATGCGGCTATCTCTGCCAGAGCTACGCGGAAGCCCTGGCCGAAGGGCGCGAGGAGAGCGCATCGCTCTGCGTGCCCGGCGCCAAGGCCACCACCAAGATGCTGAAATCCCTGCTAGCCGATGCGCCCGCCGCGGCCGCTCCCGCCGCCGTCAAACCGGCCGCCGTGGAAAAAAAGACCGCCCTGGTGCGCGTGCTGCAGGCCTCACGCCTCACCCTGCCCGGATCGGCCAAGGATGTCCGCCATGTGGTGATCGACCTTGCGGGGTCAGGCCTGCATTACGAGCCCGGCGATTCCATCGGCCTTGCCGCGCAGAACGACCCTGCCCTGGTGCAGGCGCTGCTCACGTCCCTGTCCGCCACCGGCGACGAGCCGGTCCCCTGTCCGGACGGCGTGCAGCGCCCGGTGCGGGAGGCCTTCACCACCCATCTCGACATCGCCCGCCCGCAGGACCGCACCACCGAGCTTCTCGCCATGGCCGCCACCCATCCGCGCCACGCCGAGGCCCTGCGCAAGCTCACCGATGGCGATGACGACGCAGAGCCGGCCCACGCCGATCTGCTCGATCTGATCGAGGCCTTCCCCTCCGCCCGCCCGCCGCTGGCCGATCTGGCGCGCAGCCTGCCCAGCCTGAAGCCGCGGCTCTATTCCATCGCCTCCTCGCTGCGCGCCACGCCGGGTCAGGTGCATCTCTGCCTTGGCGTGGTGCGCGATCTCAGGCGCGACCGGCTGCGCCAGGGCGTTGCCAGCTGCTTCCTCGCCGATCGCGCCATCGAGATGGGCCCGATCGCGGCCTCCATCACCACCAGCCATTTCCGCCTGCCCGCCGATCCGGCCACACCGATCATCATGTGCGGCCCCGGCACCGGCATCGCCCCGTTCCGCGCCTTCCTGCAAGAGCGTGCGGCGCTGGGACAGAAGGGCCGCACCTGGCTGTTCTTCGGTGATCAGCGCGGCGCCACCGATTTCCTGTTTCGCAGCGAGCTGGAAGCCTGGCTTGCGGATGGCACGCTGTCCCGCCTCGACACCGCCTTCTCGCGCGATCAGGCGGAGAAGATCTATGTCCAGCACCGCATGAAGGAAGCGGCCTCCGATCTGTGGCGCTGGCTGCAGGAGGGCGGGCATTTCTACATCTGCGGCGATGCCAGCCGCATGGCCAAGGATGTCGATGCCACGCTGCGCCAGATCGCCCGCAGCGAAGGCCGCCTCACCGAGGATCAGGCGCGCGACTGGATCGTGGCCCTGGCCCGCCAAGGCCGGTATCAGCGCGATGTCTACTGACGCCATCCGCACCACCTGCCCCTATTGCGGCGTCGGCTGCGGCGTGTTGGCCACGCCCAACGGCCCGGTCTCGGCCGGCATCGCGGGCGATCCGGATCATCCGGCCAATTTCGGCAGGCTCTGCTCCAAAGGCTCCGCCCTGGGCGAGACGCTGAGCCTGGAAGGGCGGCTGCTGCATCCGGAGATCAACGGCACGCGCGTGACCTGGGATGCAGCCTTGGACGAGGTGGCACGACGCTTCTCCACCACCATCGCCGAACACGGGCCGGACAGTGTGGCGCTCTACGTCTCGGGCCAGCTGCTCACCGAGGATTATTACGCCGCCAACAAATTCACCAAGGGCTTCCTCGGGACCGCCAATATCGACAGCAATTCGCGCCTGTGCATGGCAAGTGCTGTCGCCGGCCACAAGCGCGCCTTCGGTGAGGATGTGGTCCCTGCGATCTATGAGGATCTGGAGCTTGCCGATCTGATCCTGCTGGTCGGCTCCAACACCGCCTGGTGCCACCCGGTGCTCTACCAGCGCATCCTCGCCGCCCGCCAGGCGCGGCCGGAGATGCGCCTGGTGGTGATCGACCCGCGCCGCACCGCCACCTGCGAGGGCGCCGATCTGCATCTGCCGATCCGCCCGGGCGCCGATGTGGCGCTGTTCAACGTCCTGCTGGCCGAACTGGCGCCAGACCAATCCAGCGAGGCGGTGCGCATCGCCCGCGAAACCGCCCCCGACCTTCCCAGCGCCGCAGCACTCTGCGGCGTGGCCGCAGCCGATCTGGCGCAGTTGCGGGACTGGTTCGCCGCAACGCCAAAGGCGCTCACCGTGTTCAGCCAGGGCGTCAACCAAAGCTCGGCGGGGGCGGACAAGGTCAACGCCATCATCAATCTGCACGTGGCAACCGGCCGCATCGGCCTGCCCGGCGCCGGGCCGTTCAGCCTCACCGGCCAGCCCAACGCGATGGGCGGGCGCGAGGTGGGCGCACTCGCCAACATGCTGGCCGGCCATCTGGACTGGGACCGGCCGGCGGAGCTGAAAGCCGTGCGCGCGCATTGGCAGGCGCCCAACCTCGCCACCCGCCCCGGCCGCAAGGCGGTCGATCTGTTCCAGGCGATTGCAGCCAAAAAAATCCGCGCGGTGTGGATCATCGCCACCAACCCGGCGGTCTCCCTGCCGGAGGCGGACAGCGTGATCGCGGCGCTGAAATCCTGCGACACCGTGGTGATCTCGGAGGCGATGCGCGCGCAGGACAGTGTCGATCTTGCCCAAATCCGCCTGCCCGCCTTGGCCTGGGCAGAGAAGGACGGCACCGTCACCAACTCCGAACGCGTCATCTCCCGCCAGCACGGCTTTCTGCCACCAGCCGGCGAGGCCCGTGCCGATTGGTGGATCATCGCCCAGGTGGCCAAACGCATGGGCTGGGCCGCGCAGTTCGCCTGGACCAAACCGGCGGACATCTTCCGCGAACACGCGGCGCTCACCGGCATGGCCAATGGCGGCGCACGCCTGTTCGACATCTCAGGCCTCAGCGAGATGACGGACGCCCAATACGACGCCATGCCGCCCACACGCTGGCCGGTGGCCAAGGAGGGCCCCGGCCTGGCCCGGTTCTTCCCCGCAGGCCTCGGCGCCCGGCTGGTGCCAACCCCGTTTCGCGAACCGGTGCGCGCGCCATCGCCGGATTTCCCGCTGGTGCTCAACACCGGGCGCATCCGCGACCAGTGGCACACCATGACACGCACCGGAAAATCCGCCCGGCTCTCCGCCCATCTGCCGGAGCCGTTCCTGTCGCTCCATCCGCACGATGCAGCCGGCATCCTCGATGGCGGCTTCGTCCGCGTCACCGGTGAAAGCGGTCAGGCCCTGCTGCGCGCGCGCATCGATGCCGGCCAGCGCCCGGGCAGCGTGTTCGCGCCGATGCACTGGACGGCACAGCTCGCCTCCGCCGGGCGGATCAACGCCAGCGTCAATGCCGAGGTGGACCCGATCAGCGGTCAGCCCGAGCTGAAACACACACCCGTGCGCATCGCAGCCTGGGCGCCCGCCTGGCACGGCTTCGTGCTCAGCCGGGAGGCCTTGCCGCCCGACATCGCTTCCTTCACCACGCTGATCCGCACCGAGCATGCCTGGCGCCACGAACTGGCCGGCGAGGAGACGGCAAGCGCGGCCTTCACCCGGCTGCGCGCCCTGCTGCCGCAGAAAGGCGCCTGGATCACCTTCGAGGACGGCGAGATGGACCTGCACCGCGCAGCCCTCATCCAGGATGGCCGCCTGCACGCCGTGCTGTTCATCGGCCCCGACCAGCGCCTGCCGCAGCGGGACTGGTTGGCCAGCCTGTTCGGGGCGGATGCGATCACCCTGTCCGACCGCCGCGCCTTGCTGGCCGGCGCCCCGGCCGAGGGCGGCGGCCCCGAAAAGCCGGTCTGCGTGTGCTTCGGCATCGGCGAGGGCCGCATCCGCGACGCCATCGCCGCCGGCTGTCACTCGGTCGAGCAGATCGGCGCCGCCACCACCGCCGGCACCAATTGCGGCTCCTGCCGCCCGGAACTCCGCGCCCTGCTGGCGCTTGTGCCGGCGTGATCAGGTTCCGTCATAGCGTGCGCAGCGAAGCAAGCCACTGAACCACGCGCTGGCATTTCGATGGATTGCTTCGCTTCGCTCGCAATTGTCTCTTGAGGTTGCCGTATAGGTTGGTTGTTCCGGAGAATAGGAATGCCCCGGGCCGGGTGGCCGCCCGGCCCGGGGCGCGGTGGAGCCGAGCGTCTCGCAATTGGGTT
>CAIYCW010000003.1 GCA_903924855.1 uncultured Rhodospirillales bacterium | reverse complement strand
GCGCCGAAGGACTTCTCGATGACGACGTTGCGGCCCTTGGGACCCAGCGTCACCTTCACAGCGTCTGCGAGGATGTCGACGCCGCGCAGCATGCGGGCGCGGGCGTCACTGCCGAAGCGAACTTCTTTTGCAGCCATGTTCGTAATTCCTTTTTGTGTGTTTCAGACGGAGGTGCGCGTCTCGAATTACTTCGAGATTATGCCCATCACGTCGGATTCCTTCATGATCAGCAGGTCCTGGCCGTCGATCTTGACTTCGGTGCCGGACCACTTGCCGAACAGCACGCGATCGCCCGCCTTGACGTCGAGCTCGACGATGGCGCCCTGCTCGTTGCGCGAGCCGGGGCCGACCGCGATGACTTCGCCTTCCATCGGCTTTTCCTTGGCGGTGTCGGGGATGATGATCCCGCCTGCGGTCTTCTCTTCGGCATCGAGGCGCTTGACCACGATCCGGTCGTGCAGAGGACGGAATTTCATATGAAGCGCTCCTGGTTTGGTGGCCGGTTCGCCTGGCTGAGTGGCCCGAAGCACCACGCAGCCCGCCAGCGGCCGCTGTTAGCACTCCCCATCGAGGAGTGCCACGCGAGATAGAGCGCTGCGTGGGGGGAGTCAAGAATATTGGCAGTCGGATGATGAGAGTGCCAATGCCGGCTTGTGGGCGAGGCTTTGCGGGGCTGGAGTCCGGCAATTAGGCAGCACTCCTGCTGCATGAGTGCCAAAACGCTGATCTTCAACGATTTTGTCTTGAAACCGGCCCTGGCTGTCGTGGCAGTCTTGCCGATACCGCGGATGCGGGAAGCTGAAGGACAAACCGAACGGAGACATTCATGCAGGATTTGACGCGGATCGAGCGCCAGTTGCGCGGCTACCGGCTGACCACGGCGGAAATTCTCTATCATCTGCCCGACCATCCGGCCGTGCTGCAAAGCTATGTGTGGCAGGATCTCGATATCGCGCCGAAATTTCCTGTGCTGCACCGCTTCCTGGCGTTCTGGGAACGCGAGATCGAGGGGCGGCTGCATTCGGTGCGCGTGGGGGCGGTTTCGCTGATCTCACCGGGCGAATGGCGCCATGTGGACAGCATGCTCAACCTGCACTGACAGATCGATGAGGTGACATGCGATTGAGGTGACAGACCGGGGAAGGCATTTTGCCAGGCCCGGTCTGGTCACGGCGCGCCGGTTTATCCGGCGTCTTGGCTCAGCGGCGGTAGGTGCCGCGGGAGATGTCGTCGAAGTCGTAGGGCGAGATGCGCAGATCGGCGAGGTCGCGGGCGTCGAGGCTGTGCAGCTCGTTCAGCGTGGCGATGCGGGTACGATAGTTCTCGATCGCGCCCAGGATGCGGCCGATCAGGCCGAAGCGGTTGCCGGTCGTGGCAGTTGCCGAGACGCGGGCGGCGGCGGGAGCATGGTTCCAGGTGGTGGCCATCAAAGCCTCCTCTATTGCAGTGCAGCAAAATGCTGCGGCGCAACATAAGGGGATCATCGGCAGCTAAGTCAAGGATGCTGACCCAACTTCACCGCCGCCGCGATCAGATCTGCTCTGCTTTTTGGCGATGGCGCCGTGCGGCGGCGAGCCAGGCCAGGGACGGGGCCAGCAAAGCGGCGCTGAGTGGCTCCGGAATATCAGTGCCGCCGGTGTTGACCTGCGTGGGCAGCGCCGCCGTGTAGTCATACACGACATTGAGGCTGCCGGAGAATCCGGCGCTCGAACTCAGGTCGCAGCCAAAGCCGGGGCAATCAGCGCTCAGCGTGTAATTGTTGATCTGGGCGGTCATATCGAAAGTCCCACTGCCGATATAGGATGCGAGATTGGTGGTGATTGTGAATGACGTTGATGCAAACGAGGCGGGGGTGGTGCCGTCTGCCGCATAGACGGTGTCGCTGTATCCTGGACTTGGCCCTGCATTCAGCTTGTTGTTGGGTCCCAGTGTTGTGGAATCAATTTGCCCATCGGTGGTGAGCACGGCCTCCGCGTTGAGATCAACGATTGACAGTGAAAAAATGTTTTGGGCGGTGAAAATATAATCAGAGCTGATACCTGTTTGCACGTGCCCGGTGATTTGCGGAGAAACCAGAATAACGGTGACGCCGGTCAGTGTACCGAGCGACGCATCAAATTGATTGTAATTGAGCAGCTGGGACGCGCCGCTTGCATCAAAGGCTCCGAAATCAGCGACGTTGGCCTGCGTGGCCGTGCCGCTGAAAGTCCAGCGGCTCTTGCTCTGCGTGATGCTTGTGGAAAACCCTTGGTTTTGCGCTGGCGTGACATCGGCATGGGCCGACTTTGCGTGTGCCAACAGCGCGATCGCCAGGGTCGAAGCAAGGGCTGTGAACCGAAACCAATGTCGCATGGGGCACTCCGCCTTGTGTTCAATGCTCGGGCGGTATGCAACGTCCGCCGGCGTTCATTCTATAAAAAGAAAAATTGCAAAGTGTCCAATGATTCCATCATTCGTCGTAATGGTATTTTGCAACGGGATCGCAGACCCCTGGTCGCGGTGGCCTGCTCTTCCATATAATGGCTCATGCCCTTCGACCTCAGCACGCCTCACGCCACCCCGCCGCAGACCCGCACCCAACGTGCCATCGGGATCTGGTTGTTCGCGCTGTGCTTCATGATCCTGGTGATGGTCTCGCTCGGCGGCGCCACGCGGCTGACCGGCTCGGGCCTGTCGATCATGGAATGGGATCCGATCCTGGGCATCCTGCCGCCCTGGTCGGACGCCGAATGGCAACGCCTGTTCGCGCTCTATCAGCAGATCCCGCAATACACGCTGCTGCATGACGGCTTCGGGCTGGATGGGTTCAAGCAGATCTTCTGGCTGGAATGGACGCACCGGTTCTGGGGCCGGCTGATGGGGTTCGTGCTGATCGGACCGCTGCTGTGGTTCGGGCTGCGCGGCCAGATGCCGCGCTATCTGTGGCGCAGGCTGGCCTTGCTGTTCGTGCTCGGCGGGCTGCAGGGTGGCGTTGGCTGGTTCATGGTGGCCTCCGGCTTCGAGGCGGACAGCACCGCGGTTTCGCCCTATCGGCTGGTGATGCATCTCAGCCTGGCGCTCAGCCTGTATGCGGCGCTGCTGTGGACCGCGCTGGGCGTCTGGCGCCACGGTCAGCCGGTGATCTTCGCCACCCATGCGCTGCGCCGCCTGTCGCTGGGGCTCACCTGCGCAGTGGCGGTCACCATCGTGGCCGGCGGCTTTGTCGCGGGTCTCAAGGCTGGGCTTGCCTACAACACCTTCCCGCTGATGGACGGGCATCTGGTCCCCGAGGGCTGGGCGAGCCTCAGCCCCTGGTGGCGCAACCTGTTCGAGACGGTGCAGGCCGTGCAGTTCGACCACCGGCTGCTCGCCACTCTCACGGCGCTGTTGGCACTTGGGACTGCAATCTATGGCCTGTCGCTGCGGCCCGAGCCCAGGCTGCGCTGGGCGCTCGGCAGCGTGGCGCTGGCCGTGTGCGTGCAATATGCGCTTGGCGTTGCCACATTGCTTTATGTCGTGCCGGTGGGGCTTGCCACGCTGCACCAGGCCAGTGCCATGCTGCTGCTGACCGCCTGTCTCGTGCTGCGCCACATGGTGCGGCGGCCGTAATCCTCTCAAGCTCCAGGAATTCGCATGCGCGACCAGGACACCCCGCTTGCCGTCACCGATCAGCTGTTCTTTGCGCAGCACGCGCTCGACCAGGACGCGGCACGGCGGATCACCGCCGATGCGCTGGCCAGCGCCGATGACGGTGAGCTGTTCCTGGAATACCGCGAAACCGAGAGCATCGTGCTCGATGATGGCCGCATCCGCTCGGCCGGGTTCGACACCACGCTGGGCTTCGGCCTGCGCGCGGTGGCGGGCGAGACCGCGGGCTATGCCCATGCCGGCGAGATCTCCGAAGCCGCGCTGAAGCGTGCCGCCGCCACCGTCTCCTCCGTCGCCCACGGCCACGCCGGCATCGCCGCCGAGCCGCCGCGTGCCACCAATGCCAGGCTCTACAGCCCGGCCAACCCGCTGTCAGACGAAGGTGGCTTTGCCGCCCGCACCGCGCTGCTGTCCGAGATCGACGCCTATGCCCGCGCCAAGGACAGCCGCGTGGTGCAGGTCAGCGCCTCGATCGGCGGCGAATGGCAGGCGGTGCAGATCCTGCGTGGCGACGGCGAACGCGTCGCTGATCTGCGCCCGCTGGTGCGGCTTTCGGTCTCGGTTGTGGTGGAGCATGCAGGCCGCCGCGAGACCGGCAGCCACGGCCTGGGCGGGCGCTTCGGCTATGACCGCATCACCAAACCCGAAGTGTGGCGCGAGGCGATCGACAGCGCGATGCGCCAGGCGCTGATCAATCTCGATTCGGTTGCAGCCCCGGCCGGCGAGATGCCGGTGGTGCTCGGCTCCGGCTGGCCCGGCATCATGCTGCACGAGGCGATCGGCCATGGTCTGGAAGGCGATTTCAACCGCAAGCAGACCTCCGCCTTCGCCGGGCTGATGGGCCAGCGAATCGCCGCCCCGGGCGTGACGGTGGTCGATGACGGCACCATCCCCGATCGCCGCGGCAGCCTCACGGTGGACGATGAAGGCACGCCCACCAGCCGCACCGTGCTGATCGAGGACGGCATTCTGCGTGAGTTCATGCAGGACCGGATGAACGCCCGCCTGATGGGCGTGCGCGCCACCGGCAATGGGCGGCGGCAAAGCTACGCCCATGCGCCGATGCCGCGCATGACCAACACCGTCATGCTCGGCGGCTCGCATTCGGTGGAGGAGATGATCGCCTCCGTCCCGCGCGGCCTCTATGCGGTGAATTTCGGCGGCGGGCAGGTGGACATCACCTCCGGCAAGTTCGTCTTCTCGGCGTCCGAGGCCTATCTGATCGAGAACGGCAAGATCGGCCCCGCGGTGAAGGGGGCAACCCTGATCGGCAATGGGCCGGATGCGCTCACCAAGGTGGAGATGATCGGCTCGGACATGGCGCTCGACCCTGGCATCGGCACCTGCGGCAAGAACGGCCAGGGTGTGCCGGTGGGTGTGGGGCAGCCGACGCTGAAGATCTCGGGCCTCACGGTGGGCGGCACCTCGGCCTGAGGCTGGCCAGCCTTCCGGTCACGGCGTAAAGCTTGCGGCAAAACCGGAGGGGAATGCCGCCATGGACCAGGAGCTGATCGACCGTCTCACCTTGCGCGATCTGGTGGAGAACTGGGCGATCTGGCGCGACGCGCTGATCTGGGACCGGTTTCGTACCATCTGGCATGATGACGGCGTGATGATGGCCACCTGGTTTCAGGGCACCGCGGACGAGTTCATCGCCATGAACAAGGCGGGCTTTGCCAAGGGCGTGCGCATCCTGCACTTCCTGGGCGGCACCAGTGTCGATATCGCGGGCGATCGCGCCATCACCCAGACCAAGATGACGATCTCCCAGCGCGCCCCGGTCGAGGGCGTGGTGTGCGACGTGGTCTGCACCGGCCGGTTCTACGATTTCTGGGAGAGGCGCGGCGGGCGCTGGGGCCTGGTGCTGCGCCAGCCGATCTACGAGAAGGACCGGCTCGACCCGGTCGACCCCGCGGAGACGCCGAAGCTGGACCGCGCGGTGCTGGAACGCTTCCCCGAAGGCTATCGTCATCTGGCCTATCTGCAGTCGGGCATCGGCTACAAGGTGAAACCGGACATGCCGGGCCTGGTCGGCCCTGAAGTGGACGCCCTGTATGCGCGCGGCCTTGCGTGGCTCGACGGATCCAAAGTTTAAATGTTTTTTTCTTTTTTTACAAAAAAAGAAGTTCTTTCTTTGAAAAGAAAGAACCAAAGAAACTTTCATTCGTTTTTGGTCCCGGCTCTTCTGTCATGGGTTTCCTGTGGCGGAGGGGGCTTGGCTGTGGCAGATGGATTGTCGTTGCTGTTTCGCGAGGCCCCTATGCGCTCTTTGCTGCTTGCCACCGCCTTCTGCCTTCCCGCCCTGCTGGCCCATGCGCAGGACGCAGCGCCGGCCGAGGCGCCGTCGATCTGGGAGCGCGCCAATCTGCTGGGCGACATGGGTGGGCTGCGCAGCCGGCTTTCCGACCACGGCGTGACACTCACCCTGCTCGAACAGAGCGAGTTCATGGGCAATGTCTCCGGCGGCTACAAGCAGGGCTCGGTCTATGACGGCCAGACCACACTGACCGTGCAGGTCGATATGGAAAAGGCGTTCGGCCTCAAGGGCGGCACGTTCAACATCTCCGCGCTGGACATTCACGGCCACGGTTTGAGCAACGCCTATCTCGGCAATCTGCAGACGGTCAGCGGCGCCTCGGACAGCACGGCCACGCGGCTGTGGGAGCTGTGGTATCAGCAGAGCTTCGCCGATGGCGCGTTTGACGTGAAGCTGGGCCAGCAGGCGGTGGACCAGGATTTCATCAACTCGTCCAACTCGGCGATGTTCTACAACACCATGATGGGCTGGCCGATGCTGCCCTCGGCCGATCTGTACGCCGGTGGCCCGGCCTCGCCGCTGTCAGCCCTTGGTGTGCGGGTGCATGTGCAGGCCACCGATGAGATCGGCTTTCTGGCCGGCGTGTTCGATGACAACCCGCCCGGCGGGCCGTTCAACAACGACAGCCAGCTGCGCGGCCTGACCCGCTCGGGGCTGAATTTCGGGCTGCGCACCGGCGCCCTGTTCATCGCCGAAGTGCAATATCTGCTGAACCAGAAGGCGCCAGGTGCGGACAAGCTGCCGGACGGTCTGCCGACCGCGCTGAAATTCGGCTTCTACGCCGATACCGGCGATTTCTACGACCAGCGCTATGACACAAACGGCGTGTCGCTGGCCTCCGCCCGCAGCAACGGAACGCCGCGCAAACTCTCCGGCAACAGCGCCGTCTATGCCCTGCTCGACCAGGGGCTGTGGCGCGCGGCGCCGGACAGTCCGCGCCTGCTCTCGGTGTTCGCCCGCGTGCTGACCGCGCCGTCGGATCGCAACCTGATCGACACCAGCGTCGATGGCGGCGTCACCCTGGCCGCCCCGCTGCCGGGGCGGGATGACGACATGGCGGGGCTTGGCTTCGGCTATGCCCATGTGTCCAGCCGGGCGGCGGGCTATGACCAGGATGTGCGGCTCGGCAATTCGCTCACGCCGGTGCGCAGCTCGGAATGGTTTCTGGAGGCCACCTACCAGGCGGCCATCACACCGTGGCTGCAGCTGCAGCCGGATGTGCAGTATGTGATCCGGCCGGGGGGCGGGGTGCTGAACCCGCTGCAGCCGACCCAGAAGATCAAGGACGAGCTGGTGTTCGGCCTGCGCGCCAACATCACATTTTAACACACCATGGCTTGCGGTTCCGGCATGATTGCGGGCATTTCGTGCCCCTTCTCATGACCGGAGCCGCCGCATGACGCCCATCGACATCTCCCGCCGCACGCTGCTTGGCACTGCGGGTGCCGCGGCCGGCGCCTCGCTGCTGGCACCGCACGCCCAGGCAGCCGCGCCGTCGCTGCGCTTTGTGGTGATCGGCGATTGGGGGCGCGAGGGCGCCTTCAAACAGCGGGAGGTGGCGCAGGCGATGGGCCGCACCGCGGAGGCGATCGGCAGCGCCTTCACCATCTCCGTGGGTGACAATTTCTACGAGGACGGTGTGACCAGCCTCACCGACAAGCAGTGGAAGACCTCGTTCGAGGATATCTACACCCATCCCGCCCTGCAGACGCGCTGGGATGTGATCCTCGGCAATCACGACTATCTGGGCGATGTGCAGGCGCAGTTGGACTATGCCCATACCTCACCGCGCTGGAGCATGCCGGCGCGCTACTACATGCGTCAGGAGAAGCTGGCGGACGGCACGGCGATCGATTTCTTCTACATCGACACCAACCCGATGCTGGCGATGTATCAGAAATCCAAGAAGATGCATGTGCAGGACCAGGACGTGAAGGCCCAGCTGGCCTGGCTGGATCGCGCGCTCGGGGCGTCCGGCGCCAAGTGGAAGATCGTGGTGGGGCATCACCCGATCTACACCGTCACCGGCGGCGATCGCGACCAGCAGGAGCTGATCGACGGCATTCTGCCGTTGCTGAAGACGCATGGCGTGCATGTCTATTTCAACGGCCACGACCACAATCTGCAGATGACGCAGCGCGACGGCATCACCTTCATCACCTGCGGCGCCGGCAGCCAGGTCTATGAGCCGGGGCCTGCCGCACCGGGCCAGTTCTCCAGCGGCCATCACGGCTTCATGGCGGTGGATCTGTCGGCCGAGCGCTTCGCCTATCGGCTGATCGACGACACCGGGGCCGAGCTGTTCGCGGGCCAGATCCTGGCTTGACTTGCCTCGCGGTCGCGGCACTCTACCAGTTCCGCCGGGTCGGTGATCCGGTGGCGTTGCAGATGGCGGTGCAGCGCCGCGCCGCCGAGGCCGGGCTGCGCGGCACGCTGATTCTGGCGCAGGAGGGGATCAACGGCACCATCGCAGGGGTGCCCGAAGCCGTGCGCGGCTTCGTGGCCGATCTGCAACGTGGCATCGGGCCGGGGCCTGGCTTTGACGCGCTGAACCTGAAATGGTCGGCCGCCGAGACCTGGCCGTTCGGCCGGCTCAAGATCAAGG
The DNA here is from genome assembly GCA_903924855.1 of uncultured Rhodospirillales bacterium. GTDB lineage: Bacteria > Pseudomonadota > Alphaproteobacteria > Acetobacterales > Acetobacteraceae > CAIQQQ01. The sequence goes on along the minus strand of CAIYCW010000003.1, from coordinate 12,222 downwards.
TGAAGCGCGAGATCGTCACACTTGCCGCCCCCGAGGCCGATCCGGCGCGGCGCGTCGGCACCTATGTGAAGCCGGCCGATTGGAACGCGCTGCTGGCCGAGCCGGATATTGTGCTGATCGACACGCGCAACCGCTTCGAGGTGGCGCGCGGCAGCTTCCCCGGCGCGATCGACCCCGGCACCGAGCGGTTTTCCGAATTTCCGGCCTTTGTCGACAGCCAGCTCAACCCCGCCACCAACCGCCGGGTTGCGATGTTCTGCACCGGCGGCATTCGCTGCGAGAAGGCCAGCGCCCTGCTGCTGGCGCGCGGCTTTGGCGAGGTGTTTCACCTCGAAGGCGGCATATTGGCCTATCTGGAGCAGGTGCCGCCCGACCAGCAGATCTGGCAGGGCAGCTGCTTCGTGTTTGACGAGCGCGAGACCTTGGGGCCGGAGGCGCTCGGTCCCAACTCTGTGGAATGACCCAGGCGCCATCCGTTGCAACCGGGCTTTCGATTGATGGAATGACCTGTGCGGCCTGCGTGTCGCGGGTTGAGAAGGTGCTGCGCCGCGTGCCGGGGGTGCAGGAGGCGCGGGTCGATCTGATGACACGGCAGGCGCATATCCAGGCGGGGCCTGAGGTGCGTGCCGAGGCGCTGATGGCGGCGGTGGAGCGGGCGGGCTATCACGCGTCCCCGATCGGAAGGCCCGAGGTGGCGGAGCGGCTGTGGCCGGTGCTGCTGGCGCTGGGTCTGGCGGCGCCGATCATGCTGCCGATGCTGCTGGCGCCGCTTGGCGTGCCAATGCTGCCGGGCTGGGCGCAGGCGGCGCTGGCAAGCCCGGTGCAGCTCTGGTTCGGCACGCGCTTCGCCGTCGCGGGCTTCAAAAGCATCAGGGCATTTTCGCCCAGCATGGATGCGCTGGTCGCGATCGGCACCTGGTCCGCCTATCTGCTCAGCCTTGTCCGCGTGCTGCGCGATCCGCAGGGCATGGATGCGCTGTATTTCGACGGTGCTGCGGTGGTGGTGGCGCTGGTGCTGCTGGGGCGGCATCTGGAGGGACGGGCGCGGCTGCAGGCCGGCGCCGCCTTGGCCGCCTTGCACGCGCTGGTGCCGCAGATTGTGCTGCGCCGGAGCGATGGCGTGGACCGGGAGGTGGCGCTGGCGGCGCTTGCGGTGGGCGATCTGGTGGCGGTGCGCGCCGGCAGCCGCATTCCCGTCGATGGCGTGGTGGTGCAAGGGCGGTCCGATCTCGATCAGCAGGCGCTGACCGGGGAGAGCCTGCCGGTGCCGGCGGCCGAGGGGGACGCGGTGACCGCCGGCGGCATCAACCTCTCGGGCCTGCTGGTGCTGCGCGCCGAGCGCCTGGGGTCTGAGACCATGCTGGGCCGCATGCTGGCCATGGTGGCGGATGCGCAGGCGCAGAAACCCGCCTTGCAGCGCCTGGCGGATCGGGTCAGCGCCTGGTTCGTGCCGGCGGTGCTGCTGCTGGCGCTGGTGAGTTTTGCCGGCTGGATGCTGATCGGCGCGGGGCCGGCGCAGGCGCTGGTGGTGGCGGTCTCGGTGCTGGTGATCGCCTGCCCCTGCGCGCTGGGGCTGGCGACGCCGGCGGCCATCATGGTCGGCACCGGCATGGCGGCGCGCTTTGGCATCGTGCTGCGTGACACCGCGGTGCTGGACCGCGCGTCCCGGATCCGCACCGTGGTGTTCGACAAGACCGGAACCCTCACCGAAGGCCGGCCGGAGCTGATCCTGTGCCAGCCCGCGGACGGGGGGGAGGAGAAAGTCCTGCTTGGCTGGGCCACGGCGCTGCAGGCCACCAGCACGCATCCGCTGGCCCGGGCGGTGCGCGCCAGGGGGGCGCCTGCAGCGCCCGCGACCGAGCTGGTGGAGCATCCGGGCGAGGGTGTCTGCGGCGTGGTGGCGGGGCGGCAGCTGGGGCTGGGCCATGCGGCGATGCTGGCGCGCGCGGGGCTGGGCCCGGCCGATCTGCCGCAGGCGATCGCCGCTTCGGTGCAGGCGCTGCAGGCGCGCGGGGCGACTCTGTCCTATCTGGTCGAGATCAGCCCCCGGCCTTGCGTGCTGGGTCTGCTCGGCTTTGCCGACACCATCCGCCCGACATCGATCAACGCCGTCGACAGCCTGCACGCGCTCGGTCTGCGCGCCGTGCTGCTGAGCGGCGATTCGGCGGCGAGTGTTGGGTTCTTCGCCAAGACGCTCGGGCTGGATGACGCGGTGGGCGGGCTGTCGCCGGCGGACAAGCTGGCGCGCATCCGGGCATTGCAGGCGGACGGGCCGGTCTGCATGGTGGGGGACGGCATCAACGACGCACCGGCGCTGGCGGCGGCCGATCTGGGCATCGCCATGGCCAGCGGCACCGACATCGCGATGAAATCCGCGTCCATCGTGCTGATGCGCTCCGATCCCGCCATGGTGGCGGCGGCGCTGGATATCGCGGCGCGCACCCAGACGCGGATTCGCGCGGGTCTTGCCTGGGCCTTCGTGTTCAACGCGATCGGCCTGCCGCTGGCAGCGATGGGTCTGCTCAACCCGGCGGTGGCGGGTGCCGCGATGGCGTTCTCCTCGCTTGCGGTGGTGCTGAACGCGCTGTGGCTGCGGCGGTGGCGGCCGTTTGGGGCCGGTGCCAGCAGACCTGCACCAGGTGGCGCGCGCTACCGCCCGTAGATCTCGTAGAGCACATGCACGGTCAGCGTCGCCTCATCCTCCGGTGTGGTGGGCGGGAAGGGCGGCAGCTTGGCATGGGCGAAGGTGGCGGTGGTCTGCACATCCAGCCATTGCGAGCCGGAATGCTGCAGGATCTGGAAGCCTGACACCTGGCCGGTGCGGGCCACCTTGAAGGTGACCACCAGCTCGCCCTGCTCGTTGTTGCGCGCGGCTTCCTCCGGGTAGCGGCGATGGATGACCCACCATTCATGCACCTGGCGCATCCAGTCGCTGCCGACCTGCGCGCCGGTGACCTGGATGTCCGCATTCTCGTCATTCGGGTTGCGGGTTGGCGGCTCGCCCTTGATGTTCTCCACCGGGCCCAGCGCCGTGCTCAGCGGCCCGCGCACACCGCCGGACGGGGCAGGGGGGCGGGGCTGCGCCGGGCTGGGTTGGGCGGGGCTGGGGGGCGCGAAGAAATCAGAACTCAACGGCATGCGCGGAAACGCCGTGCTGGGAGCGGCCTGCGGACGCTGGGCGGGCTTGGGCGGTGCCGGCTTCGCGGGTTCCGGCTTGGGTGCGGGCTTTGGCGGCGCGGTCTCCTGCGGCGGCGGCACCGCGGGTGCGGGTGGCGCGGGCGGGGCTGGTGTGGGCGGGGCGATGCCGTCCGGCGTGACCTCCATCGGTTTTGCCACCGGCGTTTCAACCGGTGCCGCACTGGGCGGCGGCGGCTGCACCGGTGGGGCAGGGGCTGGCGGTGGCGGCGCGGGGGCCGGTTCGGGTTGAGGTTCCGGCGCGGGTTCCGGCTTGGGTTCCGGTTTGGGCGCAGGCGCGGGCACAGGTTGGGGCGTGGGCGTCGGTGCCGGTGGCAGCGCCGGTGCGTCGCTTTCGGTTTGTGTGGTGGGGGGCGGGGCCGCGGATTGCGCATCCTTCTGCACCTCGACCTGCCATTCGGCCGGCGCGCTGGCCTGGCTGTCCGGCAGCTTGCGCTCCGGCGGCTGCCAGACCACCACCAGCACCGCCAGCCCATGCAGCAGCAGCGAGATCACGATGGCCGCGATCAACCAGCGCTGCCGGCGCGAGACACGCGGGCGGCGCGGTGCGGCCTCGATCTCCGGCGGCAGGCTCAGCGCCACGGGCGGGCTTGGTTGAATGCGGTCACGCAGATGCATGGGCGGGATCTGGGCCTCGATAAGGGCGGCGTAAAGGCACCAGCGCCAGCTTGTGCGCGGAACCGGGCGCTGGTTCAAGCGCTCCACTTGCAAGGACTTGCGACGCCGCCTAGTCGTGACACATGACCAACGTCGATGATCGCCTGGCGCGTGCGATGACCTGCGTGGCGGCCACCATGGCACGCTATCCCTTGCCCGGGGCTGTGGTGGGGGTGCTCGATCTAGGCACCGGCGCGCGCGCGGTTGCGGCGCTGGGCCATGCGCGCATCGTGCCGCACAGCGAGGCAATGCGCCGCGACACGGTGTTCGACCTCGCCTCCCTGACCAAGCCGGTGTTCACCGCAACCCAGCTCCTGCGGCTGGTGGAGCAGGGCCGCACCACGCTGGACACGCAGCTTTGCGAGATCATTCCCGATCTGCGCCAGTACAATGTGGCCGATGCCTGGGAGCGCCGGCTCACCTTGCGCCAATGCCTCACCCATCAGACGAAGCTTCCCGCCGTGGCGCCGATCTACACGCTGGGCGCCGATCCGGCCCGGCTGCGCGCCTATGTGCTGCAGCATGAATGGTGCCCGGGGGCGCCGTGCTATTCGGATATCGGCTATATCCTGCTCGGCATCGCCCTCGAACGGCTGCACGACGCCCCGCTTGATGCGCTCGACCCCGGCTTCGGCCTTGGGTTTCACCCCGATCCGGCCGCCTGCGCCGCCACCGAGCATTGCCGCTGGCGCGACCGCATTTTGTGCGGCGAGGTGCATGACGAGAACGCCGCGGCCCTGGGGCTTGCCGGTCATGCCGGGCTGTTCGGCACCGCGGATGGGCTGCTGGATTATGCCAGGGCGCTGATGCAGGGCGAGCTGCTGGGCCCGGACAGCCTGGCTGCGATGCGCGCGCGGACGCCCAACAACCGCACCATCGGCTGGGAGGCGCAGACCCCGGGCTGGCTAGGCGGGGCTGCGTGCAGTGACACCACGATCGGCCATACCGGCTTCACCGGCACCGGGTTGTGGCTGGATTTTGACCGCGGGCTGGTCTGGACTCTGCTCACCAACCGCGTCCATCCCAGCCGGCATGTGGAGACCGGGATCGGCGCTCTGCGCCGCGCGGTGGGCGAGGCGGTTTGCCGTTGAAACCGGCTGGCTGATCCTGCCATGCTCGCCTCATGTCGATCTCGCGCCGCCTGCTGCTGGCCCTGTCGTCGCTGAACCTGTTGGGCCCCCTGGCGCGCCCCGCCAAGGCCGCGCGCGGCACGGCGGATGTGATGCTGATCCTGGCGGTGGATTGCTCCGGCTCGGTCACGCAGCAGCGCTACGCCCTGCAACGCCAGGGCTATGCCGATGCATTCCGCGATGCCCGCGTGCAGCACGCCATCATGAACCTGCCGGGCCCGTCGCTGCATGTGGCGATGTTTCAATGGACCGGGCCGGACCAGCAGGTGGTGGTGATCGACTGGGTGATCATCGACAGCTATCGCGACTGTCAGTGGCTGGCCGAGGAGATCGAGGCCGTTCCGCGCCAGCTGCACAGCGGCGGCACCTCGATCAGCGGCGCGATCGAAAAGGCGCACGCCATGCTGATGGAGCACCAGTTGCCGGGCGCGCGGCTGGTGATCGACGTCTCGGGCGATGGCGCCAACAACCGCGGGGCCCGGCCCGAGCCGTCCCGCGATGCCGCGGTGGCGGACGGGATCACCATCAACGGACTGCCCATTCTGTTCGTCGAGGATGGGCTTGAGGCGCATTATCGCAATTCTGTGATTGGCGGGGCGGGTGCTTTCGTGATCCCAGTGGAGAACGACGCGCAGTTCGCCGATGCGATCATCCGCAAGCTGGTGGCGGAGATTGCTGGAAAATCACCGGCTTCCAGCCCCTTGCTGGCACAGACTCTGCGCGGCTGAGAGCAGGTGCGTGTCTTGCCTGTGCGGTGTCATGTGTTGCCACACTTGTTGCTATGCGCGTGGCATAAAAACCGCTATGGTTCTGCTGCTGTCGGGGTTGGACTGCCAACACCGCGGCCAGAGCCATGGATGAGTCGGTCTCTGACCCAGAAGTTGAGCGCCTGAACACCTGACACGCCACCCACAAAGGACGAGTTTCTCTTGAGCATGACCAACCATGGCCGCGGGCGCAAATCGCGCGGTCGCGGCTTCGACGACGATTTCGGCTCTGACCGTTCGCCGTTCAATGATCGCCCGAGCTTCGGCGATCGCGGTTCCTTCGACCGCGCTCCCGCAATGGAAACCCCACGCTACGGCGCTCCGCCGGCCGGTTTCGGCCCGGAGCTGAACGCGGCCGTGAAGTGGTTCAACCCGGAGAAGGGCTTCGGCTTCGTCGAACTCTCCGATGGGTCGGGCGATGTGTTCCTGCACATCAACGCACTGAGCGCCACCGGCAACCAGACCGTCTCGCCCGGCGCCACGCTGCGCGTGCGCGTGGGCCAGGGCAACAAGGGCCGTCAGGTCACCGAAGTGCTCTCGGTTGACGAAAGCACCGCCGCCGCCCCTGCCCCGCGCGGCATGGGTGGTCCCGGCGCCGGCGCAGGCCCGCGCATGGGTGCGGGTCCCCGCCGCTCCGCCACACCCGGCACCGGTCAGGAAATGAACGGCACCGTGAAGATGTACAACGCCATCAAGGGCTTCGGCTTCGTCGCCGTTCCCAATGCGGAAAAGGACGTGTTCGTGCACGCCTCCGTTCTGCAGCGCAACGGCCTGACCACCCTGTCCGAAGGGCAGAGCGTGATCGTCGAAGTCGTCCAGGGCACCAAAGGCCCGGAAGCGATCGCCGTCCGCATGGCGTGAGACCGGATCGGTCTTGCGAGTGATGAAAAGGCCAGGGCATGTCCCTGGCCTTTTTTGTTAAGCATCGCGCGGGCAGACTCCTTCAAACGGTAACCCAGCCTGTGCCGTTCTGTCATGCCTCACCCCGTAGCCTGTGCGATGCGCGGCAGACCGTCCGCCGCGCGCAACACAGCCCGGCACACCGGGGAGGGAGATTTGATGAGCATTTTCGGATCCATTCTGAGCAAGGTCTTCGGCACCACGCCGACCGAGGCCGATCCGTCGGCCACCGGCCAGGCGCCCGCCGCGGATGCCCCGGCCGCCGATGTGCTGGCGGCTGCGCCGGCCACGGTGGATGCGTCGATCGCCACCAATGTCGATGTGCCGGCGGTGCTGGACGAGATGGCCGCCAAATCCGGTGAGACGCTCGACTGGCGGATGTCGATCGTCGACCTGCTCAAGGCGCTGGGTCTCGACTCCAGCCACGCCGCCCGCCTGAAACTGGCCGAGGAGCTGCACTTCCCGGGTGACACCAATGACAGTGCGGCGATGAACATCTGGCTGCACGGCCAGGTCATCGCCCAGCTGGCCGCCAATGGCGGCAAGCTGCCCGCCGACCTGCTGGCGAAGTGAGCGCAGGCTGAGGCATTGCGCGAAGGGCAAAGGCCGGGGACACTCCCTGGCCTTTGTGCTTTGCGGGGATGGAAGATGAGTCTGTGGGTGCGCTGCCAGGTCGGGTCCGAAGCCGTGTATGGCGTTCTGCAGGACGAGGTGATCGCGCTGCACAGCGGCACACCCTGGGACAGCCCCACGCCCAGCGGCGAGATGGTCGCGTTGGATCAGGTGCGTCTGCTGGCCCCGGTGCAGCCGATGCATTTCGTGGGGCTGTGGAACAATTTCCACGCCGCCGCCGCCAAGCATGGCTACGCCATTCCGGACGCGCCGCTGACCTTTCTGAAATCGCCCGGCGCCATCGTAGGGCCCGAGGCCGAGATCGCCAAACCGCCCTCCTATGAGGGGCGGGTGATCTATGAGGCGGAGCTCGGCATCGTCATCGGCCAGACCACGCGCCATGCGACGGCCGAGCAGGCGGAGGCCGCGATCTTCGGCTATACCTGCGTGAACGACGTGACGGCACTCGATCTGCTGCACGCCGATCAGAGCTTTCCGCAATGGGCGCGCGCCAAAAGCTGCGACAGTTTCGGGCCGGTGGGGCCCGCCATCGCAACCGGGCTGGATTGGCGCGGCCTCACCATCCGCGCGCTGCTCGGCGGGCGGGAGCGGCAGAACTACCCGGCCTCCGACATGATCTTCTCGCCGCCTGAGATCGTGCGGCTGATCTCGCGCGAGATGACGCTGTATCCCGGCGATCTGATCGCCTGCGGCACCTCGCTCGGCGTGCTGCCGATGCGCGCGGGCATGGTGATCGAGGTTGCGATCGATGGCATCGGCGTGCTGCGCAACCGCATGGCGGAGGGCTGAGCGCGATGGCGAGCCACACCTTCTTCTGCCTCGATGGCCATACCTGCGGCAATCCGGTGCGCGTGGTGGCCGGCGGCGGGCCGATCCTGCACGGCGCCACCATGCTGGAGAAGCGCGCGCATTTCATCGCCGAGTTCGACTGGATCCGGCGGGCCCTGTGCTTCGAGCCGCGCGGGCATGACATGATGTCCGGCGCGATCTTGTATCCACCGACGCGGCCGGATGCCGATATCGCCTTCCTGTTCATCGAAACCTCCGGCTGTCTGCCGATGTGCGGCCACGGCACGATCGGCACGGTGACGATGGCGCTGGAACGCGGTCTGGTGGCGCCCAGAACGCCCGGCCTGCTGCGCATCGACACGCCAGCGGGGCTGGTGGAGGCGCGCTACACGATGAACGGGCCCAATGTGGATGCGGTGCGCATCACCAACATCGCCTCCTTCCTGCTGGAGCGGGATCTGGCGGTGGAGGTGCCTGGCCTGGGCGAGCTGCGCGTGGACATCTCCTATGGCGGCAATTTCTACGCGATCGTGGATGCGCAGCCGAATTTTCCGGGGCTTGAGCATGTCCAGGCCAGCGACATCATCACCTGGAGCCGCAGCCTGCGCAGCGCCTTGCAGGCGCATGCCGCGCGCTTCGTCCACCCCGAGGATGCCGCGATCAACGGGCTGCGCCATGTGCTGTGGGCAGGGGCGCCGCGCCATCCCGAGGCCTCGGCGCGCAACGCGGTGTTCTATGGCGACAAGGCGATCGACCGTTCACCCTGCGGCACCGGCACCTCGGCGCGCATGGCGCAATGGGCGGCAAAGGGGAAGCTGGTGGAAGGCCAGGACTTTGTGCATGAGAGCATCATCGGCACGCTGTTCCACGGTCGGGTGGAGGCGATGACGCAGGTGGCCGGCCTGCCTGCCATCATCCCCTCCATCGAAGGCTGGGCCAGGCTGACCGGCTACAACACCATCCTGGTGGATGACCGCGACCCGTTGGCGCATGGTTTTTCGGTGGTGTGAGCCGGTCTGCTCTGGTTTGGACTAGAGTGGGAGGGGGATGCGGGTCGTGGACCCGCTCTACGTTGTGGCGGCGGGTCGTGGACCCGCTCTACTTTATGGTGGCGAGATAGGCGATCAGATCAGCGCGCTGGGTGTCGTTCTTCAGCCCGGCATAGGTCATCTTGGTGCCGGGCACCATCGCCTTGGGCGAGACCAGATATTTCTCAAGAGTTGCCTCATCCCAGATGATTCCGGAGCTTTTGTTTGCTTCCGAATAGGCGAAATCCTCGGTGCCGGCCTTGCGGCCGACCACGCCGAACAGGCTGGGACCGACCAGCTTCTTGCCCGGCACGATGGAATGGCAGGCTGTGCATTGCGCGCGGAACACTTTGCCGCCCGCCTCCGGATCGGCCGCTCGGGCCGATGTGCTGAGGCAGATGGCAAACAGGGTGGCGGCCAAGGCGATTTTGTTCATTGTGTGTGATCCTGCATGGATGGCCCCGCCGGATGGCGCGCTGTCGTCTCTCAGACGCAACGCTACCATCCTGCAAGATGCCGGCAGCATGGACACTTCATGACAGGGCGGGCATTGATCTCGATCAGCCCCGCACAACGCGTTATCGCTGTGGCGTGTAACGCCAGACCGAGGCCGGTGGGAAGTTGCGCGGCGTCCAGGCCTCGCGCTTGGCGGTGAGCGCGTGCTTGCGATACGGCAGCGGCGATGTGGCGCAGTAGCTGTAATGCAGAAAGCCGCGCCCCGGGGCCACCGCCTCGATCGCATCGATGAAACGGCGCTGCTCGGCCACCGGCAGCAGCACCAGCGGAATGCCGCACACCACGCTGCCGATCCGGCCGCGCACGTGATCCGGCAGCAGGCTCGGCAGTTCGCGCGCATCCCCGGTGATCACATTCACCCCCGGCAACACGCGGCGCAGGTGGTCGGCCATGGTGGGGACGATCTCCACCACATAAAGTCGCTCGGGCGGCAGGCCGGCATTCAGCAGCGCCTTGGCGATCACGCCAGTGCCGGAGCCAAGCTCGACCACGTATTCGTCCGGCGCGCGGCGGATCTGCTGCGCCACGCGGCGGCACAGCGACGGCGAGGAAGGCACGATCGAGCCCATCTGCAGCGGGTTTGCCATCCAGCGGCGGAAGAACATCCACGGGTTGGACACCGGGACGGCTGGCGTCGTGGCGTCGATGTCCGCGGCCCCAGTGTCCAGGCCGTCGGCTGTCATCACATCGGTCTCGCTCATCTGCGTCATCGCCAGTTGCTTCCGCGCCAGTTGCACCGCATCCGGCGGGTGCTAGCGCAAACGGGGCGGCAGCGAAAGAGCGTGTTTGAAGCTTGTGTTGCAATCCTGCCCTGGTTTCCCGCAGATCCGCGCGGTGCCGCAAAAGTGCAGGGCAAACAATGTGAAACTGCACAGGTTTCGTGGCTCAATGCTTCCGCTTCGGTGGCTTCGGCGCTATGAAGGGATGATGCGATCATGAAGGCATGATCGAGTCGTTCAACGTGGTCGGGCCGGTTGCGCCCCATCGCCAGTCGGAAAGCACCGTACGCCGCCGATGACCGCCCGTATCCTGATCGTCGACGATGTACCGGCCAACCTGCGACTGCTGGAAACCCGCCTCAGTGCGGAATACTACCAGGTGGCCACCGCCCAGGACGGGCAGGAAGCGCTGCGTGTGGCGAATTCCTGGCAGCCCGATCTCATCTTCCTCGATGTGATGATGCCGAACATGGATGGCTATGAGGCCTGCCGCCGCCTCAAGGCCGATCCGGAGACACTGCACATCCCGGTGGTGATGGTCACAGCCCTGTCCGAGCCGTCCGAGCGGCTGCACGGGCTTGAAGCCGGCGCTGACGATTTTCTGACCAAGCCCGTCGAATACGACACACTTCTGGCCCGCACCCGCTCGCTGGTGCGCCTCAAGCGCATGCTGGACGAGCTGCGCGCCCGCGGGGAGACCGCGCGCGCCCTGGGTGTGGCCGGCGAAAGCCCGGTGGTGAACTCCATCGCCGGCGCCCGCGCCCTGGTGATCGACGATGACGATGAGGGCGCACAGGACCTGCAGGACAGCCTGTCCCGCGAGGGCGTGATCCCCGGCCGCGCCAGCACCGAGGCCGAGGCCACGGCGCTCACCGCCGCCATCCCGTTCGATCTGATCGTGCTCAGCCTGTCGATGAAGTCGGACGATCCGCTGCGCCTGGCCTCGCGCATGCGCGCGGCCGACACCACCCACGAAATCCCGATGCTGCTGATCGCGGAGACCGCGCAGCGCGACCGCATCCTGCGCGGCTTCGACCTGGGGGCGAATGACTGGCTGCTGCGCCCGATCGATGAGAACGAACTGCGCGCCCGCGCGCGCAACCTGGTGAAGCGCAAATTCTACCAGGACCGGCTGCGCGCCGATGTGGGCTCGGCGCTGGAGATGGCGCTGACCGACCCGCTGACCGGCTTCTACAATCAACGCTACCTGATGCGCCATCTGCGCGGCCTGCTGGCGACCGGACAGGCCAACGGCATCGCGGTGATGATGATCGATGTCGATCACTTCAAACAGATCAACGATGTCTACGGCCACCCGGCCGGTGATCAGGCGCTGAAGGCGATCGCCGAGATGCTGCGCAACCGCACTCGCGTGTTCGACACGGTTGCGCGCTATGGCGGTGAGGAATTCGTCGTCGTGATGCCCGGCGCCGGCGGGGCGGAGGTGGAGGGGGCGGCCGAACGGCTGCGCAGCTCGATCGAACAGATGTCGTTCTGCCCGCTGCCCGGAACACCGATCAAGATGACGGTGAGCATCGGCGTCGCCCACAGCGAAGGCGGCGATGTGACACCCGAAGTGCTGCTGAAAACCGCCGACCAGGCGATGTACCAGGCCAAGCGCTCCGGCCGCAACCGCGTCGTCACAGCACCCCCCATCACCAGCAGCACGCTCTGAACCCTCTGGCTGCCCTGTTTGGGGTGGAAAGGGGGGGCTTGCGGGACGGTGGCCTTCGGCCCGAGCAGGGCTCCGCCCTTGTATCTTGACGCCTGCCTGATCGTTTAGGCTGACGAAGTCGGGTGCACGGGGGAGCCCGCCTTGCCCTTGGGCGTTTGAGCCCGCGGTGCAGCACGGCGCCCCCTGTGCTTTCTATGTTTAAGCCCGAACAGT
>CAIYCW010000002.1 GCA_903924855.1 uncultured Rhodospirillales bacterium | reverse complement strand
GGTGAGGGTGAAGCAGGCGCCGTCCGCCGTGTTGCGCACGTCGATCTGCCCGCCGATGTTGGTGATGATGCTGCGGCTGATGGCAAGGCCCAGCCCGGTTCCCTCCCCCTGTTTCTTGGTGGAGACGAAGGGTTCGAAGATCCGCCCGATCATCGCCTCGGGTATCCCACCGGCGCGGTCTGACACCTCGACAATCAGCCAGTTCTCGCAATGGCGGACCAAGACTGTGATCTCGCGCGGATTGCGGGTGTTGCCACGATAGGCGTCGATCGCGTTGCCGATCAGGTTGATGATCACCTGTTCCAACGGCACCGGCTCGCTCGCCACCATCGGCGGCAGGTCGTCATAGAGCACCGTCAGTTGGATCCGCTCCTGATCCAGTCGCAGTTGCTGCATTTCGACGACGGTTGTGATGACATCGCGCATCGAGGTCTGGCCGGCGGCGAGCGGTGCGGAATGGGCCAGGTTGCGGATGTGGTTCATCACCTTGCCGGCGCGGATGGCGTCGCGCTCGATCCGGTCGAGTTTCACCTGGACCTTGGCAAGATCCGGCTGTGGCCGGCGCAGCATGGAGCTGGAGTTCTCGGCGGCCAGCTGAATTGTGGCCAAAGGCTGGGCCAGTTCATGGGCAAGGCTTGTGGCCATCTCGCCGATCGACACCAGCCGCGAGACTTCCGCCATCACCGCTTGGCCGGTGTGCTCGGCTGTCACATCCGCAACGAACCCCACCACCGGCACGCCGGCCGATCGGGAGGCTGGCGTTGCGCTGTCCGTGATGCGCCGCAGGACCAGGCGCACCCAGTGCGACCCGCTCCGATCCGTCTCGCTGCCGATGGTGACATCGAGATGCGCCGTCCGGCCGCCTTGCAACTGCCGGCCGATCGCGGTGCAGTCGGCGCCGGAGATGGTCTCGGCCAGTCTGCGCACCACCTGGACCGGCTCACGCGGGGCCGCTGTCTCCACCCCGGGCAGCGGAATGTTGCCCACAGCCGCATTGCCATAGGCGGCTTCGATCCGCAGACCCTCCGGCAGCAACCGACCGCAGAACAGCACCCCGGGCGAGACGCCGACCAGGTTGGCGAGCCTGCGGGTGCTGGCATGCAGCGCCTGCCGTGCATGGCTGCGTTGCACCATGCTGCGCAGCAGGATGATCACAACCCCGATCAGCCCGATGGCCAGCGTGGTCACCGCCATCACGATCCACAGCATGCGCAGCCGCAGCGCATTCTGCTCCACATTGGGCTTCAGCGCCTCCTGCACATCCACGGCCAACAGCAGCGCCAGATCCGGGTTGTTCAGCCGCATGATCGAGAAATAGCGATCCCGCCCATCCACATGCGCAACGCCGATACCGCTGGCATGGGCGTTGCGGAACGCCGCGTTCGCGAGGTCGAGTGCTGTGGTGATGGGCGGCATCGACGTGGTTATGCCCATCAGCAGCGCGCCGTCGGAGCGGACCAGCGACACGAAATCCGCCTGTTGCAGTTTCAGCCCCTCGGCAAGGCCGCGCAGCATATGCGCGTCCAGCGAGACCACGCTCACACCATGGCGCAGGCCGTGCGCATCCAGGATCGGGGCGGAGAACTGCACGGTGGCCTCGTTGGAGACACGCCCGGTCACCGGCGTGCTGACGAAGCTGCGCCGTCCGTTCAGAATGGCCTGGATATGACTTCGATCGCTCAGATCGACATGGTTGGACGTGCCGGTCAGGTTGGACCAGGTGAGATGGCCGGTTTCATCAATGGTGCCGATCTGGCGCACCGGCAGCTTGGCGACCTGGACCGCGAGATCGAGCCTGGCAATGTCGTGTTCGGTCCGGCTGACATCACCTGCCTCGATATCGAGCCCCACCTTGCCCGACAATGCCTGCAGAACGCCGATCTCGTTGATGACCGGTTCGAGCAGGTGATCGAAGGTGAGCAGCAATTGCTCGGCCTGGCGCCGCATCTCGGTCTCGGCCGCTTCCTGATCGGCGGTGATGCTTGCAATCGTTGACCGATAGGTGAGCGTGTTGATGCCAATCGCGATCAGCACCAGGGCGGCAAGCAGCAGGCGCGGGTTGAGGTTGATGAGGCTGTCCTGCGCCAGGTTGCGCAGGCGGCCTGATGGAGACGGGCTTGCGGACCCGGCAGGCCCCTCGTCGTCCAGCGACCCGAACACCGCCGGAAAGCGACCGAATCGCCCTACAAAGCTCACCAGCCGCCCCCTTAAATCACACATCACAAAGGCGTGATATCCTCAACGATCAATGAATGGCAACAACAAAAACTGAAAATCAGGCCTAAAATCCAGATAATTTCAAATATGTGTGAAGTGAAAAACAAAATCGGCATCGCAATGGCGCGGTCTGGAAAGTGATGTGGTCGCAACAAACAGGATATCAAATCAATTTATTATTGAACGCAGACCGCGACGATCTCCTTCTTGAAATAACGGACCAAACGGGCATGGGACTGCAAAAGCGCCAATCACCCGCGGGAGCGCTCCAGATCCGGCCGAACCGCTTTGCGGCCAGCCCGATCGGACCATCTTTCCCCAGTCCTTGCGATCCACGCAGCACGACAATCCCTCTGATTGCGTGCGATCGGCCGGCGCGTGCCCTACCCGGGCTGGGGGATCGGCGGCAGGTTGGTTGCGCCAACCGGGGGCGGGGCAGGGCTTGCCGGATAGGGCTGGGTCGGGGTGGACGGGGTGAAAGGCTGCGTCATCTCGGCACCGCCCAGCGAGGCGCGGCAGCTGTTGAACGCATCGATCGCCCGTGAACTGCCGGAAAGACTGCCATGCCAGGGCGGCTCATTGCCGGTGACAAAGCTCACCTGCAGCGACGCGCCATAGCGCATGGCACGCATGAACGGCACCGAGCGGTCAAAGTCGATATCGACATGGATGCTGCGCTCGTCTTCCACGCCGCTGCTGGGGGTTGGCGGCGCCCCATCGAACGCGACAACAATGCGTGTCTAAACCCGCACCACCATCTTCCCGAAATTCCCCCCGCTCAGCACCATCGCCAACGCCTCGGGCGCGTTCTCCAGCCCGTCGATCACCGTCTCGCGGTAGGCGAGCGAGCCGTCCAGCACCCAAGGTGTCGCCAGCTCACGCCATTCGGCAAACCGCTCCGGCTTGTCGAACACCAGCATGCCCTGAATCTTCACCCGCTTGGCCACCGTGAAGCCGAGATTTGGGCCGGCGGGGAATTCGGCGGCGTTGTACTGCGCCACCATCCCGCACATGATCACCCGGGCGAACAGGTTCAGCGCGCCGAACGCCGCCGCCTGGATGCGCCCGCCGACATTCTCGAAATACACATCCACCCCGCCCGGGCAGGCATCGGCGATCGCCGCCGAAAGATCGTCGTTGCGGTGATCAACGCAGGCGTCAAACCCAAGCTGCTCCTGCGCGAACAGGCACTTGTCCGCCCCCCCGGCAATCCCCACCGCCCGCGCGCCGGCGCGCTTGGCCAGCTGTCCCACCACCGA
This sequence comes from uncultured Rhodospirillales bacterium, assembly GCA_903924855.1. Lineage (GTDB taxonomy): Bacteria > Pseudomonadota > Alphaproteobacteria > Acetobacterales > Acetobacteraceae > CAIQQQ01. The sequence continues at coordinate 3,773 of CAIYCW010000002.1, read as the reverse complement.
GCCCACAGCCCCCGTGGCGGCCGAGACCAGCACGGTCTCGCCGGCCTTCGGTTCGCCGATATCCTTCATGCCGGAATAGGCCGTCACCCCCGGCATGCCGAGCACGCCCAGATAGGTGGAAAGCGGGGCCAGCGCGCCGTTCAGCTTGTGCAGAGAAGCCGCCTCCGAGACCAGATGCGTGGCCCAGCCGCGCGCCCCCACCGCAATGTCGCCCGGGGCGAATTTCGGATCGGCCGAGGCGATCACCTCGCCCACCGTCTCACCGGTCATCACCTCCCCGATCTGCACCGATGGCGCGTAGTTCTTCCGATCCGACAGCCGGCCCCGCATATAAGGGTCGATCGAGAGAAAGATCGTGCGGGTCACCACCTGGCCAGGGCCGGGTGTGGGAATCGGGTCTGATTTCAGCTCGAAATGCTTCGCCTCCGGCATGCCGGAGGGACGCGATTTCAACACAAGCGAATGACGCAGATCGGTGGACAGCTTGGTCATGGCAGTCTCCTGCTGAAAATCTTCGGGCGCGCGGCGGACACGCGCCGCCTTCTGTCGCAACCGTGCACGGTGGAGGCGCTGCGCGCCTCCGCCCTGCGAAGGTTACGCCGCATCCGCGCGCAGCACGAGGCGCCCGTTCACCTGCCCGTCGCGCAGGCGCATCAGCGCCGCATTGGCATCGCGCTGCGGCACCTCCGTCACCGGCAGCGCCTGCAGCGTGCCGGCCTGCGCCAGCGCCACCAGTTCGCGCAGCTCCTTGGGGTTGCCCACATAGCTGCCCTGGATGGTCAGCGCGCGGATCGCCATCAGCGGCAGGGCCACCGTCAGCTCCCCGCCGAACAGACCCACCTGCACCAGCTTGCCGCCCTTGCGCAGGCTGTCGAAGGCAAAGCGCGCCGTGGCGGTGCCGTTGACCATGTCCACAATCGCCGCAACCTGCCCGCCGGCGGCCGCGATGATGCGCGCGGATGTGCCCTCATCCGAGCCATCCACCGTCTGCGTGGCGCCGGCCTGCATCGCCGCATCCCGCTTCGCCTGGCTCACATCCACCACGATGATGTTGCGATGGCCCAGCGCCTTCAGCACCGCAATCGCGTTCAACCCAAGCCCGCCGGCACCCACCAGCACCACCGGCTCATCGGGCGCGATCGGCATGATCTTCTTGATCGCCGAATAGACCGTGATGCCGGAACACGCGTAGGTGGCCGCCACCCCCAGATCGAGGCTGCCCGGATCCACCAGATGCCGCGGATGCGGTGCCACCACATGCGTGCCGTAGCCGCCATTCTGATACACGCCAAGCGCACGGCCCTGCAGGCACATATTGTCCTCCTCCGCCAGGCAGGAGGCGCAGGTGCCGCAGCCGACCCAGGGGTAGACGATGCGGATATCACCGATGGCCACACCCTTCGCCTCCGGCCCCATCGCCACCACGCGGCCCACGATCTCATGGCCCATCGCCAGCGGCAGCGTCACCCCGCGATCCTTCAGCGACATCACCTTGCCGCCGCCCAGATCATAGGCACCTTCCCAGATATGCAGGTCGGAATGGCACACGCCGCAATGCGTGGTCTCCAGCAGCACCTGCGTGCCTGTGGGCACCGGGGTGGGCAGCTCGATTTCCTGCAGATCTTTCCCGTTCTCGGTCACGGCCCAGGCGCGCATGGGAGTTCTCTCCTGTTCTTGATGTTGGTGTGGCGGGTCGTGGGCCCGCCCTACGCGATGTCGTTCATCTTGCGGATCGGCGCACCCTGCAGCCAGGCCACCAGGTTCTCGGCCGATTCGGTGTAAAGTGCGGACATGTTGCCCTGGCTGACATAGCCCAGATGCGGCGTCAGCACCGTGTTGGGTGCGCTACGCCAGGGATCGTTGGGCGGCAGCGGCTCATGGGCGAACACGTCCAACGCCGCCACCAGCCGCCCCTCGGTCACGGCGGCCAGCAACGCCTGCTGATCCACCAGACCCGCGCGGGACGTGTTCACCACAATCGCCCCAGGCTTCATCAGCGCCAGCTCCGCGGCGCCCAGCGTTTTGCGCGAACGGTCGGACAGCACGAGATGCAGGCTCACCACGTCGGAGCGGCGCAGCAGCTCATCCTTGGAGACCAGCTGCGCCCCCGCCTCGGCAGCGCGTTCGGCGGTCAGGTTCTGGCTCCACGCCAGCACGTTCATCTCGAGCGCGTTGGCGTAGCGCGCAAGCCGGCCGCCCAGCTTGCCGAGCCCGATGATGCCGATGGTGCGGCCGAACAGCTCCATCCCCGGCACCAGATTTTCCTGAAAATGCCCGCCGCGGATCTGCGCATCGCCAAACGCGATCTGGCGCGACGCCGCCAGCATCAGCCCCAGCGCCAGCTCGGCGGTGGCGTATGTCAGCGGCTTGCCGGTGGTGTAACACACCTGAATGCCATGCGCCGTGCAGGCGGGAATATCCACCGCCGCGTTCTTCGCCCCCGTGAAGCTCAGCAGTTTCAGCCGTGGCAGGCGGGCGATCAGGCTGGCAGGGAAGGGCGTGCGCTCGCGCATCGCCACCACCGCGTCAAACCCGGCAAGCTGTGCCGCCGCGTCGTTCTCGTTGGCGAACGCCTCGGCAAAGAACACCAGCTCGGCGTGCTTACGCACCGCGGACCAATCGGTGAGCGATTCGGCGCGCCTTTGCCAGTCATCGAGTATGGCGATGCGTTTCATCTCGGTTCCTCCTGTTGGCCAAAGCCTGCGTCGGGCGCGCGCATTGCGCAAGCAGGCTTCGGATGGTTCGATGCGGCAAAACGGAGGAAGCGATGACAGACAGGATTGCAGTGGTGGGCGCTGGGCTGATCGGCCGTGCCTGGTCGATCGTGTTCGCAAGGGCGGGGTTTGCGGTGTCGCTGTTCGACTCCTCGCAGGAGGCAGCCTCCAACGCGCTGCTCTTCATCTCGGCCCGCCTGCCGGAGCTGCATGCGGAGGGGCTGCTGATGGGCAGTGCGCCGGATGCGGTGATGCAGCGGATCAGCCTGGCCCCCACGCTGGAGGCGGCACTCGACGGTGCGATCTACGTGCAGGAGAACGGCCCCGAACGTGCCGACGCCAAAACCGCCCTGTTCGCGCGCATGGACGATATCGCCCCCAAATCCACCATCCTGGCCAGCTCCACCAGCGGCATTCCCGCCAGCGTGTTCACCGAGCCCCTGCGCGGCCGGGCGCGCTGCCTGGTGTCCCACCCGGTCAACCCGCCCTATCTGGTGCCGGTGGTGGAGCTGTGCCCCTCGCCCTGGACCGCTGCGGACGTGGTGGCGCGCACCCGTGATCTGATGACGCGCGCCGGCATGGTGCCCGCCACCATCAAGCGTGAGGTGACGGGCTTTGTGCTCAACCGGCTGCAGATCGCTCTCGTCGCCGAGGCGTTCCGCCTGGTGGCGGACGGCGTGGTCAGCCCAGAGGATTGCGACGCCACCATCAAGCACGGGCTCGGCCTGCGCTGGGCGATCATGGGCCCGTTCGAGACCATCGATCTCAACGCGCCAGGCGGGGTGGAGGATTACTGCGCGCGCTATGGCGGGCTCTACGCCCAGGTCCAGGCCGAGCAGACGCCGCTCGACCTCACGCCCGAGCTGGTGGCCGACGTGCATGACGCGATGCGCGCCCATCTCCCGCTTGCCGATCAGCCGGCCCGCCAGGAATGGCGCGACCGCAGGCTCATGGCCCTCCTCGCCCACAAGGCAACACAGCTAGAAAAATAGCCACGGCCAAAGGTGATGAAAGTTTCTTTGGTTCTTTCTTTTCAAAGAAAGAACATCTTCTTTTTTT
>CAIYCW010000001.1 GCA_903924855.1 uncultured Rhodospirillales bacterium | reverse complement strand
GGTTCTTTTTTTGTAAAAAAAGAACCAAAAAAACTTTCATCCATGAGGTCGGGACTCTCGTGAGATTTCCGGCTCCGATGAATGGAAGTTTTTTTGGTTATTTTTTTACAAAAAAAGAACTGCTTTCTTAAATTTCTTCCTCCACGCTCTCCTCCACCAACCCAAGCACCAGATCCGACCGAACATCATCGATCGCATCGACATTCTTGAGCTTCCGTCCGATCGCGCGCTGCCGCACCAGTGTCGCCCCGATTCCTTTCTGCAGCGTATCCGCCTGCTTTTGCAGCGCTGCCAGCGCCTCACCGAAGCGGCCCCATTCCAGCTTCACCGCCCCCAAAGTCTCGCCGATCTCGGAGGCGCGCTGCTCCAGCGCCAGCGTCACGTAGCTCACGCGCAGCGTGTGCAGGAACGCCGGCAGCAGGCTGGGCCCCATGATCATGACGCGGTGCTTCGCCCGGACATCCTCGATCAGCCCAGGCACGCGGGCGATCTCGGCGAACAGGCTGTCGCTGGGCACATAGAGAATGCCGAACTCCAGCGTGCGGGGGGCGGCTATGTATTTGGTGTCGATGCGTCGCGCCTCCAGCCGGATGCGCGCGGCGAGGGCTGCCCGGGCGGCGGCCTCCTCCTCGCGCAGCCCGGCTTCGTTGGCGGCGACGAGGCGGGTGAAGTCCTCGGTCGGGAACTTGCTGTCGATCGGCAGCCAGGCCTGCTCGCCGCCGCGGCCGGGCACGCGCAGGGCGAACTCCACCAGCTCGGTGCTGCCCTCCTTCGCCTTGAAGTTCTTTTCGAAGGCGCCGGCGGGCAGGATGTCCGTCAGCATCGCCTCCAGCTGCGCCTCGCCCCAGCCGCCGCGGGATTTCACGTTGGAGAACAGCCGCTTGAGGTCGCCCACTTCGCCGGCGACGGTCTGCACCTGGCCGATCGCCTGCTGCACCGCGGCCAGCTGCTCCTGCAGGCTGGTGAAGCTGTCCTTGAGTTGTTTTTCCAGCGCGGATTGCAGTTTCTCGTCGACGGCGCGGCGCATCTCCTCCAGCTTGGCTTCGTTGCCCGCGCGCAGCTCATCGAGTTTGGTGCCGACCACCATGCGCAGCTGCTCCTGCTCGGCGCGCAGCTGTGCCTCAAGGGCTGCGAGCCGGTCGGAGAAGTTCTTCAGCGAGGTCTCGGAGGCGGCGCCGGCGCGATCGATGGTCTCGCTGAGCGTGCTGCGGAAATTGCCGATCACCAGCTGCATCGCGGCATTGCCCTCGGCCACGGCGCGGCTGAACCGGTCGAACTGCTCGGCCTGGGCGGACTGGCCGGCCTGCACCCGATCGAACGCCTCGGCCAGGCCTGCGCGCAGACCCTGGGTGAGCTCGTGGCGCAGGCCCTGGTCGAGCTGGGTGATCATGAGCTGCAGCGCATGGCACTGGTCGCGCAGCTGGGCCTGCAGAGAGGATGTGGTGCCGCGGGCCAGCAGGGAAGCCACCAGGGCTGCCAGCGCGAGCGCGCCGGCGAGCAGGGCGGCGGCCAGGGTCAGCTGCGGCAGAAGCGTCTCTTGCATGATGCGGTTCCGAGAACAGGGGGTGATATCGAGCCGGGCGCGGGGCCAGGTCAACGATTCGTCAATCTTTTCGGCGCATCGTGGGCGTTGGGTTCAGGAGACATGAAGGTGCGCCAAGATCGGTTTGGCCTGAGGGGTATCGTCGCTGGTACGGTGGCGGGGCTTTGTATGATGGCAACGTCGATCGGCGGGCTGGCCGTGGCGGCGTTGGATCCGACGCCTGCCAATGGTTTGGTGCTGTCGTTGGCGGCCGCCGCCGGGCTGGTTCTGTGCGGTGCCGGGGCATGGATTCTGCTGCGGGTGGCCCTGCCGCTGCGGGCGATCGCATCGCAGCTGCAGCGTCTGGCCGAGGGGGATGACAGCGTCGCGATCCCCGTCACCCACCGTCGGGACGAGCTGGGCGCGATCAGCCGGGCCATGCTGCGGATCAAGGGCACGGTTGCCGCCAATTTCCGGTTGGAATGCATGGTCGATGACATGCCTCAGGCGGTGATGCTGGCGGATCCTGGCAGCGGGCTGATCACCTACGCCAACAGGACCAGCCTCGACCTGCTGCGCGGCATGCAGGCGCATCTGCCGATCGCGGCGGACACGCTGGTTGGCTCCAGTGTTGACGTGTTTCACAAACATCCTGCGCATCAGCGGGCCATTCTCGCCGACCCCGGTCGCCTGCCCTGGCGGGCGAAGGTGAAGCTCGGACCTGAGACGATGGACCTGAAGATCTCGGCGGTGCGGAACCGCGCGGGCGCCTATGTCGGGCCGATGCTGACCTGGGCGGTCGTCAGCCGCTCGGTGCGCCTTGCCGATGACTTCGAGCGCGACGTGGCCGGCGTGGTCGAGACCGTGCAGCGTTCGGCGGGCATTTTGCGCAAGGAGGCGGACGAGCTTGCCGCCATCGCCAGTTCGACCGAGCAACAGGCGGTCAACGTCTCGTCGGCGGCAGAGCAGGCTGCGGCAAACGTCTCCACAGTCGCCGCCGCCGCCGAGGAGCTGGCGAGCTCGGTCACCGAGATCGGCCGCCAGGTTGAGGAAAGTGCCCGCATCAGCCGCCACGCCGCCGAACAGGCGACCGCCACCGATTCTATCATGGACGGGCTCTCCACCGCCGCCGGCAAGGTGGGCGATGTGGTGCGGTTGATCCACGCCATCGCCGCGCAGACGAATCTTCTCGCCCTCAACGCCACCATCGAGGCGGCGCGGGCGGGTGAGCATGGCAAAGGGTTCGCCGTGGTGGCGAGCGAGGTGAAGGAGCTCGCCAACCAGACTGCGGTCGCCACCGCCAGCATCACCCAGCAGATGGATGGCATGGCCCGTGCCACGGCGGAGGCCGTGGCCGCCATCGGCGACATCCGCGGCACGATCGACCGGATCAGCGAGATCGCCACGTCCATCGCCTCCGCCGTGGAGCAGCAGGGTGCGGCCACCGGCGAGATCGCCCGTAACGTGCAGGAGGCCTCGCGCGGCACCAACGAGGTGACGAGCAGCATCACCACCGTCACCGAGGCGGCCGGTGAGAACGGCCACGCCGCCGGTCGGATGCAGCTGGCAGCCTCAGAGCTGGCGGCCCAATCCGATCGGCTGCGGGCCCAGATGGCGACATTCTTGGTGGAAATCCGCGCTGCCTGATGCGGCTCCGTGTTAAACATCAAAAGTTCGTGATCACTGCGTTGCAACGCGTTAAGATCGCGTCAGTATGCTTGCACGAGGATTGGGGGGCGCAAGGTGCGGGTGCTGGTGGTGGAGGATGTGGCGACCGTGGCAGCGATCATCGAATCGGCGCTGCGTTCGGCCGGCATGGAGGCGGTCAGTGTTCCCACCAGTGCTGCCGCTTTGGCATCCCGTGCGGTTTTCCAGCCTGAAATCGTGTTGCTGGACCTGTCGCTGCCGGACGGCGACGGCATCAACCTTGTCGCTCCGTTCGTTTCGGATGGCTGTGGCGTCATCGTGGTCACCGCGAGCGGTGCGGAGACAGAGCGCGTTGCGGCGCTGGACAGAGGAGCCGATGACTACATCGTCAAGCCGGTCATGGTGCATGAGCTGGCCGCGCGGATCCGGGCCGTGCATCGCAGGCTGCAGGGACGGTCGATCAAGGGCGACCGCACCGCGCGCATCGGCGTCGATATGGCGATGCGTCAACTGGTGGGGCCCGATGGAACGCGCAGCGACCTGACCGAGGCGGAGAGCCTGATGCTTGAGGCGCTGCTGGACGCATCCGGCACCGCGGTCTCGCGCGAGTGGCTCAGCCGGGTGGCGCTGCGTCGGCCGGTGCACACCGATGACCGGAGCATCGATCAGCTTGTGTTGAAGCTGCGTCGCAAGCTGTCAGTGCTGGGGTGCCCGGAGCGGACGGTTCTTTCGGTGCGGCGGCAGGGCTATGTGATCAGCGATCCCGGGCTGTTTGTCAGGTTGGCAGACGCAAGCAGTGCTTTTTCGTAAAAAAGAACCAAAAAACTTTCAATCACCGGGCCGGGTCGATACGGAAAAGCGTGGCCTGATGAATGAAAGTTTTTTGGTTGGCGGATTCAACTTTGGGAGCGAACACCCCCCGTTGAGGGTATTTTCAAGCTGGCGACGTTGGCCAACAGCTCCTGAAACTGCTCTGCTGGCGTCGCGTAGCCAAGCGTTTTCCGGGGGCGGTCGT